>JAAYHV010000178.1 GCA_012744355.1 Clostridiales bacterium
GAGATAATCTATCTAGAACAATTGCCAAATATAAGGATTTATTATTAGAAAATTGTGAAAAGATTGGAGATATGGATTTTGACATTGCCAAGGCCCAGTATTCAATTAAACATAAGTGTGTAAAGCCTGAAATAGTAGAAGAACATATAATAGAATATGTTGATGGCAGGCACATACAAGTTGAAGATATATTAAATAAGAAAAAAGTGGATTTTTGTCCTGTGAGTATTAGTCTTGAAAAAGGCGTTACTTGTATAACAGGGGCAAATATGGGCGGAAAGACAATATCATTAAAGCTAAGTGGTCTAATACCTATAATGGCACAATATGGATTCTTTGTGCCTTGTCAAAAAGCTAAAATCGGTTTATCCAATTACATACAAATACTTATTGGTGATAGTCAATCAGTAGTTAGGGGCTTATCTAGTTTCGGAAGCGAAATGGAAGAGCTAAAACAGATATTTGATAGAAGTAAAAGCCGCTCTCTGATATTAATTGATGAGATAGCAAGTGGAACAAACCCAGTTGAGGGTTTAGCATTAACAAAGAGCGTTGTTGATTATTTATTGGAAAGAGAATATATAGCACTTATAACAACGCATTTTGAGTCTGTAACGCATAACCACAGAATTAAGAACATGCAAGTTCGAGGGCTGGCGGATGTAGACTTTAAAAAGCTTAATAGCGAGATTCGTTATGCGAAGAAGCTTGAAAGAATAGATATAATTCAAAAGTACATGGACTATAGGCTTTACCCTATAGACAACCAAGGAGAAGTGCCTAAAGATGCTCTCAATATTGCTAAAATGCTTGGCATAAATAGCGAGATAATAGAGAGGGCGAAGGAATATATTAGTAAGGAGAAAAAGGATGAAAAGTAAATTAAATCTTGATCCAAAAGTAGTTGATAGTGCCCGAAATAGTGCTGCTCATATTGCAAGTAGCATGCAGGACTTTATCGACAGACACACTACTGTAAGTACTGAGAGAACAATTCTTAGACTTTTGGGTATTGATGGAGTAGATGATGTAGAGACTCCATTACCTAACGTGGTAGTTGATCAGATCAAGGAGGCAGGTGGCCTTCCGAGAGGGGTAGCATACTGGATCGGAAATGCTATTGTACAAACTGGTTTAACTCCACAAGAAATTGCGGAAAAGATGTCAAGTGGCGGGCTTGAGATCACTAAATTAGAGACTGGAAGCACTAAAGATGCCGAAGCTGCAATTATGCCAGCTATCGAAGAATCTTTAAATGAAATCAACAAAGAAAAAAATGCAAGAGCAGAATACCTTGAAAGACTTGGCGAATCAAAACAGCCGTACTGTTATGTAATCGTAGCTACAGGTAATATCTACGAAGACGTAATTCAGGCACAGGCTGCTGGTAGGCAGGGTGCTGATATAATCGCTGTTATTAGGACAACTGCTCAGTCATTACTTGATTATGTGCCTTATGGACCTACGACAGAAGGTTTTGGTGGAACATATGCTACTCAAGAAAACTTCAGAATAATGAGAGAAGCATTAGATGAGACTGGTGAAGAAGTAGGCAGATACATTAGACTATGTAACTATTCCTCAGGATTATGTATGGCAGAAATTGCTGCTATGGGTGCTCTTGAAAGATTAGATGTACTGCTAAACGATGCTTTATACGGCATTTTATTTAGAGATATTAATATGCAGAGAACATTAATTGATCAATACTTCTCAAGAATTATTATCGGTTACTGCGATATAATATTTAACTCGGGTGAGGATAATTACCTAACTACAGACGATGCTTATGAATCAGCACATACAGTACTAGCGTCACAGTTAATTAATGAACAGTTTGCTGTAGTTGCTAACATTAAGGACTGGCAAATGGGATTAGGACATGCATTCGAAATGGAACCTTCTATGGAGAATGGATTCCTTTATGAATTATCTCAGGCTATAATGGCGAGAGAAATATTCCCTAACGCTTCACTTAAATACATGCCTCCTACTAAATACATGACTGGTAATATATTTAAAGGTCACGTTCAGGATGCGTTGTTTAACTTGATTGCAGTATGGTCAGGGCAGTCTTTGCAGCTTCTAGGAATGCTTACAGAGGCTATTCATACACCTCATATGCATGATAGATATTTATCTATTGAAAATGCAAAGTACATCTTTAATAACGCTAGAGATATCGGTAGCGAAGTTACATTTAAAGAAGATGGCATTATTCAAAAGAGAGCTCAATTTGTACTTTCTGAAGCTGACAAACTTCTTGCTGATATTGCAGAAGAAGGTTTATTCTCAACTATAGAAAAAGGCAAGTTTGCTGGAATTAAAAGACCTTACGAAGGTGGTAAAGGACTTGAGGGTGTATGTCTTAAGGATGATTACTACTTTAATCCGTTCATAACTTTGATGTTAGGAGGTGCAAAATAATGGATAATTGTACAACAGCTAATACAAGCGTAGATTTGACAAAAGTTAAGCCTTACGGAGACACAATGAATGATGGTCAGGTTGAAATGGCTTTTACACTACCAGTTCCTTATGGTGATGAAGCTACCGAAGCTGCACGTCAGCTAGTTAAAAAAATGGGATGCGACGAACCTAGTGTTGTTTATTCTCATGATATGGGTGGCGGATATACATTCTTCGTAGTTTACGGAAAATGTCAGCACACAATTGATTATTCAAACATTCATGTTGCTAAAGTTGAATCAGACATTATGGAAAGAGATGAATGCGGTCAGTATATCGAAGATAATATCAAAAGAGATGTTATAATCGTTGGTGCGACAACAGGATTTGATGCTCATACAGTAGGCATTGATGCCATAATTAATATGAAGGGATTCCATGGACATTTCGGACTAGAAAGATTTAAAAATGTTGTATCGCTTAATATGGGATCACAGGTACCAAACGAAGAATTAATTGCGAAAGCAAAGGAAATTAATGCTGATGCTATACTAGTTTCCCAGACAGTAACTCAGAAAGATATTCACATTCAGAACTTAACTGAGATGGCTGAACTTATGGAAGCTGAAGGACTTAGAGATAAGATGTTACTACTATGTGGAGGTCCTCGTGTTTCACATGAACTAGCTCAAGAGCTAGGTTATGACGCAGGATTTGGAACTCACACATATGCAGAACATGTTTGCTCGTATATTATTACTGAAATAGTAAAAAGAGGCAGAGTATAGCCTCGCAAAAATGAAAAGGAAAGGTAACTCAATATGACAATGAAAATTAGGACTGCTCAAGAAGCAATTGCCGGACTTAAAGACGGCATGACCATCATGGTAGCGGGCTTTTTAGGAACAGGTTCGCCTGAAATTCTAATGGATGCAATTTTAGAAAAAGGCGTTAAACACCTTACTGTAATAGGCAATGATGGAGGATTACCAAGAGGTTGGTATAACGAGTATGATACTCCACGTGGAATAGGTAAATTATTGGATGCGGGAGCTGTAGATCACATTATCGCGTCTCATGTAGGTGTAAATCCACTGATAGGAAAAGGTATTATAGCAGGTACTATGGAATGTACTTTAGTGCCACAAGGATCTTTAGCAGAAAAAATCAGAGCTGATAACTTTGGTTTAGGCGGAGTTCTTACCCCAACAGGAGTTGGTACATTAGCTGCTGAAGGGAAAATGCAAATCGAAATAGATGGAAAAATGTATTTGCTAGAAAAACCATTACACGCAGATTATTCTTTTTGTAGAGCATCTATATGTGATGACTTTGGTAATTTTCTTTGCAATAAAGCAACTAAGAACTATAACTATCTAATGGCAGGAGCTGCAGATCATAATATAGTGGCTACTGAGAGATTAGTTAAAGCTGGAGAATTAGACCCGGATACTTTCCAGCATTCCGGAGTTTTAGTTGATATGATTGTGGAAGGAGAAAAACCATGGCAGATTTAAAGACAAGAATCGCAAAGAGATGCGCGAAAGAATTTAAAGACGGATACGTAGCGAACCTTGGAATAGGACTTCCTACTATGGTTAGTAGTTTCTTACCAGAAGGTGTTCACATCACAATTCAATCAGAGAATGGTTTCACGGGACTTGAAGGTTCTGTTGAAAGAGGCGATGAAAACGTTGAGATAATAAATGCTGGAGGAGGCTATGTAAAAGCTTCCCCTAGAGTAAACTATTTTGATAGTGCTACATCTTTTGGCATCATAAGAGGTGGACACGTAGATGCAACAGTTCTAGGAGCTATGCAGGTTGACGAACAAGGAAATCTTGCTAACTGGATTATCCCTGGCAAGATGTATGCAGGTATGGGCGGAGCGATGGATCTTGTTGTTGGAGCTAAGGAAGTAATAATTACAATGCTTCATCAGCAGTTTAACAAAAAGACTGGCGTGTCTAAACCTAAGATTTTAAAGGAATGTAATCTCCCAGTAACTGCACTTGGCGTTGTTGATTTAATCATAACTGAAATGTGTGTTATAAAAGTTACTGATGAAGGGTTATTACTTACTGAATTACATCATGACTTTACAGTTGAAGATGTAGTTGCAGCAACAGAAGCTCACTTAACAGTAAGCCCCGATCTAAAGCCATATGATATTTCAGAATAATATTAAAAAAGATTCTAAAATAAATAGAGGCGAATATGAGGTGACCCCTTAAAGTCGGATCAACAGAGTAGAATTTATTCTACTCTGTTTTTTATAATTAAGCTGCTTTTCTAATCTGTATGTAAAATAAAGGACTTAACCATTATACTTTTTATTGCAGATGAGAAATATTAATGCTATACTTAAAAAAATCAATCTTTATATGAGTAAGGATTTAGTTCCAAAAGAGATTAAATGGGGGAAGGGTATGGTGACTCATGATGGCAAATAAAATAAGGACTGCTCTAGAAGCAATTGCTGGGTTACAAGACGGCATGACTATCATGGTAGCAGGATTTATGGGAACAGGTACGCCTGAAATTCTAATGGATGCTATAATTGAAAAAGGTGTTAAACACCTCACAGTAATATGCAATGACGGTGGATTACCAAGAGGTTGGTATAGCGATTATGATACTCCACGTGGTACGGGGAAACTATTAGAAGCAGGAGTAATAGACCATATAATTGCTTCTCATGTAGGTTTAACTCCACTAGTTGGACAAGGTATCATAGACGATACCATGGAATGTACTTTAGTTCCTCAAGGGTCTTTAGTAGAAAAAATCAGAGCAAACAACTTTGGATTAGGTGGAGTTCTTACTCCAACTGGGGTTGGTACAATAGCAGCAGAAGGAAAGATGCAAATTGAAATAGACGGAAAAATGTACTTATTGGAAAAACCATTACGCGCAGATTATTCTTTATGCAGAGCATCTGTTTGCGATGAGTTTGGTAATTTCCTTTGCAATAAAACAACTAAAAATTTTAACTATCTAATGGCAGGTGCTGCTGATCATAATATTATAGCTACGGAAAGATTAGTTAAAGCAGGAGAATTAGACCCTGATACTTTCCAACATTCAGGAGTTCTAGTTGATATGATAGTGGAAGGGGAAAAGCCATGGCAGATTTAAAAATTAGAATCGCGAAGAGATGCGCGAAAGAATTTAAAGACGGATATGTAGCTAACCTTGGAATAGGTCTTCCTACTATGGTTAGTAGTTTCTTGCCTGAAGGTGTTCATATAACACTTCAATCGGAGAATGGTTTTACCGGACTTGAAGGTGCGTGTGAAAGAGGCGAAGAAGATAGTGAAATTATTAATGCTGGTGGAGGCTATGTAAAAGTATCACCTAGAGTAAACTATTTTGATAGTGCTACATCTTTTGGCATAATAAGAGGTGGGCACGTAGATGCTACAGTACTTGGTGCTTTGGAGGTTGATGAAAAAGGTAACCTTGCTAACTGGATTATCCCGGGCAAAATGTACGCAGGCATGGGTGGTGCTATGGACCTAGTAACTGGTGCTAGAGAAGTAGTTATTGCGATGCTTCATCAGCAGCTTAATAAAAAAACTGGTGTTTCTAAGCCAAAGATTCTAAAAGAATGTACACTTCCATTAACAGCGTTAGGTGTTGTTAATATAATAGTAACAGAAATGTGCGTAATAGAAGTTACAAAAGTAGGTTTAGTACTTACTGAATTACATCCTGATTATACTTTAGAAGAAGTAGTTGCAGCAACAGAGGCTCATTTAATAGTAAGCCCTGATTTAAAGCCGTATGACATAACTGAGTAGTATACAAATATGCAGAGGTGATTAATAGCCTCTGTTTTTTTACAATAAACCCCACTGCCTATCAGTGGATTTGATTAAGAGGAGATTTTATCATTTTTACCTGTCTCGTTGAGAAGTGTGAACCCTATAATCATAGCACCACCTAATAGCTGAATAGGTAGTATGCTTTCGTTAAGAACCAAAATAGAAACTATAACCGCTACTAGTGGATCCAGGTAACTTAAAATAGAAACTTCGTGACCGGTAAGATCTTTAACTGAGCCAAAGAAAAGCACGTAAGTGAATCCCGTATGAAATAGGCCTACTATAAGAAGACTAATTAGGCCAGTGCCATTAATAGAAGTAATATTAATACCAGTAGTAATTAGAACGTAAGGTAGCAGTATAACTATAGCAGCAATGAATTGTATAAGGGTCTTTTGTATAGCAGGCACATTTTTAATGAACTTATTAAATAGAATTACTATAGCGTAAAAGAAAGCTGCTGTTAATCCAAACAAAATGCCTATAAGCTGGCTTCCACCACTTTCTCCAATGTTAGTCATTAGAATTAAGCCTATTGTAGATGCGATGAAACAAACAATCTTTTTAATTGTTATTGATTCCTTAAATATGATGGTAGACACTAAAATTACTAGGACTGGTGCAAAATAATAACTTAAAGTTGCCAGAGATACTGTTGTGTGATTAAAGGCTTTAAATAAGAATATCCAATTAAAAGCCATGGCTATTCCAGATAAAAATAATAAAAGCATTTCTTTTTTTATCTGACTAAAGTCAAAGACTGTACGTTTTATAACTAAATACAGTAATAAGAAACCTGCAGCAAGTATAGCCCTATATAGCGCTAGCTCAGCTGGTGGCAAAGTGATATTTCTGATAAATGGTCCTAGTGTTCCAAATACTATTACCGCGAATATAAACTGTTTTCTTGATGACATACTTTACCTCAAATGCTTTTCTATTAGATCTATAAACACATCGATATATTCTTCTTTTGGAAATATGGCTCTTGCTGATTCTTTACGCCCACCGCCCTTGCCTCCGTATATATTGGCATTATCTTTAACTAGCTTGCCACAGTCCGGTTTTCCATTTGAAAATAGAAGCACTGTATTGGTAGGATTATGCACAAGGAATAATATGGAAGTGAGCATTTCCGATAGGTTTCGGCCGATACCTAATAATTCATCAATGGTTAAAATATCAAACTTATATACAGTAGGCTGGCCAGACAAAGCTTTCCTTATTTTTGATTCTTCTAAAGAAGCTACATGTTTTGCAAGTCTGTATGCTCTATCCCTAGCTGACTTGTTTTTTTCTTCTCTTGCTTTAATCTTATCCATTACATCATTAATGCCTGCAGAGAAGTGATTTGTAAGCTTAGTCAGAACATCATAGCTTTTATCATATTCTAAAAGCGCTTTTTTACCTGCCTCGAAATATATTCTATACATGCCCTTGTTGGACTCCACTTTATATATCTTTATAAAGCCTACCTGCCCTGCGGTAGCAGGGTGTGTTCCACAGCAAGCCACGCTGTCTGATGGATTTTCAAGGGAGCCAATGCAGACTATAGAAATGTCCTCATCTAACTCTAATGGCTTTCTTACAGGGAAATCTTTTGCTTGTTCATAGCTGTTAAATCTTAATACTTTGACTGGTTCGTTTTTCCAAATTATTTCGTTAGCGTACGATTCTGCATTAAGACACATATCCCAGTTTATTTCAGTATAATTTAGATTATCCTCCAAACTGATGTCGATAGTCATGTAATCATCACCCATATGAAAACCTCGGTTTACTCCACCGTATTCCCTATGAAATATACCTGATAAAATATGCTCACCACAGTGTCTTTGCATGTTTTCAAATCTTAAATCCCAGTCTATTTTTATTTCGACCTCAGTATTTATTGTAAGGTTACAATCTGGCTCTAAAATTGTGTGATGGATTAAGTTTTCTTCGTCTTCATACACATCAACTACATGATATTTATCTATTGTACCGATATCGCAACTTTGACCTCCTCCAGTAGGAAAGAAGATGGTTTTATCTAACACAATGTCGATTTTATCTTTATTTTCATTTATTTCAGTTACATTTGATTTGGCGTTTTTTAAATATACGTCGTCTTGAAATAGTCTTATCGTATGCATATTACTCCTCCTTTGAATGTTATTGGTGGTCGAACAGAAAAACGAATAAGTCCAAAAAAAATATGTGGATAACTCCTATTGACAAATTCAGTAGTAGCGTATGCATACTGAATTTGCAAGGTGTTGCGGCTTTTGAGTTTTCCACATGTGCATGTGAATAAAATTGTATACAATTTAGCCTTGAGCTGTGGAAAAGGATGAATATCGCCTATATGTGTGCGTTTAATTGATGTTGAAAACTTCTCTAAAAAAAACGAACAGGGGTTAACATAAGTAAAATTTATAATTATTTTAATAAATATTATATGCTTATTCATCACCGTCATATATAAAGTTTTCAAAATCCGAATCATAATTATTCATAAAACTTTCGAGTATTTGGTGTTCAAATTGATACCTATCTACTAATTTTAAATCATCCATTAAAGGAGAACTGAGTAGATCATCTTCCATCCTTGAAATGTTAATTGTATGATTGCTCATAAGTAATAATTGACTTGACTTGGTGACAAAAAATACGCCGTAAATATCACCGTTCATAAAGTAATTGTTACTAGAAACGTGATCGTTATTCTTATTGTATATGATATGCAAAAAACCCGTATCCTTATTCTTGTAGTCTAAGACCTCTACAAATTTACTCTTTTCCAAATCGAATTCGGATAAAGGAGACTTTATTTTAAACATTGTTATGTATTCTCTTTGTTTGGTGTAAAATGCTGCTTCTACCTCTGAGATTTTTTGCTTATGGTTGTTATTGTATCCGATTATTTTGTTGTTTGCGGGGTCTATATTTATGCTTAGATCTAAATAATAGTACCCATAATCAGTTAAAATTAGAGATTTGCAATTATATTCATTATCACTTTTTTCATGTATCTTATTTCGAATAAGTGAACCACTTCCACGGCAAAGAAGAATAATCTCGCTTAATTTATCGCAGTTAAAAGTAGAAAGGTGATTTGCCGCACAAAAGTCATCATCATATATGCGCATTATAAAGTAGTTTATAGCTTCAAAGCTATTTGAAATCTTTGTACATGTGCTGCCCATAAATTTCTTGCCATCATCTACTATCCCATCAGATGCCTCTAGCATATGTTTATATATACTTTCGGTAAATAACTGAAAATCAACTAAATCATCTGAGTGTTTTTTGCGATGTCTACGATTTACTCTTTGAGAGTGACTTATTAAGCCTAGGACTTCTGGGAAAGTTATGCTTACTTCATTTCCGCCAAGGCCACCTGACATATGTATCCAATTGGATTCTATATCGTCAGTAGTTCCCGAATCATAATATCCATCTACGCCGTATTCTGAAAAGTCTATGTGAAACAGCTGCAGAAAATCATTGCCTTTATAATTCCAAAGTAATTTAAGCGCGACTACTCCCATAAGCCTGGTATCGGTAGCCTTGCAACTTATAAATTCCATATTTAGAAATATATTAACTTCTTTGGATAAGCCACCCTTGAGTATTTTTAACTCAACCATGTATAATCCTCCTAACTTCTAGGAGCATTATACTATATAGCTTGAGATTATTCTACAGTAATACATATGAAAACACCATTTGATTGCCAGAAATTAAAGCATAACACGATAATATTCCTTGACAATATGGATAATTGAGATATAATCCTATCTTTGAAAGTTGAGAAACGAAAAAACCGTGAGTACCTTTGCAAAACAAGGGACTCGCGGTTTTGATAATGCACCAAAAAGTGCGTGCTTTTTCTACTTTTTTGTTTGGTTAATAATCTTTTTCATCTTGGTAGAGCCAACAATCTGTGTGTCGGTTCTGAAATTAAATTTTTCATGTAGCTCATCTGTAAGATCAGTACGAATATAAGTCGGAATATAACCTTCACCCTTAAGTTCCATAAAGTTCATTTCATTTAGAGTATCGATTAATTCAGATGGTGTGTATTTCTCGTTTGTTTTTTTTTCTAAGATTCTATAGACTAATAGAACGAGAAAATAAGTTGTAAAATGTGCTTGGATTCTATCGTCGCGACTCAAATACACCGGTCTTGCTTTGAATTCACTCTTTAAGATCTTAAATGATTCTTCGATTTCCCACCGACGCTTGTTTATTGTGATAATTGTCTGTATATCATCCTCTAGATTTGTACATACCCCATAAAATCCATCGTATTTTTCTTCTTCTATAATCCTACTTGTATCAATGCTTAGTTGTTGCTTGTCGGCAATTTCACCGTCTTTGGTACAATTGATTTCAGTAATGAATCGTTTAGGATCATTGGGTCCTTTCTTCTTTACAGAAGAAGATTTAGAAGTAAGCTTCTCTGCACGAAGTATTTGTTTTTCTCTAA
>JAAYHV010000179.1 GCA_012744355.1 Clostridiales bacterium
CATGAGGCACCTCCTTTTATTTTGGTTTGCACTTTAATTCTAAAGGAAAAAGGGCCTCGTGTCTCTATTTTTTTGAAAAAAATGATGCTGACGATGAAAACCTAATTTCATCACCAACACCAAAAATCATACAACCGTTATAACAATGGGTTGAGTTGTTATTATTATTTTTAACTTCTAAACTCAGGAAGGCACTCGGAGACTATTAAAGGTTAAAAGATATTAACGCGAGCGTAAAAAAAGGCCTTCTGCGGTAGATTAATACCATAGAAGGCTATTTGAATGGTAAAATTTGCAAAATGTAGCTTTGTTTAAATTATTTTTCTAATAAAGCTTCAAGGAAACCCTCTACTTCGCCCCAAGCATCTCTTGATGCTTTCATAAGCCACATAGCCTTTTGGAAATTATGAAAGGCACCTTCGTAAATGGATAGTTTAACATCCACTCCTGCAAGCTTTGCTTTTTCTGCAACTCTCATAGAATCATCAAGTAGCATTTCATATGAGCCTACCTGTATCAGCATTGGTGGGAAGCCCACATAATCAGCAAATAGAGGAGACAGGTAGGGATCTTTTGGATCAGCTCCAGCTACGTAGTCTTTGCTAAATAGTAAGGAGTTATCGCTACCTCCAAAAAGAGGATCCAAATCGTAGTTATATTTTATTGAGTCCCCTGAAACGGTTAAGTCTGTCCATGGAGACATAAGGATTAAACCCGTTGGCTTGGTAAAGCCCTTATCTAGAAGGTAGCGGCATAGAGAAAGAGCTAGTCCTCCGCCGGCTGAGTCGCCTACGATGATAATTTTCTTATAGCCACGATATAAAAGCCATTTGTAGGACACTATGGCATCTATAAGGGCAAATGGGTAGGGATCTTCTGGAGCAACTCTGTAATCGATAGATAAAACGTCGCTATCGTTACTTCTCGCTGAATATATGCAGGACAGCGTCCTGTATATATTACTTAATCTTCCTACGAATCCGCCGCCATGCAGTTGAAGAATTGCAGTTTCATGCTTCCCATCTCTAGGAGCTATTAATTCCATGTCAAATTTACCAACCCTGAATATTTTCCAAGTAAATCTAAGTGGGCATAGCCACTTTTGTTCAGAGTCCTTTTTTAACCATTCTCCGTTTTGTATCTGCTTACCGTATTGCCCATAAGAGACTAAACCCGAAATCATTTCTCTGATTAATATGCCATTAAAAGACTCATCTTCAACTACACTGTTGGAGATAAAGGCTTCATTTCTATGATCTTCAAGATTTTTTTCTATTCTTTCCTTTTCACTAATCAAAATATTTTCTCCTTATCTGTTAATATGAAAACGATGTCTTAGTTCAGTTAGTGCCTTGCTACCACCTATAATTACTGTGGATACAAAGGTAAGTATCGTATAGATAAGAACTATAACTATAACAATAGGCTTTGTTATAATGCCTAGAGGTATAAGTATTAGCGATAAAGCAGTAATGGCTATCAAAGTAAGCTGAACCACCATAAAACTTTGCCATTGGTTTCTTTTAGTAAAAATGAGAATTATAGATAAAGTATTTAATAAGCCAAGAGATATGGGGAAGACATAGTTAGTGCTCCAAGCTTCGTACCCAGTGTTTATATCCATGGCTATAATTAGTATAGCTGTTAGCAAAGTACCCGCGACCATTCTCCATCTTCCACTACCAGATTGTGCGATTGCAAATCTAATGAGAAAATATGCATAAGCTAAATATAATCCTACAAAGAAGCTCCACCAAGTTTCGTGGCCCATATAGAAGTTTATTGTTACAAGAATGGTTTCAACAACTATTGAAGCAGCCAGAAATATTCTTAAGAATAAACTTAGTCTTTTTCTTTTAGGATGAACGTTAGGATATTTCTTTATACCGTCACCACTGCTTACGTTCTCCAAGGCGCTATTACAAAGTGGGCATATCTTAACATCATCTGTAATATATACGTTGCATTGCTTACATTTGTTCATCGTATACACCGTTACTTTCTATAAATACATCAATGCCATCGTCTGCAATTTGTCTAAAAAATGCTTGTTCTATGTTAGTTTTAAGTAGGTTAGAGCTAAAGGTGAAAAAGAGCTTATCACCATATGAGCAGATGGTTCCCTTTATACTTTGCCCAAGAGACATGGATAAGACGGCATAAAATGATTCAATATATTTTTCAAACTCGGGTTCAACTTTGATATTGCCAATGTTGGTAACTGTCGAAGTGTTAGCAAGAGCAGCTTTTCTATATATTGATCTTACAGCAATGTTTTTAAGTAAAAGTGGTACGGCTTTTGTTATGATATTTTTTTCGTTAGCAACATTATATGACAATGTTTCTCTGAGTTTTTCTTTGGTTATCTTAGCTCTTAAGTCATTTGTAACAGCTCCTAAAATTTCTTCAAAGGTGTAGTCCATTCTCTTTGGAACGAATTCAGCAGATACCATTATAAAAAAGTTTTTGGTAGTCGAAGAAGGAAAATACGGTCTTAGATTTACAGGTACGGCTACTCGTATAGGTTTCTTGTTTTGCATATTTTCGTGGAAAAGTGCCCACACAAAAGTACTTACCAGGTATTCATTAATACTTACCTCGTACATATTGCAGACAGTTTTTAGTTGAGAAACAGACATACTCCCTTGCATTAACCCCAGTTCTCCTGGGAGCATTTTCTCGCCGCGAATAATTAAGGCCTTTTGACTCGGGTAGCTTTTTTTGTTTTCAGGATCATAGTATTTTAAAAAACTATCCTCTCTGTTACCAGTTGTATTAGAGCTATAATATGAGCATTTTTCTTTGCCCACTTTATGAACTAAAGCTAAATAGTGGTAAGTAAGTTCTAAAAGAAAATTAATACCGCCTACGCCGTCAGCCAATACATGAAACACCTCTAAATTAATACGTTTTCCGAAATAAGTCACAGAGAAAAGATAGCCGTTGTTTTTATTAGGGTCTATGTATCTACAGGGATAATTGGATTCTAACCTGACGGTTGGTGGTTCATTGTTATTTTCCTCAAAATAGTACCAAAAAAACCCGTGTTTTAAAGTTACTTTAAAACCGGGGAGCTTTGGAAGTACAGCATTTAAAGCTTCCTGAAGGAATTCTTCCTTAATGTCTTCTGTAAGTGTAACGCTAATTCTATATACGTTTGTCATTGTCTCTCCTGCAATGGCAGGAAATAGAATAGCTGCGTTATCAAGTTTTTCCCATTTGATCGTTTTTTCTGGCATAAAGTCATCTCTTTCTTAATATGGCTACTTCATCCATAACCCATTTAATGTCATATCTTCATCGAAATAGAAAGTATATGTATGCTTTCCGTTTTCGTAGCTGCACTTAACCAATGCAAGAGCATAAACTAAATCTTCTTCTCCAGTTTTACTAGATAAAATCACATCGTCAAAATCTAAAAAATCACCGGATTCATCTAGTATCGGGTCCCACGCTTTTTTAATCTCTTCAACTGAAATAGCCCCTTGCAATGTTCCATCTATGCGAGCATGAACAGCTTCGTAGTCTCTATTATTTGCATCAGCTACGATTGATTTGGCAGCTTCGGTGACCTCATCTTTGTTAAAACCTTCAGGAAGTCCTTTGGAATTGCAAGAGGTTAGAATTAAGACGGGAACTAGTATTAAAACAATTGATATAAATGATTTAATAGATATTTTCACTTTTTTCCTCCCTTTTGACAAACAGTAATGCAAGCACTGCAAAAGCCATTATGATTAACTCCAATATATATACGTTCAAAATGAGAACGGCTAATACATCAATCAAGGTGTGAAGAAGCAATGCTAAAACGAACCAAACTAGTCGCTTTTCTCTTATTGATTTCATAACCAAAACTGACATTCCTATATGAATAGCTATAGCAAATACTCTTTCAATTCCACCAAGAAATATCATTTCAGGAGCGAATTCATATATTTTAGTTACAAGCAGGTAAATGTAGTTTATTCCTACAAGTAAAATAGCCTCTAATCCCCCGTGACCAATTCCAAAAGAAATGCCATCATCCGTTGTAAGCTGCTTTTTAAGAAACAGTTTAATTACAATATATCTTCCGGTTTCTTCAAAAATAGCTGCTGTTGCGCCTAAGAATAAAGCGTATAAAATTGGCTGAGTATGTACTAATATATTATACCATGTAGCCTGTGGTAATGCTAATTCTAATATAGGTATTCTGACTAAAATTTGAAACACAAAAAAAGTCAAAGAACCTAATAGTACGGGCTTTAAATGCTTTTTATTTTTCCTTATATATAATGCAGCCAGTAAAATCGGTAATATTAAAGAGCAGATTATTCCAAAAATATAACTTATGTTTTCCATGATTATTTTTTCCTCTTTACCTTCTGGAATTCAAAATATGAATATATGGTAGGAATAGCGACAAGTGCAGCTATTACTACAAAGAAAATTATGCGTGAAATATTTATTGAGAGTATAAAACTGTTAAGAATCATTACTATTCCGCCGAGAGTCCATACGGGGCCTGCCATTCTGTGCGTCTTATTCCATACTTCTTCATTTGCTAATGTCCAAGGAGTTTTGATACCCATAGTGTAATTGTGCTTAAACTTTGGCATATAGTTTCCGATAATAAGAAACAACGCACCGAGTAAGATAGGAACTAGTCTGTCTACTGAAAATATTGAACTTGCATCTCCCTTGGCTTCCTGCACAGCGATAAACATAAGAGCCATAAAAAACAAGGTGATAATTACTCTAAAGATGTTGTAAACATGTGAAAAACGCTTGTAATTATCGCTCCTTGGGTCGATTCTTGCGAGTAGGGGTAGTAGCATATTAAGGCCTATTATAACGGCAAGCATAATGAAAAGTGTGTTCTTGCTACCAAAGCTGTCGGCTTCACCTGAAAGATTCCAATGGGTAGGTATTGTATCTGGTAGTCCTTGGTATGTAACAAGTAACCATATCAATGTTATTGCTATTAGAACTATTATTATTATATCTACTTTTCTGTTTTTCATATTATTTCGCCCCACTATTAATTAACCCTGTAATCCATGCCATTACATCTTCAAAAACAGAGGTGTTTATTTCATATATTATTTGATTACCGTTTTTACTATCGCTTAAAAGGCCAGTGTCTTTTAGTATTTTTAGATGGTGAGATAAAGTGGCGCCTGTAATATCTAGTTGCACCAATATCTCTCCAACGTTTTTAGGCCCTGGCTTTAGGATTTCTAGTATCTTTCTCCTCACTGGATTGTTTAAAGCCCTTATCGTTTTTTGCAGCATATAATCCTCTTTTCTATTTAGAACTTCATCTAATTAGATGTATATCTAAATAGTAATTCAACAATTACAATTTGTCAATGCTTATGTTATAATTACGATATAAAAAGATGGAGGCAGAGGATTGAGCAGAAAGAATGTACTAAAATATTCTGGAGGATTCATAGCGTGGGTTATAGGCTCTGGTTTTGCTACAGGCCAAGAAATGTTACAGTTTTACACAAGTTATAGCCTATACAGCATTGGAATAATAGCAATTAATCTAGTTCTATTTGTATATATTGGGCCGCATCTTTTAGTTACAGGATATGACCACAAAGACGTAAAAGACTTTAATCAATATGAATACTTTTGCGGTAAAACCCTTGGAAGCATACTTAAGGAAGTTGTGCCGATAATAATATTTGCAATAATGGTAATACTCATTTCAGGAGCGGGAGCTACTTTAGAAGAATATTACGGACTTAATCATTATGTGGGCGCAGCTATAATGGCAGGGCTTATACTTGCAGCATATTTATTTGGATTTGATAGACTGGTATCAATAATAGCTGTGATTGGACCTATAATTATAGTGTTTACAGTTTTGGTTGGTGTTATAACTCTCGCAAAAGATTATAGCAATTTACAAGAATTGCCTAAATATTATGAGGTGCTTGAAGACAGGCAGTCCACTAGGTTTTGGTGGTTTAGCGGACTTTTGTATGCATCTTACAATATATTTTGTGGTAGCACTTATTACTGCTCGCTAGGAGCGTCAGCTAATGTAAGAGAAGAAGCTAAATGGGGTGCAATACTAGGATCAGTAGCGCTGATCGTTGCAATATCGATTATGAATTTCGCAATGCTTGCAAATGCAGGGGAGATAGTCAACCTTTCCATACCTACGCTCTTTTTAGCTAGCCGAATATCTCGCATATTTGGAGAGGTCTTTTCCCTGGTACTTTTAGCTGGGATTTTTAGTTCTTCGAGTCCTATGATGTGGACAGTATGCAACAGATTCGTAAAAGAAGGCACTAACAAAGCCAAAGTGTTTGCGGTAATAGTAGCTGCAGTAGCGTTTTTATGTGGACTGCTACCATTTGCTCAGCTGGTAAATAAAATATACCCTTACCTAGGGTATATTGGAATTGCGTATTTAGTATGCGTTATATACGATAAGATTAAATCAAGAATTTAGGTATTTTTTAGTTTCGTTTAAGTACTTCATAAGTATGCCAAGATCTGCGTAGTAAAGAGTATACTTATATTCTTTTTTTATCTCAACTAAGTGCGCTTTTGCTAATATCTTCATATGTTGGGATACTGTAGCTTGAGCATAGCCAAATTCCTCAACCAAGGTTTTAGTGTAAACTTTTTCTAGCTTTTGATTGGATTTCATAATGTATTTTAGCATTCTAAGCCTAGCTGGGTGAGCCAGCGCGTCAGATATATTAGCTATAAATAGCAGATTTTCATCTGTAGCTTTGGATATTTCGTTTCTTATTCTCATATTAATGCCTTCCTTGTTGCAATTACACTATCGCTTAATAGCAATAGTAGTATACTATTTTTCATCAAGCACTTCAAGGTATAAATGAATAGTTATATCAGTTATTTTGTTATATATAATGATGCTGTTTTGAGCTTAAATAAAATTTAGTAGTATCACATATTGAAGGAGAAAAAAAGATGAGTGAAAGTGAAAAAGTTTTTAAAAGATTAAAAGAGCTAAACATAGAGTATGAAGTGGTAAATCATCCCGATGCACTTACCATGGAAGATGCGGATAGATATATAGAAGGAAAAGACGGTGTCAGGACAAAAACGCTTTTTCTTAGCAGTAAAAAAGGTGATAAATTCTACTTGATAGCCTTAGACGAAGATAAGAGACTTGATATTAAAAAAATATCAGAGCTTTTGGGAGTTAAAAACTTAAAATTTGCTTCAGAAAAACAATTGTTAGAAAAAATAGCATTGCCTATCGGTATGGTTTCTATATTTGGGATAATAAATAATCGAGAAAATGATGTAACTGTAATATTAGATGAAGATATGAAATCAGAATCGATATTGACTTTTTACGCCAATGATTGCAGCAAAACAGTTTTTATTGAATTTGAAGATGCATGCAAATTTGTTTTAAATTCAGGCAATAAACTACTTATAGAAAAACTATAAAGCGGGCGCAAATTTATTTGCACTCGCTATTTTCTTATGGTATAATCAAAGGGCAGAAAAGAGGAGTTTATGAACAAAGAAGAATATATAGAGATAATCGATGCACTTATAAATATAATTGACGAAGGCGTATATGTTGTCGACGATAAAGGCAAAGGCCTCTTCTATAATGATGCTATGGCTAAGATGGAAAAAATTAGTGTAGATGAAGTGGTTGGCAAATCATTTCACAAGGCTTTTCCTGGAGTACCAATAAGTGAAAGCACTATGTTTAAAGCCACGAGATTTGGCCAGTCCACTTTAAATTTAGAACAGACATATAAAAGTCTTCACGGAAGAACTATAACTACCACAAACAGCACTTTTCCTGTGTATCATGAAGGCAGACCTGTTGGCGCTATTGAAGTGGCCAAGGACATTACCCATATTAGATCGCTTTCAAATAGAATACTAGAGCTAGAAGAGATAAAGGAAAAGGAAACTGAGCAAGTACAAGAAAAGCAAAAGGTCGCAATAAAAAAATATGTTTTTAGCGATATAATTGGTGAAAATGTTGATTTTTTAAAGGTTTTGAGCAAGGCGCGAAGAGCTGCAAATAGCGATGCTTCAGTTATAATTATGGGAGAAACGGGTACGGGCAAAGAGCTTTTTGCACAAAGTTTACACTATTGCGGAAAAAGGAAAAACAAGCCCTTTATGGCGCAAAACTGCGCTGCACTTCCTGAATCTCTTTTAGAGGGAATTCTTTTTGGGACCAGCAAGGGTGGATTTACAGGAGCAATTGACAGGCCGGGACTGTTTGAACAAGCCGATGGTGGCACCCTTCTTTTAGATGAGATAAGTGCTATGTCATATAACCTGCAAAGCAAACTGCTTAGAGTTCTTCAGGAGGAGTATATAAGAAGAGTGGGAGGAGAAAAGGATATCCCAATTGACGTTAGGATAGTAGCTACCGTCAACGAATCTCCTAAAACTTTAATAGAGGAAGGCCTTCTTAGAAAAGACCTTTTCTACAGGCTTAATATAGTAAGCCTATTGATACCTCCTCTGAGGAAAAGAAAAGATGATATAGAGCTACTTACCCACGCGCTTATAGATAAACACTGCGATAGATTTGGACATGTTTCCATGCTGATATCTGAAAGAGCACTTAAAACGCTTGAGAATTACAGTTATCCTGGAAATGTAAGGGAGCTTGAAAACATAATAATGCAGGCGGTCTCTTTATCTGAGGGCGACAAGGTGTTAAATGAGCACATGCTGTCTATGCCAGTTACGGAAATGGAAACATACAGTCACATAAATTCAGCAGAAATCATAGGAGGGCTTGATGAATACTTGAGCCAGATTGAAAAGGAACTTATCAGAGAGGCATTAGTAAACCACAGCGGAAATGTTACAAAATCTGCTGAAGAGCTGTCTATAAAGAGGCAAACGCTTCAGCACAAGATGAAAAAGTATAAGATAAGTGCTAAAATATAAATAAAAGCAAAATAATTTGCACATTATAGCAAACTATTTTGCTTTTTTAATTGCTGAAAATCTACAGATCTGATCTGATTCGTTCCTGAGAAGTTGAATTGTAAGTAGAATGTGATATAATACAGATGTTGCCTTAAAATTTGTGGAGGCGAACAAAAAAGAGGCTTATTGTGTATACAATATACTGGCAGGGCCTTGGCACAAGACTTGCATAATATATAAGTGCGGTAAAAATGCAGATTTTAAATTAAATTATAATCAGTAATAACAAAAGGAGAATGAAAGATGAAAAACGTAAAAGTAATTATTTGGGGCTTTGGTGCGATGGGCAGCGGAATCGCTAAGACATTATTAAACAGAAAAGGTATCGACATTGTAGGCGTTGGCGACATAGGAGCTAAAGTTGGAAAATCTATGTTCGAAGTACTAGGCGTAGAAAAAGGTGACAATCCAGAAGTTATCGTTGGAAATGCTGAAGAGATAATCAAACCTGGCGTTGCTGATATCGTAATAGTATGTACAGACTCTTACACAAAGGCAGTATTCCCTAAACTAAAGTTTGTAATGGAACAGGGAATCAATGCAATTACTTCAGCAGAGCAAATGGCTTATCCTGCTGCACAAGAACCTGAATTAGCTGCAGAATTAGATAAAATTGCTAAAGCTAACGGAGTTTCAGTATTAGGTACAGGAATCAACCCTGGACACATCATGGATTTATTAGTATTAGTAATGACTGGTGCTATGACTGACGTAGAGCACATCGTATCTAGAAGAGTTAACTCGCTTTCTCCATTTGGACCTACTGTAATGGAAGAACAGGGAATTGGAATCTCAGTTGAGGATTTCAATGCTAAGAAAGCTTCTGGAAAAATGGCAGGTCACGTAGGATTCCACGAATCAGTTGGAATGATTGCTGAAGGACTTGGTTGGGACATCGAAAAGTTCGAACAGGATATGGAACCAATCGTAACAGATGTAGATAGAGTAGCTCCTTACGGCGAAGCTAAAGCAGGAACATTAGCTGGTGTTGCTATGGTGGGTCAGGCGTACAAAGATGGCGAATGCGTAATTGAAATGGATCATCCACAACAGATCGAACCAGAACAAGTTGGGATAAGTACAGGAGACTATGTGATCATCAAGGGAACTCCTGATATCAACTTGGCAAACAGCCCAGAAGTAGAAGGTGGATTAGGAACTACAGCTATGCTTGTTAACATGATTCCTCAGGTTATCAATGCAGATGCAGGTTTACAGACTATGCTTTCACTTCCTGTTCCTTGTTGCGTATTAGGCGACTACAGAGATAGAATCAAAGAAGATAAGAAGATTGTAAAATAGATATAAGGAGGCAAAAAATGGTTAAAAAAGGCGAATGGGTAAGGATCAAAAAAATCTTATTACCAGTTGGTGAAAGAGCACCACAGGATCCTGAAGATACAAAGTCTACTCCGCTAGTAATGTGGACTAAGGGTTTCTTGCAGGCAGATACAAAAATTGGCGACGAAGCTACAGTTGTTACTGCAGTAGGAAGAACTGAACAGGGCGAATTAACTGAGGTTAATCCATACTACACACATAGTTATGGAAAGTTCGTTCCTGAATTAATAGAAATAGATAGAAGATACAAAGAATTTTTGTTCGGAGGTGAAAAATAATGTCATTAGCAAAAGATTATGCTTCCGTAATGGGACGTAAAGGTGAAGTAATGAAAGCCGCTTTAGGTATGGATTACGCAGAATTTGAAAGCGGTTCAATCGCTTTTGATTATGAAAAAATGATGAGATCTACTGGTTTCACTTTGGAAGAAATTGAAAGAGTTCAAAGCTTAACTGGAGTAGGTAACACTCCACTTTTCGAATTAAGAAATATAACAGCGCTTGCAAGAAAATGTGCTAAACCTGGATACGGCGCTACTATATGTGCAAAAGATGAGTGTGCAAATCCATCAGGTTCATTTAAAGCAAGAAGAGCAGCTTGTGCAGTTGCTTTCGCTAAAAAGAATGGCTACAAAGGCGTTATAGCTGCTACATCAGGTAACTATGGTGCGGCAGTTGCATCTCAAGCAGCTATGCAGGGATTAAAATGTATAATTTTACAGGAAGCCTTTGACTCAAGAGAAGTTGGACAACCTGAAATCATAGAAAAAGCTAGAGCTTGTGAAGCGCTAGGTGCTGAAGTTGTACAGATTACTGTAGGACCTGAATTATTCTATGAAGCAATTTCACTATTAGAAGATACAAAGTACTTTAATGCTTCTTTATATTCTCCTTTTGGTATTGCAGGTATTGAAACATTAGGATATGAAATTGCAATGCAGTGTAGAGAGAGATTTGGAAAAGATCCAGACATGGTAGTTTGTACTAATGCTGGAGGCGGGATGGCTACAGGAACTGCTAGAGGACTTAGAAAGGCAGGAGCAAATGATACTACGGTAGTTGGAGCGTCAATTGACTTAAGCGGACTACACATGGCATCTGACACTCAATTTAACAAGAAATCTTGCACAACCGGTCACACTGGATTCGGCGTACCGTTTGCAACATGGCCTGATAGATCTGATGTACCTCGCTCAGCAGCTAGACCACTTCGTTACCTAGATAGATATGTCACAGTAACTCAAGGTGAAGCAATGTGCATAACAGAACTTCTTGCGACTTTTGAAGGACTTGAAAGAGGACCTGCAGGAAATACTGCCTTAGCAGCAGCATTTTGTTTAGCTCAGGAAATGCCTGAAGATCAGATTCTTGTAATCAGTGAAACTGAATATACAGGAGCAGGAAAGCACGTACAACCACAGCTTGACTTTGCTAGAGAAAATGGTATTGAAGTAAGGTTTGGTAATCCTGAAGAAGAAGTACCTGGAGAGAGTGTAATCCTTCCAGCATCTGCAAAGGACTTTAAAATCAAAGATTTAGATCTTGATCATATGAAAAATTCATTGATTAAAAAGTCTCTTACTACATATACTTTAGATCCAACTGATGCAGATATTGCGTTCTTAGCTGAAGAAACAGCACTAACTGTTGACGAAGTAAAAGCCAAAGTAGAAAAGATTAAGAAATCTTTATAATAAGTTATGGTATACCAACTACGGGGATACCTGTAGTTGGTAAAATTATATAAGTAATAAGGAGAAAAAGATGAAAAGACAAGACGATTATCAGGAAAGAAGGAAGCATATAGCTAACCTTTCCGATGAAGAGCTTTACAATAAGTTTTGGGAAACTACTGAAGTAGTAGTTGCTCCACTTATTGAATTAGGCAGAAAGAATACTACACCGTCTATAGAAAGATCAGTACTACTTAGAATGGGAGTGTCATCTTTAGATACTCAGAAAATAGTAGAAGGCTGCATGGATAGAAATTTAATGGGCAAAGGCGCTGGCCATTGCGTATACAAACTATCCAAGCTTAGAAACATTCCAATCAGAGAAGCTAGCATTAAACTTTCTGAAGGCGACGGCTGGGATGAAGTTTCAAAATCTTTCAAGGAGGTAAAGTAACATGGCTGAGATGGTATTAAATAGAAATGAAAAATTAGATGTTGATGAAATACTAAAAGACCTCGAACATTATGAACCAAGAAGAAGAGGATGGGTTTGGAGAAAACCGGTTGAAAATCTTCAGATGGGACCATTTACATATAGACAATGTTCAGAACCGTTAAAGCAGGGAGTTCCACTTCCGCCTGCAAAGTACTTTGATGGAATCGATCCACAACCTATCGAAACTATCACGACAGAAATCGCTTCTGGTAGATTTGAAGATGACATCAGAAGAATGAGAATGGGTGCTTGGCACGGTGCGGACCATTTAATGGTAATAAGACATATGGGACAGTCACACATTGACGGTCTTATGGAAGGAACTCCACAAGGTATTGGTGGTGTTCCAATTACTAGAAAACAAGTTAGAGCTCAGAGAAAAGCAATTGACGCTATTGAAGATGAAGTAGGTCGTCCAATTAACTACCACTCATACATCTCAGGAGTTGCAGGTCCTGACGTAGCAGTAATGTTTGCTGAAGAAGGCATCAACGGAGCTCACCAAGATCCACAGTATAATATACTTTATAGAGA
>JAAYHV010000180.1 GCA_012744355.1 Clostridiales bacterium
CTGCCAAAAAGCAAAGATACCGCTGTCGCGGTATCTTCTAGTGTGTGTGTATGTAACAAATCCGGAGATTCGAAACAACTATTTAAGGTACGCCTCAAGTCCTAATCTGATAAGTTCAACTGCTCTTCTCATATCAGTTTGATTTAGTACGTAAGCAATACGCACCCGTCTTTAGGAGTTAGCACCATAAATCTTTAGGAGCAAATTTATAATAAACTCATATAAAAGCCTTGAAATGGGGCTTTTTTTATGTTTGAAACGCTTGCAAAATTGTTTTTCATATGATATAATAATGGTGTTAGTGGTGCTACTATATTGGAGGTGTGTTATGGCTTATTTTCTAAAAGTTACCAAACAAAAAAACAGAACTTATCTTGCTATATATGAAAGTTTCTATAACTCTAATAAGAAGGGAACTTCCCATAAATCCTTTAAATCTTTAGGTTCTGTAGAGACTAATGTTAAAAATGGTATTGAGGATCCTATTGCTTATTTTCAGAAGGAAGTCGATGCGCTTAACAGGATTAGAGATGAAGCTGGCATTAAAAAAATATCTGACATCTCTCCCATTCTTTATCTTGGATATTTTCCTTTAAAAGCTATCTTAGATAAGCTAAATATTAAAAAGTTTGTAGATTATTTTAAACTTACTAACGATTTCGAATATGACCTTTTTGATTTGCTTTCATCTCTTATTTATGCAAGAAGTGTTCATCCTTGTAGTAAAAATAGAACTTTTCATGAGGTATTGCCTAATCTATATCATCCTTATGAGTATTCTTATGACCAGCTTCTTGATGGACTGTCTTTTCTTGGTAGCAACTATGAAAAATTCATAGAGCTTTTTACTGCTCAAGTTGAAGGTATCTACGGTGTTGATACTTCTAAGACATATTTTGACTGCACGAATTTCTATTTTGAAATTGATAGAGAGGATGATTTTAGAAGAAAGGGCCCAAGTAAAGAAAATAAAAAGGATCCTATTGTAGGACTTGGCCTTCTGCTAGATAGTCATCAGATACCAATTGGAATGAAGATGTATCCAGGAAATGAATCTGAAAAGCCTGTTCTTAGAGATGTAATAAATGATTTGAAAAAGCAAAATAATATTACTGGAAAGACTATACATGTTGCAGATAAAGGGCTTAACTGTGCACAAAATATTGCCTTTTCAAAAACAAATGGTGATGGCTACTTGTTTTCAAAGTCTGTCAAAGGTCTTTCTGAAAAAGAAAAGGTTTGGGTTCTACTTGATCAGGATTTTAATGAAACGAAAGATAAAAATGGTAAAGTATTGTATCGTCACAAATCATGTGTTGATAAGTTCCCTTATAAAATAGAATATAACGGGAAAAAAGTCACTGTTAATCTTACAGAGAAAAGACTTCTTACATATAATCCTAGCCTTGCTACAAAAAAGAGATATGAGATTAATAGGATGGTTGAAAAAGCAAAATCATTAACTTTATATCAAGCAAAGAGAAATGACTATGGAGAAACTGGAAAGTATGTAAATTTTACCGATAGCGATGGGGGAAAGGCTGCTGTGAAAATCAACCAAGCTGCTATTGATAAAGATTTAAGATTTGCAGGATACAACCTTCTTGTAACATCTGAAATTGAAATGACTGACCATGATATGTATGACACTTACAATAATCTTTGGAGAATAGAGGAGTCGTTTAAGATAATGAAATCCGATCTTGATGCACGCCCTGTATTTCTTCAAAAAGAAGATAGTATAAAGGGTCATTTTCTTATATGTTATCTCGCGGTGCTTTTAGAGAGAATTTTCCAATTTAAAGTTTTGAATAACAAATATTCTACTTCTGAAATTTTTCAATTTATCAGGAATTTTAAAGCTACTAAATCAGAAATTAAGTATATTAATACAACAACTCACTCAAATTTTATCGATGACTTGTCAACATTATTTAATCTCCCACTAACCAATTATTTTCTTTCGGAAACACAAATTAAATCGATGTTTAAACATAAAATATGATTAACATTTCCAGATATTAAAAGCTGTTGCGTTGATGCAACAGCTTTTAAATCTTATAGTTAGCACCATTTTTTAATGTCTGATACCAAAGTCAGGTATTATAAACCCTATTCTTCATTTTGTGTAATCCAATCATTACAATACGTGGGCTAATTCTGCCAAAAAGCAAAGATACCGCTGTCGCGGTATCTTCTAGTGTGTGTGTATGTAACAAATCCGGAGA
>JAAYHV010000181.1 GCA_012744355.1 Clostridiales bacterium
AAAAAGTCTTTTCTGGTAACATTCTATTTTTGTTAATCATCTGTTCCCACATTATATTTCCTTGTTTTTCTGTGATTAATTTTTTTTTAACCCCTTCAACAAGTATAATACCTGTATCAATATGTCTCAGCTCATACTTTTTAATGTATAATCCAATATCTTTCCAATTATTACTTGCCAGAATACCATCATAAGTCTTAGCAAGTGCAATTCCTGCTGCTTCACCTTTTCCAATTGCTTTTTCTGTTTTCGTACCTTTTACTAGCATTCGATATAAAATAGATTCATCTTTATCTAGATCAATCTGCTTTATCAATGCAACTCCCTTGGTCAGTAAAAAATCTGCCCTTTTTTTAATATGTGGAATACTTGGATTTGATAATTCTTGATATACTGGCCCTGGAATTATTATTTTCCCAGCATACAGTTGTTCAAGCAAATTTGTATCGTTAATCCACAAGAAGGCAGATAAACAATCTGTATCAAAAAACAAATCATCAATCATACATGTCCATCCCTTCTTCATTTTGATTATATACAATATCTGCTCTAAATGCATCTAGAAGCATTTCTTCTCTTTTCCCATTGGAAATCAATTCTTTTTCCGATATCGATTCAACCTTTCTAATGTATTCACCTGTAGTAAAATAGGTTTTGTTTTCAGATGATGGAGTATACAAATCTGCACTATATCCTAATTTAATGGCTTCCCTTGTAACTTTAATTTTTTGATATTCTTCAAATTTCTCTTTAGAAATATAATCTTCAGTGAACAGCCTTAGCAATATTGCCTTATGACTTATTTGGAAAAATTGCTCTGCTTCAATTACATCTTTAAGTTCCCAAACATTCTTTTTGTCGGCATATTGATGTAGCGCATCATATGGAACAAGTAAATATGATGCAAACATATCAGCTTCTTTTTCAGAATCGCTTCTATCGTTACCTAACTTCATATCACAAATTACTCTCTGCAAATTATCTTCATAAAGTATATGATATAGTTCATGTGCAAGTGTAAAACGTTGCCTTCCATATGATGTACCTGAATTTATACAAATTAAAATATGATTATTTACTTTTGTACACATTCCACCTACTCTAGAGGATAAAGGATAATAAATGATTGTTATTTTCATTCTCTTCCATCCATTAACAATCGCAAAAATATCTAGCGGAGAATAGCTATCTTCTAGAAACATTTTTCTAGTCTTTAACGCTAATGAATTTAATTCAATATTTTGCTTCAACTTAATCCTCCTTCATCAGTTCATCCATAAAACGCAGATTCATTGCAAGCTTATTTATCATTGCAATACTTTGCAAATCCGCAGCCTGAATATTATTGGATCTAAATGCAAAATTTAATGGTATATATTCATCACTTTCGCCCAATAAATATTCCTCTGTACATCCAAACAAATTACAAATCTTCTCCATTAAATTTACATTCAAATTTCTAGTTCCATTTTCCAATTTAGTAACTAAGCTTTGATCAACATCCAAATAGCTTGCCATTTGTTCTTGGGTTAATTTGCTCTCTTTTCTTAATAATTTTATTCTTTGATAAAACTTCTCATTGCTCACCATAATTAATCCTCCATTCATAACTTTTGTTTTACTTCTATATATATTATAATACGCTTTTGTCATAATTTCAAGACTTTTTTCGTTTAAATTTATGACATGTTTTATTATTACTTTCCCAAATTAGCTTATCAATCTTCATACACCTATATAGTACTTCCAATTCAGTAACCTCTTCAACTTGAAACTCCAATTTATTTCTCAAAGAAGCCATAATCCTATTAAATATCAAAAATAGTTTATATGTTTTATAACCAAAAATCGCACCCCTAAAGGTGCAACTTTTTAATATGCATGTTTAATATATTATCCCTATATTGAAAATGGTGTTAGTTTTACTTCATCAAAATTATTAGCATAAGCATGGATTGCAGGAGTTCCTCCTAAATGCATAAGCAATACTTTACTGTCCTTTTCAAATCTGCCATTCTCGCTTAAAGTTACTAAGCCTTTGACGCTTCGGCCTTCATACACAGGATCAATTACAATTCCTTCTGTTCTTGAAAATTTAGTTATTATATCGTATATATCCTGATCAGGCTCTCCGTACTCATTTTCACTTGATGCTATTATTTCTATCTCTTCAAGTTTAATTCTTTCAGGGAATCCAAGCATCTCTAATGTATTATTAGCAAGCTGACATACTCTTCTTTTCTTTATTTCAGTCTCACCATCGTCAGCTACTCCTATTACGTGTATATTTGATCCAAGTGCCTTAAACCCAGCTATCATACCTGCCTGAGTACTGCTACTTCCGGTGCAATGAACAAGGTAATCAAAGCTTATCCCTTTAGCATCACACTGCTTTACTATTTCTGCAGCACAAACTACGTATCCTAAACTTCCTAATTTATTTTCAGATGCTCCTCCAGTAATAAGATAAGGTTTTTGTCCCTTTGCCTCTAAAAACTCGCCAAATTCAGCCAGTGGACCTTGGTCTTCAATAGGTCTTTCGGTGTCGTCCACATAAAGATCTGCTCCCATAATACTGCTAAGTAGAATATTACCTACTTTTCTATAATTTGGTCCTGCATCTTTAGTCCAGCCAAAATGAAGAAGTGCACATTTCAATCCGCTCTTAGCAGCAGCTGCTGCAGTTTGACGAGTATGGTTTGATTGAATAGCTCCAATTGTTGCTAAAGTGTCATATCCATTTTCTATAGCATCGCCAACTAGGAATTCCAACTTTCTGGTTTTGTTTCCTCCGCCGACAAGCCCCGTTAAATCATCTCTTTTTATCCAAAGCTCTGGTCCATTTAATATTTTACCAAAGTTATTTAATTTATGCATAGGTGTAGGTAACTGCGCTAGATTAAATCTAGGAAAGTCTGACATTTTTAATAGTTTTTCTAATCTTTCTTGTTTATTCATTCTATCCCTCTTATTTTTTACTAAATCTTTTTTTCATCGTTTAATTCTTCAATATATCCCGCTGTAATTATGCCAGCTGGTAAAGCTATTATAGCTAATCCAAACAGCGCCGAGCTCATTGTGACAATTCTTCCTGCTGTAGCCAACGGAACTATGTCTCCATATCCTACCATAGGCGTCAATGATATTACCGACCAGTATACTGCCTCAAAAAAGTTTTCAAAAGCATCAGGTTCTACGCTAAAGACTACTAATGCCGATATGAAAACATAAAGTACTGATATAATAACTACAGCCATAAGTGGATCCTTTTGTTTTACAAATACATTACTTATTCTTTTAATACTCTTTGAGTATCTGATAATCTTCAGTACTTTAATTGCTTTAAATGCCCTAAGTACCCTTAATACTTTAAATCCTCTTGATAATATTGATATTGAAGGCAATATAGATAATAAATCAATAATAGCCATAGGCGTTAGAGGATAAAGCAAGTATGCTTTTATTTTGGTACTTTTATGGAAAGCTAAGTCTGCTGTAACCCATCTAATTATATATTCGATAATAAATATGGTTACCGTTATTCTCTCTAGTAAAATTAGTGGTTCTGTTTCATTCTTAAATACTAGTGGCACTAAACTGAGGATAATACAAGTTATCATAAACCAATCATAAATGCGGCTTATTTTATCCTTTCTACTGCCAGGCTCAATTATCTCAACTATTCTTCGCCTCATAACTACTCCTATTTTCTGATTTGCCCCGTTCCATATATTATATATTTTGTAGTAGTAAGTTCTTTAAGGCCCATGGGACCTCTTGCATGAAGCTTCTGAGTACTTATACCTATCTCAGCCCCAAAGCCAAATTGATTACCATCAGTAAAACGAGTAGATGCGTTTACATATACACAAGCTGCATCAATCTCATTTAAAAATCTTTGTGCATTAGTATAATTTTCTGTAACTATGCATTCACTGTGGCCCGTAGAATATTTACGTATATGTTCTATTGCTCCATCAAGATTTTTAACTACTCCTGCAGAGATAATATAGTCTTCATACTCAGTATCAAAGTCTTCGTCAGTAGCTGGGATTACACCTTCTACTCTTTGGAAAGTTTCATCTCCCCTTACTTCTACATCATGCTTTTGTAATTCATTTGTAATTCTAAGCATAAATTCTTCTACTATATTTTCATGTATTAAAAGTGTTTCTATTGCATTACACACACCAGGTCTTTGGACCTTTGCGTTTATTACTATTTCTTCTGCCATATCAAGATTTGCTGATTCATCAACATATACATGGCAATTTCCTTCTCCTGTTTTAATTACAGGCACAGTGCTGTTTTCTACAACAGAATTTATAAGTCTTCCACTTCCTCTCGGAATTAATACATCTATGTATTTATTAAGCCTCATCATTTCATTTGCAGTATCATAGCTCGTATCTGTTATTAGCTGAACTATATCTGCTGGAGCGCCTTCGTCTTCAAGGGCTTTTCTAAATATGTCAACAAGACAAGTATTTGTTCTAAGCGCATTGCTTCCGCCCTTTAATATAGTTGCACTTCCTGCCTTTAGGCAAAGCCCAAAAGCATCAGCTGTAACGTTAGGACGCGCTTCAAATATTATGCCTATTACTCCCATAGGCACTCTCTTTTTTCCAACCTGAAGACCATTAGGAAGAGTTTTCATTTCGACTACTTCTCCTATTGGATCTGGCAAACTAGCTACTTGCCTAAGACCATCAGCCATATCTTTCACCCTATCTTTATCAAGGGTAAGCCTATCAATAAAAGCAGATTTTACACCGTTTTCTTTGGCCTTTTTAACATCTTCTTCATTTATCTTAATTATTTCTTCAGCGTTCGCTTCGAGTTTATCTGCAAGAGAAATCAAAAGTTCATTCTTTTCTTCACTGGATAGCTTTGCAGAATATATGCTAGCTTTTTTAGCAGCTTTACCAATTTCATTAATTGTCTTCATTTTTAACTCCCGGAAACAATGTCCCTATATCTTCACCTTCAAGAATCCTATATAACACTCTTGGATTTTCACCAAGTGCTATTACCATCGACGTACCAGTACACACACACATTTCTGCTGCAGTGATTTTCGTCTGCATTCCTCCTACTGAAAAAGCACTGCCCTTATCTCCTGCCATAGCGCGTACCGTTCCATCAATTTTAGTCACTATAGGTAGCCTCACAGCATTTTTATATTCTTTAGGGTGCTTATCATATAGCCCGTCTATATCGGTTAGCAGAACTAATAAATCAGCACCTACTAATTTTGCAACTACTGCTGACAAGTTGTCATTATCAGAAAACTCAATTTCATCTATAGTAATTGCGTCATTGTTATTAACAATTGGAATCATACCAAGTTCCAAAACCGTATTAAATGTATTTTCAAGATTAACTCTTCTATTTTTAGATTTTATATCTTCTTTGGTAAGAAGAATCTGTGCTACATTTTGATTGTACTCGGCAAAGAATCTTTTATATATCTGCATCATCGAAGCTTGACCAGCTGCAGCTGATGCCTGCTTCATTCTAATGTCAGTTGGTTTTTGTTCAAATCCTAAAATTCCAGCGCCAACTCCAACAGCGCCCGAGCTTACCAATATTACATCGATACCTCTGTTTCTTATGTCAGCTAGCACTCTTGCCAGATGTTCCATTCTCTCTAAGTTTATCTTTCCATTAGGATGAGTAACCATAGATGTTCCTATTTTAACAACTATCCTATTACATTTAGCCAGTTCCTTGCGATAATCCATAATTTCCCCCGTAGTCCTTTAAATTCGAACGTTTTACTAATTATACTCAAAAAACAAAACTATGTCCATCTTTTCTGCATCAATTACCGAATCTTATGTAAACCACTTCTTTGTATTAAAAGACTCCTCCGGCAAACCGAAGGAGTCTTTATAGACATTATTTTATTTTAAGCTTTCTTAACTACGCTAGATTTTAAATACATAGATCCAAATCCTTCGATTTTGCATTCTATATCATGTCCATCTACTAAGTCATCCAAAAGTTTAATCTTCTTAACTTTTGTACCAATTTTTACAGCAGTAGATGATCCTTTAACTTTTAAGTCTTTTATTACTACTACGGAATCTCCATCTTCAAGAATATTCCCGTTAACATCTCTTACGGCATCATCTGTTACTGTATCCGGGTTCCACTCGTATGAGCACTCCGGGCATATTAGCATGCTTCCATCTTCATATACATATTCCCCACTACATTTAGGGCATTTTGGCAAATCCATTTGTAATCCTCCTTAATTTCAATTTCTATACTATTCTAATATCAAACCAAGTAAAATGCAAGGTTTAAACCGCTATTCATATTGAGACTACATAGCATCAAATAAAAACAAACAGTCTAATATTGTTATATATTCTAGACAAGAGTAATATATGTTCTTTCTTCTTGGGTGTAGGCTTTTCTTTTTCTCACGTTTCTTTATTGCTTTATATGTTTACATGAGTGACTTTTTAGACATAAAAGTGCACCTACAAATATTAGATTTTTGTCTAACTTTGGGGGTGCACTTCATATATCATTCCTTCTTTAAATTTTAATTAGCCTTCTTGTCTTTTTAAACGGGACTACTTCTAAGGCTTTACGACAAAAGTTAACAGTCATAAATTGTTTTAGTTTCAAGGAACTCTTCATAGCCCTCTTTTCCGCCTTCTCTACCTATGCCTGACTGTTTATATCCTCCAAATGGAGAATTTACATCCCATTGCCCGCGATTAACATAAACAGTACCAGTTTTCATTCGGCG
>JAAYHV010000182.1 GCA_012744355.1 Clostridiales bacterium
TAGCGCCAAATTCAATGATAAAGTATTAAGGTACATTAATATAGTATGCGGACTTATCATTATTTTCTATGGTATTAAGTTAATCTGGGACTTCTTTCAGCTCCTACCAAGTTTCCTCTAAAAAAGATGTCTCTAATTTTTATAGAAGATTTTTATGTCTGAACACACCTATCGTTCATGCAAGAATTGTTTAAATTAAAAACTCCCAGAATTCTGGGAGTTTTTTTACAATTATTAAAAGAAAGGTTTATAGTCCATATCAAATCCAAAATGTCTAGGTCCAAAGCATTCAATACCTTTTTCAGTTTGCCATATTTTAGGTGAAGGTAATACTACTATTGTTATTTCCATGCCTTCCTCGAAGTTTGGAGTACACAGCGGTTCACCATCCTTATCGAGCATACAAATCAGGTCTGGTGCAGTAACGTGTACTTCGTCGTTTAAGTACCCCATAATATTCTCATTTTTAAACCAAATTTCGTATTTATTCCCATTGTATTCATCTTTACCGGTTAAATGTATTTCTCCATAGTTAAAGCCGTCTCTACTTTCCCAAGGCGATTTTTCAAGGTCCCCTTTAAATACAACCTTTCCGCCACCAGCTTTAGCTACTGCTGCAGGAACATCTTCTTTGTTTTCTTTAGCAAGTCTTAACGCTTCGCCTATTTTGAGTGCATAGCTTATGCTTCCTTCAATTACAGCACCCTTAATGTCTTTTCCTAAAATAGGATGATCAGCAACTCCAACTATATCGCCACTTGCTACAGCTATTGCTCTAACTATTTTTTCTGCTCTAAAATCATCTACTGCATTTTCAATGATTACAACATCACCAAAGTCTGTTGCTACTGCCATAGGATAAATAGGTATGTCCTTTACAAAGTAAGTTGTATGCTGAAGCTCAGGAACTGACCTTCCTGCAGGATCACCATCTATAAGAGGAAGATCCAATGACAATGCTATATTTAACGCCTCCGCAGTATTCAATCCACCAAGTTCTGTAGCTGATATTGCATAGAAATCTTTTTGAAAATATTCTTCTAGCTTTTTATATGCTAGCATAGATGACGGATAACCGATTTGCGGTAAATCTTTATACTCTTCTGCTATTTCTGCGCCTTCTTCTGATGGAGCCCCGCAACCGTAAGGGGTCGCTACGTAAGCATCATCTGGAATTTCATCTAATGATATTAGTTTTAATTCCTTTCCTTCTTCGAATGCTTCTTTTAACATATCTATACCTTCAGTAAGGTTTCCACCTCCACCTGTACCAAGCACGGTGCAACCGTAAAGTAAATCTATCATTTTTTGTTTATTAAGCTGCTTCACTTTCGATAGCCTCCTTAATTAACTGGTCAACTTCAAGTTTTTTATTATCAACTGGTAACGCCTTTATAAGTATTAAGTAGATTACCATGCCAATAATTATACCTGACCATTCAATGTATAAGTAGTAAGCAACCATCGCTCCTATGGCCCATGCAACAACTCCTGCCCAGTTAAAGTTTTTTACAGGAGCCCATTATGTGGATCTCCTTTGCCTATAATCCAGTAATCAGCCAGCATTATGCCGCCTATAGGGCATGCTATACAGGCCATCATAGAAAGCAATCCTTCCACGTGGTCAAGTATTCCCACTGCGCCTAAAACGGTTCCGATTATTCCAGCAACCGCTGTTACTTCTCTTCTTCTATTATCAGGAATATTAAATGCCATTGTGAGATTTAATGCTGCAGTATATGCATTAGTAGAATTAGTTGTCCATGTCGATAGCACTAATGCTAAAACCCCAAGTGTAGGAAGGCCAATTGAAATTAATACCATGCTTATATCAAAGTTATCTGCTAATTTAGTCATCAAAATCCCTAGTACCAATGTGAATACTCCCATGGGAAATACTCCCCATATAGTTGACTTAGCAACATCTTTTCTGGTCTTTTGGAACCTTGTAAAATCTGAAGGTGCCACTGCTCCAATTGCATAGAAGTTAAACGAAAGTCCTACTCCTGCCAAAAAGCTCATACTGTATTCAGGCGCTGAGTTAAGTCCATCAAGCCCAAATTTGCTTAGTGCTAAGTATGTACCAACTAGCATTATTACCATCAGGAGTGGAATCGAAAGTTTGTCTAATTTTTCTAATGCACTCATACCAAAAACAGCTGTTGAAAGCATTATTAGTCCCCAAAGAACACTTGATACCCATATCGGTATATTTAATCCCAGTACTTCTAAACAGAAATTGGAAAAAGCCGCTCCACATACATTGTTGTTTATTCCAAACCAGCCTATTAGGTTGGCGGCGAAAACCAAACTAACTATGTATCTGGCGCCCTTTACTCCGAGCCCCGCTTGCGTTATCGTGCAGGTTGCAATCCCAAGATCGCTTCCTATATGTCCTAAAATCGTCATCATTGCTACTACAATAACATATCCTAATGTACCTGATATAATTGCGTTCCATACTGTCATTGATTCTGCAAGTAATGCTCCTAACAGGAAAGATGGTACACATACACAAATTCCCGCCTGAATAAAGGCCATTGAAACCCAACTCATTCTATCTTTTCTAAGAATAGGTTTCAGCGCATTTACTTCTGCGCTTTTCTTTTCTTTTCTTTTTTCGTTCATTTTATACCCCGTTTCTCTATCATTATAATAACTTGCGTCTTGGATTAATCAAAGTATATCACCGTGATATTTAATTGTCATTGTTCCCTTCATTAAAGACTTAGCCTAACGGTTGTGCATGTGCACAATAAGTTTTGCCGCAAAATCGGCATTTAATAGTTTTCGGATTAAATTGGTGATATAATGATAGGCAATGAAAGGGAGAAAGTAAGATGAGCATCACATTAAGAGATTGTTTAAAGCTGCCCATAATGAAGCGCGGGCAAGTAATAGCTGGGGAAAAAGGACTAACAAAGATCATAGATAACGTTAACGTAATAGAATTCGAAAATGGTGATGAAGAATTTCAAACCACAAACGAACTTAGTTTGTCTGCTTTATATTGCGCAAAGGATGATGTTAACATGCAATGCGCTACTATAGCTTCGTTAAACAATAGCGGCGGAATAGGCCTAGTCCTTTTCTATGCAGATGTTATCTTAGGCGGCGTGCATCCTAAGTTAATTGAAACCGCTAACACGCTTAACTTTCCTTTAATAGTAATGCCTAAATCTGATATGATGATATCCTACTCTTCAGTTATATCCGAAATAATGGAATTAATCTTTTCAGACAAGCGTAATAAAATTTTCCTAGTTAATGAAATAATTGAAAGAGTATCTCAGATGCCTGAAGAATATCAGACTATTGATAATGTATTGAAAATTATCAGCGACAGAATAAAAGCAAGCCTGTTTTTATCAAATGATAGAAATGTTATGATTGCTTCAGCCAAATGGCCTCAAGGTTTAGATCTAGAATACGAAAATGTTTTAAAAAAAGATAACAATGAATATACTTATTATACAGAAGAATTTCTAGTAAAGAATTTTGTTAGTCTAACCCTTAGAGTTGCAGACGGAAATAATAACGTAAGTAAAGAGCTATTAATACAAAGCACTAAAGCTATAGAACTTTTTGTAGTACTTTGGAACTACAATTTAAATTCTTCTGTTAGAGAGAGTGTTATCTCCGCTATATTGTCAAGCAATTTTTCTTTAGCTGAATATATAAAAAAGGAATGCAACATAGATCAATCTGTTTTCAAAACGATGATGCTAATTAAACTACCTATTGATAAAAATGACAGAGAACACAGAAACCTAATCATCTACAAGCTCAATTCAATTTTCAACAAACATCTAAAACAATCTATCATTGATTATTATGGTAGTAATATTGTGGTTCTTTTTCCTTGTGAAAGAAGCATTGCAAAGTCAAACATGCTTAAAGAAGAGTTTGTCGAATATCTAGATTCTCTTGAAATCAACTGCTCTTACAGTGTATTTAGTGAGCAAGAAACTTTCAAGAATTTGTATAATTCTTACATGTTATACCAAGAAAGTATAGAATTTGCTAAGCTTATCTACCCTCTTAAAACAAAATTCATCATAGAAGAATTAAGCTTTTCAAAAAATTGCTACAAAAAACTAAATTCAGTATATGATGTCGGCGATAAACTCATTAAATTGCTTCAACCACTATATGATGAGACTGATGAGCCCCTAAGCGAAACTTTAACTGTATACTTGTTAGATGCAGACTCAGAAGCGAAAAAAACTGCTGAACTCCTTTACATTCACAGAAACACTGTTCAGTACAGATTGAATAAAATTAGAGAGCTGCTAGGCTTCGATATTACCAAGTTTCCAGCATCAATAGATGTATATATGGCCGTAGCCTTGGCAAGATTGAAAAATCATAAGTAATTTATGTACTATACTAACAAAACCAGAATTCGTTATTTTTGTATTTAGCTAAATATTTTCATAACTAAGTCAACTAATACTATTGCAAAAAGCATCGATGAAATTGCGCTGACGTGTTTTTCGCCAAGCTTTTTAGCAAAATTTTCAAATTGTGGTTGCAAGATATATATGAAGA
>JAAYHV010000183.1 GCA_012744355.1 Clostridiales bacterium
ATATTGGGATCGCGCTGCTTAAAGTATTTTATTAAGTTGACGCCACAATTTTGCTCATGCCATACAACATAGTTCTATCTTTATGTTACTATTATAAATTTATTTTCTTGCTCTACAACATGTCCAATTATTGCAAATTCTGTTGGTGTATCTTTTAAGGCATCTAATAACTTTTCGGCATGTGATTCCTTTACTGATATAAGCAATCCTCCCGATGTCTGTGGATCAAATAATATATCTTCTATATTTTGGGGTACTGTGCTATCTATATAGACACCACCACTGGTATGACCTTTATTTGCATATGCTCCTGCTGGAACTAATCCCATATCTGCATATTCAAGTGCCTGAGGTATTATAGGTATTTTTTTATGGTCTATTTTAATTGTAACCCCACTTCCTTTAGCCATTTCAACTCCATGACCTATCAGTCCAAATCCAGTTATGTCAGTTAAGCTATTTACTCCTCCAACTTTATCAATAGCTTCTTTAGCATATTTATTTAAAGTAGTCATAAGCTTTACAGCTATATTATATGCTTCCTTATCTGCCATTTCACCTTTTATCGCAGTATTAATTATACCGAGTCCTAGAGGTTTTGTGATTATTAAAATATCACCAATCTTTGCATTGCTATTTACAAGGATTTTATCTGGATGAACGAAACCTGAGACTGACAATCCATATTTTGGCTCTTCATCTTCTACTGTATGTCCACCTACAGTTACTGCACCCGCTTCTTTTACTTTATTAGCTCCACCTTTTAATATTTCAACTAGTACATCTGGACTAAGGCAATTTGGAAAGCAAACTATATTCATAGCAAGTATTGGCTCTCCTCCCATTGCATATACATCTGATAATGAGTTTGTAGCTGCTATTTGTCCGAATATAAATGGATCATCAACAACTGGTGTAAAAAAATCTAATGTTTCAATCAATGCTAATTCGTCATTAATTTTATAAATTGCTGCATCATCAGAGGTTTCAAGTCCTACTAACAATCTTTCGTCGTTCATTTTTGGTAGTTGACGCAAAACCTGCGCCAATATATCGGGTCCGATTTTACCCGCTCATCCTGAAGTTTTTGATAATTCTGTTAGTCTTTTTGTCATGATATTACCTCCTTTAAATCAAGTAGTATTTTTCAATACTTCTGATTCTTTATTTGTTTTTAAGCACCTCATTAAGGGCTCTAGGAATTTGTTTTATAATATCATAGATTTGTGTTGCTGGAGTTGGTTTAGCATAAAAGCCAGCTAGTCGATTAACCATTGCAGCTTTAGCTGACGCTGTCTTTATATCTAGACCTGAGGCAACCAAGGCAGATACAATTCCTGTTAATGTATCGCCAGTCCCTCCAATTGGTTCAAGCGTTTCCACAATTGGATTTTCTATTATTTCAATTATGCCATCTTTATCTGCTACATAGTCTTTTGATCCTTTTACTAAGAGATGGGATGCAGCATTATTATGTTGATATGCCCTTTTTATAAGGTCAGGTACTTGGTTATCTTCATGTAATATAAATCCTCTTGTATAAAAAGGGTGAGGAGCTTTTTCATCAGCCAAATATGCAAGTTCCCCAGCATCAGGTGTAAACAAGTCAAAAAACCGAGCATCTCCCCCCATTTTAGCAACATACATAAAGCCTGCATCAGCTATTAAAGTTGGTCGTTTAGGCATTTTCGAAATTTCTGCAATCACTTTTTTAAATAAAGTTACTTCTGGTTGAAAATAATGAAAAGCCAGAGTGTCAAAAGATGTATTTATTATATTTTCTTCTAATTCTTTATAAAGAAGTTTACAGCCTTTTCCATTGCCAATATCTCCTACTAAATAACAGAAGGGAGTGGGTTTATCCATATATTTTAGAGTTGCAACAGCTGCAGCTATCATTGCTGGAGTTCCACGATTAACATTAATATGATTGTTTCCAATAACAATATAGTCATCCTCTAAGGAAACAGGGCCTGAAATCAGGGGGAAATTTTCTTCTGGGATAGTTCCTACAATACCTAACATAATTCCACCACCCTATCGTAAGCAATCTGAAGAGCATAGGCACATAAGGTGTGTCCTATATCTTTGGGTTGTGGTGCCTCATTTAAATGTTTGTCTACCATTTGCTCTGCAAGGTAAGGAACATCTGGGCAGCCACCACCTGATACATTTACAATTATATTAGTTTCTCGATCAACAGTTATTTTCATATTGGCTGCTCTGATCATAAGGTATTTACTATATTCTTTTTCATGAAGTAGATTTACTGGTTCCAATAAATCTTCATTTACAGGAACTACTTGTAAAGGATGAATATTTACTTCAGATAGAGCTCTTGTAATGGAGAGTTCTTCTATCAGTGGGAATTCTATGACTAAGTCGCAGCCACTCCTTATATTTGGTGGTGGGCCCATGACTTTTATTTCCCATCCATTGCTTTTCAATATATTTTCTGCTTTAATGACTTGGGTAGTATTCTCAAAAACTAGGATTCCACGCCCATGATTATCAGAAATAAATTCAGAATTCTTTTTTTTGAAAAGATTAAACATACTAATTCCCCTTTCTTAATACAATCTTATATGAATCGTTTACCGATTCAACCTTTTCAACGTTCCAACCTTTAGACTTAGCTGCTCGGTTTACATTTTCCTTTGATGTTTGCGTGTCGACTAAAACAGTTAGTTCACCGGTTTTTATTTTTTTAATTGCATTTAGTGTTAATATAACAGGTTGGGGGCATGAAAGCCCTTTAGCATCAATAATATTATTCATTTTTAAACCCCTCCTAAAAATTTTCTCTCATTGTAAAACCGATTAATAGACAAGATACTAAGCCAATGAAAAGTGCAATTATTCCAGCCGATGTAGCACCAGCACCAGAACTAGCAAGTCCAAAATTATGAGCAAAGCCAGCACCGACAATCATTCCTATTACAAATACTGCCGCATCTCCATCTCCTTCACCTGATAAAAACAGTTGACGCCCAGGGCATCCACCTGCAAGAGTAAAGGCTAATCCTGCTAGTACCATCCCTGCAAAATTCCAGATATGCATAGTATGAGCTATTGGTTGTTCTGCAAACCCAAGTTTAAACTGACTAAGTACAAGATTCATTATAAATGCTGCAACTGCCATACTTATTAATCCCATAAGAAGATGTGTCTGCTTGAATAGTATTACATCACGGATAGCACCCATGGTACAAAAGCGGCTTCTTTGTGCTATAAAGCCAATTACTAATCCAATTCCTAGAGATATAAGTAGTGGTGCATGCATTGATCCAGGCCCTTCAAGGCTATAAAATAGGACACCACTTTGAGCTTGTCCTGAAATCATTGGATTGAAGAATAACAGAACTAGAAAACTAACCATAACTACTGGGAAAATCCAACCTACAGAGGTATAAGTATTGTGACTTGATCCTAAATTATATCCAGATTTAAGAAATAGTGTACCAACCCAGATACCTACGGCAAGACCAAGTAATCCTAAAATTGCATTTAAGTCTCCTCCAGCTAAACGAAGTATCGCTCGCCAAGGGCAACCAAGAAATATTAGTGCCCCAATCATAGCAAAGAATCCTAGAATAAATCTTACTAAAGGTGCTGATCCAACGCGTGATTTAAACTCCTTAAAAGCATAAGCTGCTATAAAAGAGCCTAAAACAAAACCCATTATTTCTGGGCGTAGATACTGAACAACTCCCGCTCGATGTAAACCTAGAGCTCCTGTCATATCTCTTACGAAACAAGCTACACAAATACCCATATTTGCAGGATTACCCCACAATTGTAAGAGTGAAGCTAAAATGCCAATAACTACTCCAACTCCAACAATTCCTTTTTTTGTTGCAAATAAATTTTTCATATTATCAAAAATCCCCCTTACTCCATTAAATTTGGTATAATACTAGTATACTATAAAATATCACTGATAGGGTTGTATTACTAATAGATATAATCTATATCTAAAAACCTAAATATCACTAAAACAAATAGTATGATAAGTAAAAGACAACGGAAAAGTTATGAACATATGATTTTAAGGGGGCTATCAATTGATAACAAAAAACATGACTATGTTAGAAATAATAGAAAATTATCCAGAAACTGAAGAAGTGTTTAGAGCTTATGATGATATTGCAGGTAAGTGTTTGCTTTGTAACAACTTATTTGATTCCATTGAGACCATTGCAATGGAGTATAGTATAAATTCAGAAGAGATGCTTAATAAAATAAACATTTTGATTGCTGAGAAATAGTATAAAAGTGATTTATATTTCCATGATAAAGGATGTGAAGTAAATGGAGTTTAAACAAGTAGAGTGCTTTGTTGCGGTAGCGCGAAAATGTAGTTTTTCTAAGGCAGCCGATGTTTTATTTTTGTCGCAGCCAGCTATCACTAGTAACATTCAAAAGTTAGAAAAAGAACTTGGAATTATATTGTTTGATAGAAGAAATAGAAATACAACATTAACTAAAGGCGGAGAAGAATTTTTTCCTCATGCTTTAGAAATACTTAATGCCCGCGATAAAGCTAAGATGGCGCTTGACCCGGATAATAAGAAAATTGAAGGAGTACTGGAAATATGTGCAAGTACAATACCAGAACAGTACCTTCTTCCTCATATTATAAAGGCATTTAAGGAAGCTTATCCTCAAGTTTTGTTTTCTATTAGACACAAGGATTCAAAGGAAGTAGCTGAGGAAATACTGGTAGGAAAGACTAATTTTGGATTTATTGGAGCAAAATATCCTAATGAAGGAATCAAATATATCGATTTTTTTGAGGACAGATTGGTATTAATAACTTCACCAGAAAAATCTTTTAATACGGATTCTATTAGTATTAAGAGCTTAATAGGAGAAGAAATTGTACTTAGAGAAGAAGGATCTGGAACAAGGCTGCTTATAGAAAGAGCTTTGAAAGAAAAAAAACTTGATATAAATATATTTAAATCGCGGACAATTAATTATAGTTTGGAAGCGTTAAAAAAGATGGTGGCATTAAATATTGGTATTAGTTTTGCGTCTGATATCTCAGTAAAATGTGAGGTGGCCTCTGGAAGACTGAAGCAATATGAAATTGAGGACTTAAATCTTAATAGGCATTTTAGTTTGGTCTATTGTAACAACCGGTATCTTTCTCCAGTAGAAGAAAAATTCAAGGATTTTGTAGCTGCATGGAAATGGAACAATATAGATATTTAAGTGTTTTTTATACTTTAGATCATTAGTTCTATCAAATGTTGATATTTTATAATATACAGTATTAAATCCATCAAAAATTGAGTGTGTTAGAAGAAGAAACAAAAATAAAAATTATATTGATTTAACTAAACTGATATTGCATAAGTGAAAAAGAAAGTAATTTATATCTATGGAAAATAACTTTATATTGAAATTTTATTCATAGTTTGTAAATCATATTTTAAACTTAGTAAAGAGTGTAATTGCTATCCTGTGATGATACGAATTCTCATATGGCAATAGTATCTAATAGATACATGATACTAGATTTAGAAAATATTAAGTCTACGGATAAAATAACTTTAGGTGAAATCTTTAACTGATAAATTAGCACTAACATCTTAACAGTTACGGTTAGATAAACTTATGAATTGATCTTTATTGTCAAATATAGATTTTCCAAGTTTCATAATTGATTATTTATTTGATAAGTTTAAGTTAATAAGATTAAATAAAAAGCGAATTAAAGAATAATCTTGATAGATAAAAATGTCAAGGTTATTTATTTATTGTTATTTTTTATAAATTATATGAAATTAAGGACATCAGAGTAAAAACTCACTCATGTTCTTTTATAATTTTACATACTCTTAACATTCGCTTTATAAATCCTTAATGTGCTCTTGTTATTCTATATATGAAAGAAAATAAAACATAATTTAAGGAGGAGCTAAGAATTGTCAAGAATTAATGTAAAAATATTTAAAAATATTTGATATGGCCACTCTACTAAAAAAAGATAACTTTAATAAGCCTTTTGAAAGGTTATCAAAAAACAAAGAGTTAGGGTATAAAATTACATTATGCAGCGATGTCGCATTTCGCTTTTAAGTAATTTTTCTGATGTTCCTCTGGTGTGATGATCTCGAACTCTTTTTCATCACGAAGTATTGCAAATACAATGTTACAAACCTTGTGCATAATAGCACCAAGGGCAACCATTTTAGGTTTAGATTTACATTTCTTTAGATAGTAATCACGTAATACTGGATTTTTAGCTGTTCCATCTTTGCTTCTGCTAATACTGATTAAAGCCATTGTATGAATGATTCTTCTAGCAACACTAGAACCACGCTTAGACATAGATACTTTAGTACCTTCAAAGTTTCCAGATTGGTTTACAGAAGGATCTAAGCCAAAGTAAGCAAAAAGCTGTTTCGGAGTTTGGAATGCTGAGAAATCTCCAATTTCACACATAAGACTTACAGCAGAAAGAAAACCAGCACCTATAAATGACTCAATTAAATGTATTTGCTTTACAAATTCAGTATTTTCGTTGGAATCCACTAATTCATGCATATCAGAAAGTATATTTGATACTTCCTCATTGTACTGGCGAATAAAGCGGATATACAAAAGAATGCGTTTAAAATTACTGTTAACAGAATAGCCAAAAACTTTTGCATCATTTGCAGCTTTCATAATGGCATTATACTTTTTTTCGGCATAAGTAATACCAAAGCGTGCAGTAGAGCGTATAGATGCAATAATTTCATCTTTAGAAGCATTTAGAAATGCATCTGGTGAAGTATATTTCTCCAATAAGGTTAAAGCAGTATTTACAGTAATTTTAGAAAAAATCTTTAAAAATTGAGGAAATACCATTCGTAGCTCGGCTTTAAGTTTATTAATATAAGCAGAACGATTATCCACTAGATTGTAGTATTCTCTTGAAAGATTTCTTAAATCAAGAACAAGATCTGATGGAACAAGAGAAACTTTTAGATCTGGCTTTAAACCGATTAATGCAACTTTTTTTGAATCAAATTTGTCATTATGGACTTTTCTAATGTTAATATTTGTGCTATTCTTAGAGATGATAGGATTAAT
>JAAYHV010000184.1 GCA_012744355.1 Clostridiales bacterium
CTCCAGAGGCATCTTCTTCAAGTCCATATTATCCTATTGCAATACTAACTTCTATCTTCCTGTTTGGTTAACTTACTTCTATCTCATTAACTTTAGGGGTAGAATTTAAAATTACAATTTAGTTTATTTATTTTACCGACTTGAGTCTTTTATTAACAATGGTATTTCCCATAAGATATGGTATAATATTAGTTGGTAGTAAAACTAAAATATAGAAGGAGGATATTTATGAAATCTTTAAAAGGAACAAAAACAGCAGAAAACTTAATGAAATCATTTGCAGGAGAGTCTCAAGCTAGAATGAGGTATACATATTATTCATCAAAAGCAAAAAAAGACGGGTATGTTCAAATTTCTAACAAATTTATGGAAACAGCAGAAAATGAAAAAGAACATGCTAAAAGATTCTTTAAATTTCTAAGTGAAAGCTTAGAAGGCGAAACTGTAGAAATAAATGCTGACTTCCCAGTGGCATTAGGAGATACAAAATCAAATTTATTTGCAGCAGCTGAAGGTGAAAAGGAAGAGTGGACAGATCTTTATCCAAGTTTTGCAGATGTAGCTGAAAAAGAAGGATTTCCTGACATAGCATATGTGTGGAGAGAAATAGCAGAAGCAGAAGAACGTCATGAACTAAGATACAGAAAACTTCTAGCAAATATTGAAAACAATACAGTATTTGAAAAAGCTGAAGAAGTAGAATGGAAATGCAATAATTGCGGTTACATACACAAAGGCAAATCAGCACCAGAAAGATGCCCAGCGTGCGATCATCCACAGGCTCATTTCGAAGTGTTTCATGAAACATACTAAGATAAAAATTAGATAGTAATGGGATCTTAGAATGAAGAAAACTCCTAAAAACGGAAACATTTTTAGGAGTTTTAATGTGAGAGAGCAAAAGTTCTATTGTTTCTTGATTTCCTAATTGATAACTTTGAAAAGAGTTATGATTTAATTATCACTTAGTAAAAATATATTAAATATAAATAATGATTCTGTTGAGATGGCTATAGCGGAATTGTTTTTGTCCAGCTAAAACTTGCGGGATAAAGTGTTTAAAACAGGTAGTTTGAGGTAGTAATAATGCATGGTGAATTGTAAAGGAGGATAATTATGAAAGTATATACTAAAAAAGGTGACAAGGGAAGCACCGGGTTATATGATGGAAAGAGAGTATCTAAAGGATCCTTTAGGGTAGAAGCATATGGTACGATTGATGAACTAAATTCGTATATAGGTCTTACTAAAACCTATCTTGATGATGAAGAGGATGTAAAATTTCTTACAGAAGTTCAAAAGAGACTTTTTGTTGTGGCAGCAGATCTTGCTACATCCGATGGAAGCAAACTAAAGGATAAAGTTGGTGAAGATGATGTAGCTGAGATTGAAAAGGCAATAGATAAATATCTTGAAAATGTTCCTAATACCTTCTCATTTATTATTCCAGGAGACAATGAAAAGAGCGCTCATTTGCACGTTTTAAGAACAATTGCAAGAAGGGCTGAAAGAAGAGTAGTTCATCTAGCAGAGGTTGTTGAATGTAATGAAGAAGAAACTCCAATTAATCCTTATGTAATGAAATATGTAAACAGGTTATCTGATATGTTCTATGCACTTTCTAGAAAAGTAGAAACAGGATACACGAAAGTGGAATTTAACAAATAAAGAAGTAAAAAAATAAATATATCATAAGGAATTTATGACGATATGAAAAAACTCTGCTAAGCGGAGTTTTTTCTATTACAGGTATATTTTTATGCATATAAACAGGATAAACTACAGATAATGTTTATCAAAACAGCCATGAGGAAGCTTAATAAAAGTGCTTATAGATAAAAAAATATATGAAATCAGTAATTTATAAAATTTGGGAATGAAATCATTTTAATTATTGGGAATTTAAGGATATCTATTGACAAAAATAGGAAGTTAATATAGACTAACCAACATAGAAGTTAGTGAAATCTAACAAGTGCGGAGAGTTTTATGATAGATAGAAGATTAATGAAATTAGTTTCATCGTCAAAGGTTCATATTATAAAGAATGTTATGTATCAGCTTATCAGTTTAATATGTAGCATTTTTCTTGTGTTTATGATTGGTCATATAATTGAGGAAGTAATTGTAGCTGGAGGACTTGTAGATAGCCTTTGGAAATTTTTTATTATATTTTTATCTTTAATACTGATAAAAGCGATTGCTACAAAAAAGGCATCTGATGAATCTTTCCTCGCCTCTAGGGACATTAAAATAACTTTGCGTGAAAAAATCTACCGTAAATTATTGTCGCTTGGCGGAAAATATGTAAACAATTTTAATACTGCAGAGCTTGTACAGATATCATCTGAAGGAGTCGAGCAACTGGAAACATATTATGGTTCATACCTGCCTCAGCTTCTTTATTCTATGATAGCACCAATATTACTGTTTGCAGTTCTTAGTTTTATAAACTTTAAAGCAGCAGTTATTCTGTTCATATGTGTACCTTTAATTCCTTTATCCATAATGTTGGTTCAAGAGTTTGCGAAAAAAATGTTAAAAAAATATTGGGGCCAATATACTAAGCTAGGAGATAGTTTTTTAGAAAATCTACAGGGACTTACTACACTGAAAATATATCAAGCTGATTCTCATAAGCATGAAGAAATGAATAAAGAGGCAGAGAATTTCAGGTTAGTAACCATGAAGGTTTTAAGGTTACAACTTAATTCTATAGTTCTTATGGATTTAATCGCATATGGTGGCGCGGCCTTAGGGATAATAATATCCCTACTTGAACTAAGAAATGGAAATATAAGCTTAATGGGGTCATTTGCTATAACCATGCTGAGCATTGAATTTTTTCTTCCAATGAGACTTCTGGGATCGTATTTTCACGTTGCTATGAACGGAATGGCGGCTGGAGACAAGATATTTAAGCTACTAGATACTAAAAATAACAAAGCAAATGAAAGGGTAACTAATATAGAATCCTACGATCTTTACCTAAAAGATGTTTCGTTTTCATATGATAATAAAAAGAAAGCTCTAAACGATATTAATATGGTATTTAAAGAAAATTCATTTACTTCTATAATAGGCAAGAGTGGATGTGGTAAATCTACAATTGCGGCAATAATAACCGGCAAACTAGATGGTTATAAGGGTAGCATAGAATTAGGTAAAAACGACTTAAGAAGCATCAGTGAGAAGTCGCTTAATAGTAGCATTACATATATAGTGATGTCTAACTATATATTTTCAGGTAGCATAAAGGATAACTTATTGATGGCTGATGAAAATGCTAGTGATGAAAAACTGTGGGAGGTTCTTGAAACTGTAAAACTTAAAGAATTTTTACTAGGAAAAGATGGATTAGATACAGCTTTAATCGAAGCTGGAGCTAACCTTTCGGGTGGACAAAATCAGAAACTTTCTATTGCCAGGGGTCTTCTAAATGATAGTAAAATTTTCATATTTGATGAGGCTACCAGTAATATTGATTCTGAAAGTGAGAATGAAATAATTGATTTGATTTACAAATTGAAAAATAAAAAGACAGTAATACTAATTTCGCATAGGCTTTATAATGTAACTGGCTCAGATGTGATATATGTATTAAACGAAGGAAAAATTGTAGGTCAGCAAGGGCATGAGAAATTGTTAAAAATATCTCATGACTACAAAAAAATGTGGGAAACTCAAAGCGAGCTAGAAAATTACAAAGGAGTCAAATCACATGAGTAATGAAAACCGATCAACAATAAATGTAATGGTTCGTTTATTAGAACTTTTAAAGCCTCTCATCTTGATTTTATCAGTTGCCGTTATCGCTGGAGTGCTTGGATATCTTGCGGCTATGTTTATTCCCATACTAGGAAGCTATGGAATTATAAATGCAATAGGTCTAGCTTCAAATATTAAATTAAGTACCCTATTAGCGTTTTTAGGAGTGATTGGCTTTTCCAGGGGCATTCTTCACTATATAGAACAAATTTCTAATCATTTTTTAGCGTTTAAAATATTGGCTATAATTAGAGATAGAGTTTTTTCTTCTTTGAGAAAACTGGCACCTGCCAAGCTGGAATCAAAAAATAAAGGTGATTTAATATCGATAATAACTGGTGACATAGAATTACTAGAAGTTTTCTATGCGCACACAATCTCTCCAATCCTGATTGCGATTATTGTATCAATAACCATGATTCTATTTATAGGAAGGCTACATTTCGTTTTAGGCATAATTGCCTTATTTGCATATCTTACAGTTGGAGTTTTAATACCTACGGTTGCTTCTAAGAGAAATAAGGAAAATGGTGAAAAGTTAAGAAAAAATATGGGAAACATGAACACTTTCATGCTAGATAGCTTAAGAGGGATTAAAGAAATAATTCAATATGATGCGGGCAATTCGATGGTAAGAAAATTGAATAACAAAGGTGAAAAGCTAGTAGAAGATCAAAAACGAATGAGCAAAAACAGAGGAATAAACATGGCAGTTACTGGCTTTGCCATAAGTGTATTTTCGATAGCAATTTTATTTACTTCGCTATATTTATTTAATATTAACCTTTTAGATGAAAATGCTGTTCTGATAAGCACCGTTTCTATGTTTTCTTCATTTGGTCCAGTGATTGCAATTGCCAATTTAGGGAGTAGCTTAACCCAAACCATAGCAGCAGGCAACAGAGTTTTAGATATTATAGACGAGAGTAAAGAAGTAATAGAAGTGAAAGATAAAATGGATATAGATTTCTCTGGTGCAAGCACAAAGGATTTAAGTTTTAAATACGAGGGCGATAAATACATATTAGAAGGCATTAATTTAAATGTTGAAGAAAATGAAATAATAGGAATAGTAGGAAAATCAGGTAGTGGTAAGTCCACCTTGCTTAAACTATTTATGAGGTTTTGGGATGTTGATAAAGGTGAAGTTAAACTTAATCCACTAAACATAAAGGAAATAAATACTGCGAGATTGAGAGACATGGAGAGTTTTATGACGCAAGATACAGATTTATTTCATGACAGCATAATAAATAATATTAAGGTTGCTAAGTTGGATGCTTCATTAGAAGAAGTAAAAAAAGCTTGTAAAATGGCTTCTTTAGACGAATTTATTTCTGATTTGCCAAAGGGCTATAATACAGAAGTTGGTGAACTCGGAGACACCTTATCAGGTGGAGAAAAACAGAGAATTGGACTAGCTAGGACATTCTTGCATAATGCACCGTTTCTCCTGTTAGATGAGCCAACTAGCAATATAGATAGCTTAAATGAAGCTATTATTCTAAAGGCAATACGAGAAGATAAAAAGAGAACAACTATTATAGTTTCTCATAAAGAGTCTACTATGAGGATAGCAGATAGGGTTATAAATATTGAGAGTGGGAGGATGAGCTAATGAGAATTACCAGAATGATTTATATAATTGTTGGTTTTTTAATGCTTGGGGTAGGAAGTATTGGTGTTTTGCTTCCGATAATACCTACTGTACCATTTTTACTATTATCAGCCATTTGTTTTGGCAGAAGTTCAGAAAAACTAAATACTTGGTTTAAGGAAACAAGCATTTATAAAAAAAATTTGGAATCCTACGTCGATGGAAAAGGTATGAATAGTAGTACTAAAACAAGAATTGTGTTAATGGTTACCCTGCTAATAGGATTTGGATTTTATATGATGGAGAGTGTTCCAATATGCAGAGCTATATTGTTTGTAGTGTGGATATTTCATATTTACTATTTTGTTTTTAAAGTGGAGACGATTAAAAATAAGAGTAAATGGTAATCATAAACTTTCATAATCAAAAGAAAATATAACAAGAGGCTTATTGATTATCTGATAGCTATTATGCACTTTTTAGAAAATAGAAACAAGGTATGCAAAAGTTGAGTGTGGTAAATGGAGATGACCGCCCGTAAAACGAGCGGCTATGATATGCAGGCTAAAAACTTAGCCTGTTTTTTATTTATTCTTTGAATTCTCCTCCTTTTAGGATTTTCTTTTCAAATTTCCTTTTCTGCGCTTCCGGAATGCC
>JAAYHV010000185.1 GCA_012744355.1 Clostridiales bacterium
TACTCATATAGCTTCTTGGCATCATCTGGTTTTCCAGCAGCCATAAAGGAAGGTCTGTTCCCCTTTTTGCAGTTTGCATAAAGGGTAAATTGCGAAATTAAAAGAAGCTCTCCACCAACTGATTCCAAGTTTAAGTTTGTTTTTCCCTCTTGATCTTCAAATATTCTCATGTTAATAAGCTTTTTTATCATCTTATCAGCAGTTTCCTTGTTGTCCTCATCGCTGATTCCTATTAGCACGAGCAGGCCTTTTCCGATTTTGCCTATATCTTTATAAGCCACATTAACTGAAGATTCTAACACTCTTTGTATAATAAACTTCATCGCATCCTCCTTGATACCTTTAAACTAGAAATAGTATATCATATAATTGACTTTGTTAATCTATTTTGGTAACATCATTATATGAAAAAGATGACATTAACAAAAAAAATAATAGTGGCTATGCTCATACTTGTTTTGGCTTTATCAGGTGCCTTTTTGATTTTCGCAAGCGATTACATGCATGCCACTAATGTTCCTCTTAGAAACGCTGCTTTGCAAGAAAATGGCGACTACTATTTAGAGGGCTCCTCTGACATTGGTATAATTTTTTATCCTGGTGCAAAGGTAGAAGAAACCGCATATCTTCCGATGCTTAGCAAATTGCAAGAAAAAGGATATACTTGTATATTAGTAAAAATGCCTCTGCGTTTTGCTATTTTGGGAAAAAGCAGTGCGGATAAATATTATAATATTTATCCTGAAATTGAAAATTGGTACATATCAGGCCACTCACTAGGAGGCGCCATGGCAAGTGATTATGCTTCTGAAAACGAAGATTTAGTAGAAGGTCTAATTCTATTAGGTGCTTACGTGTATGGTGACTTTAACCCTGAAAATTCTATCACAATATATGGCGAAAACGATTCAAACTTAGACAAATCGAAATTAGGCGATGTGAATGTTTATGAGCTAAAAGGCGCTAACCATGCGGGGTTTGGCTACTACGGTAATCAAAAAGGTGATGGGCAGTTGGAAATAACAAGAGAAGAGCAGCAAGAAACCGCTGCCAATTTAATTGATTCATTTATAAGAGAAAGGACTGGAGATATATGATTAAGACTATGTTTGATTCAGAAAGAGATGCTGCACTTATGGTTGCTGATTTAATGGTAGCTGCTGCAACAACTGCTCCAAAGGGAAGCGGTAAGGATACGATAAGAGCTGCCATTTTAACGGGAGATGATAAAAAAAGACTAACGGACGTTATGAGAGAAATCGGAACTGAAAACAAGGAAGATTTTTTTCTTAGAGATGCCGACAACATAGACAGTAGTCACTGCCTAATAGTAATAGGATGCATATCAAAGGCCTTTGGACTTGCAAACTGCGAAAACTGCGGATTTAAAAATTGCGCCGAAATGGAAAAAGCCGGCGCTCGCTGTGCTTTCAACGTGACCGACCTTGGTATTGCTATAGGATCTGCAGTCTCAATTGCAGCAGACAACAGAATGGACAATAGAGTTTTGTATTCTGCAGGGAAAGCCGCGAAAAAACTAGAAATCTTAGATGATGTCAACCTCTACTACTGCATACCTCTTAGTACTACAAGTAAAAGTATTTTCTTTGATAGAAACCCTGAAGCTATAAGCTTTTAATTAATATTCGAACATCTTGGTTGATAGATACCTAGTTCCTGTATCTGGTAATATCACTACGATGTTCTTTTTTTTATTTTCTTTTAGTTTTCCAAGCTCGCAAGCTGCAAAGAGAGCTGCTCCAGAACTGATTCCTACCAAAAGACCTTCCTTAGTTGCTAGAAGCTTTCCATATTCATAAGCATCTTCTTCCTCTACAGCTATTATCTGATCGTAAATTTCAGTATCTAATATTTCCGGTATGAAATTAGCTCCAATGCCTTGTATTCCGTGTGGTCCACTTGTTCCTTCTGAAAGAAGTGGTGAGTGTAGTGGTTCTACCGCTACTATCTTTATGCCAGGATTCTTTTCTTTTAAAAACTTTCCCGCTCCACTAATCGTTCCACCTGTTCCAATGCCGACTACTAGCATATCAACCTTGCCGCTAAGGGCCTTATATATTTCGGGACCTGTCGTTTCATAATGCACATCAACACATACCATATTGGTAAACTGACCTGCAATAATGCTTCCCTTGATTTCTCTATTTATCCTTTCAGCCTCTTGCATAGCTCCTGCCATTCCATCTTTAGCGGTTGTTAGTACAACCTTAGCACCATATGCTTTTAATATCTGTCTTCTTTCGATACTCATGCTTTCAGGCATTGTAAGTATAACCTTATATCCTTTAGCTGCTCCTATAGCTGCAAGGCCGATGCCGGTATTTCCGCTAGTGCTTTCTATAATCACTCCACCCTTTGAAAGTTTTCCTTCTTTTTCTGCTTTTTCTATCATGGCCAGTGCAACTCTGTCTTTAATGCTACCGGCTGGATTTAACATTTCAACTTTTGCAAATATATTTGAATACATGCCCTTTTCGTCCATTATATTATTAAGTTTTACAAGCGGCGTATCACCTACTGTTTTAGTAATATTTTCATAGTAATCCATCATCTACCTCCTCGTGATCACATACATTATACACCAATTTTCCTTTTTTATAGAAAATTTAATTAAAATATGGTAAGCTAGCAGTTAGAAAGCGCTGGAGGTGGGATAATATTGGAATTAAATATATTTAAGAATTTGGCAACGCTTTTTTTTATAATAAGTAGAACAAGAAAATTTTTTAAAAACACATCTTCTATAGAAAAAGCCAAGGCAGATGACGATTTAGATCTAGAGAAAAAATTAATATTAGAAGCCACTAACAAGTGGGCGACAAGTATTGTGGATCACTTCAATATACCTTTTGAAATACAAGGAAAAGAAAACCTTCCAAAAGAAGGGCCGGTGCTGTTTGTCTCTAATCACCAAGGATATGCAGATATTTTGGATTTACTTTATGCAATAGACACGGTACAAGCAAGTTATATTGCTAAAAAAGAATTTGAAAATTTTCCTTATCTAGGAAGGGCTGTCAGACTTACTCATGGTGTTTTTTTGGAAAGAGGTTCTGGAAAAGAAGCCATAAAGGCTCTAAGAAAAGGCGTTGATATTTTAAAACAAGGTTACTCTCTGATAATCTTTCCCGAAGGAACAAGAAGCAAAGAAAATGATATGAGATCCTTTAAGGCGGGAAGTTTAAAATTTGCTCAAAAAGCAAAAGTACCGATAGTTCCTGTTACCATTAACGGCTCTTACGAACTCTTTGAAAAAAACGGAAAGGTAGTTCCCTGCTTACAGACCATAATCTTTCATGAAATGATTCATTACGAATTAATGGATAGAAAAGAACAATCTGAAATGATGCCTAAAATCGAAAAGCTTATTAGAAATAGCTTGGAAGACTTAAAATAGTGATAAGCGCTAAACACTTGCGCTTATTTTTTTATGTGAAGACCACATTCTCTAA
>JAAYHV010000002.1 GCA_012744355.1 Clostridiales bacterium
ATATAGAAGAAAATGTGTCAAGGCTCGAAGATATAGAAGAAAATGTGTCAAGGCTCGATGCTGACTTTATATCATATAAAGACAATATTACCTTAAAGACTAGCAAAATAGAAAAAGAGCTAAACGACTATAAGGCTACTATGCAACAAGTAAACATAAATCAAGAGCCTAAGCAAAAAGCTACTGGCTATGGAGTTATAAGCCTGCCTCCCAATGCAGCAGAAGGGCAAGTTAGTGTCAAAACTTTTGGTGAAACTAGAACGAATTTATTAACTCAAAATCAATCAATGCTTAATGAAGATATAACGGGTTGGCAAGGCAATTATACAACAATTAGTAGGACTACTTCGCATTTTCTTTTTGGCGATGCTAGTTTATTATGTATACCTGATTCAACAGGTTATTCAAGAGGTTTTTATGCAAGTCCTACCTATAGACCTTCTGTTACAAGTGGGAAAGAGTACACTCTAAGTGCATTTTTAAAGAAAGTTACAGGCGATGTTATAGATATAATACTAAGAATATCTTGGCGAGATTCAGATGGTGCAGAGATTTCTAGTATTATATCTCCTCCTTTAACTTTAACTGAGTCTTGGAATAGACTTTCAATGACTGGAGTGGCACCAGTAGGAGCAGTAAAAGCAAGTATATCTATATGGACATCAAATGAAGTTACACCAAACGAACAATGGGTAGCAGATGGGATTATGCTCGAACAATCAGGTGAATTACAATCTTTTATATCGGGTGGCGACCCTAAATCTACAATTAGTGCTATGAGGATTAAAAGTGCGGGAAAGAATTTATTTGATAACGGCGGGATATCACATACACAAATAGGATTGACTTACAAGACTAATGGTAACTATATTGAAGTAAATGGGACAAGAGGTGCTGGTATGAATGTTGCAAACATTAAAAAAGTGGATTTTACGCTATTACCCGGTACTTACACTCTATCATTACGCATGGTAGGTGGAACAATAGAAAATATTGGTAATTTTGAGGGGTTTTATTTTGGAATAAATTCAAGTACATCCGCACATAGAACTACTCCTCCTGCTATAAAAAACATAGGGGAAGTCGGTAAAAGAACTTTTACAATAGTAGAACCGCTAAAGGTAACAACTTTTGATATTACTCCCGGTTATGGCACTGGGATAGGTGCTGTATTTAAGAATATCTTGCTAGAATGTCAACTTGAACGCAATGATGATGCAACCCCATACGAACCATACACCGAATCCAATATGTATCTACCAAACGTAGAAGAATTACGTTCATTACCGAATGGCACTAAAGATGAAATTAGGGTTAATGAAGGTAAGTTGATTAAAAGAACAAAAAAATATATATTGCAGGCTAGTGATATAACTGGTTTTAATACATCGAGAGCAAACGTAGATACGATTAGTGTTTCAATTACTTCAATGACTGGAATTGTTGAAAACCAAGAAGGTGTTTCGCAAAGTGTATTTCACATTGATGGTTTTGCACCATCAAATTTAGCATCTGTGCCAGACGATTCTAAATATGTTGGACAATATATATATAGTAGAAGTATATCTGGTAGTATACTTGCACTTATTGTAGAAAAAGGCAAATATTCTTCAATAGCAGAAGTACGGGCAGATTTAGCAGGAACTACACTAATTTATCAATTAGCTGAACCAGTGGAGATACCCGTGCAAGTAAGTGGTACTTTATTGAGCTATCCGAGCGGGACGGTGTATGTAGAAAATGTTGTGGCAGATGCTGGGCTGTATAGTGATGGAATAACC
>JAAYHV010000187.1 GCA_012744355.1 Clostridiales bacterium
GCAGGATACTATGAAAAGACCTGACTATTTAAACAAAATTAAAAAAATTATAGTAGGATTAGAAAAAGATGATATCATTCTACGCATTCTAAGAGGTTTTTATGAATATCCTGAGTATAATGATTTCGTCGGAGAATACATTTCTCCTGCACCTGACAAGATAGCACATGCGCCTGCCCGTAATTATGGATGGACGACTATCCCCTGTGGTGATGCGGCGCTTAATATAATGGGATTTTTTGCACAGGTACCATCAGCGTGGCCGTATGTTAGTGATGGAATATATAAAGAATATAATTATGGTAACGTGAAAATCAAATTTAAGCATACCACTAACAAAGAAATTTCCAACCTCTCCTATAAGATAGCATTACCTATTCAAGCAATTAAAGCACTTGGTAAAGAAAATATAGACAGTAAAACAGTAAATAGGATAGCGCGAGTGATTACATTAACATAGAAAAAAATTATGCTCAGGGAATCACAGTATTCTACAGCGTGAGTTTATGAAGTTATTAAAAAAGTATGTTTAAGGGAGATACTAGCTTGTCAAAGGCATATAATTTGATTAATCGATTCTCAGAGGATATGGATTTAGTTTAGGGTTGGCGTGTGTGGTTGCTTTTTTCACATGGTGGCATCATACTCCCAAAATTGAAATTTTCAGTTCTTCAAAGATTTATTCCCTACGTCTTAAACTATAACAAGCTTATAACGTACATGAGTAAAGCAATATTAATGCCTACTGGCGAATTCATAAAAAGGAATCCTAGTAAAGTCAATGAACTTCCTACTACAAGGAGGCCTTTTTCTATTTCAGGATTTCTTGTAATTAAGATGAAGTAAAGAGATAGAATAACCATAGATATTCCCATTAATACTACAATGGTACTTATAGACATATAGGTTTCTACGCTAGTCATAAGCATAAGCAAAGAAACAGAAAATGTAGCGGTGAGGAGAATAGCTAACAAATAGGGTATTAGTTTACTGCGCTTTCTATAAGGTTTATATTTTCTGGACTTCAAATTTTCAAAGGAATTGAAACCTTCAAGGAAAACGTATTCCCTTCTGTTAATTAACCTTGTGATTCGACCAGCTAATACGATTACTAAAACAGCTATCCAAAGTAATAAACTCGAGAAGTATTCTATATAAGGTAAGCTACTAAAGTTGCGAGGGAACCCTCTATAAAAGGCTACTACTAAGAATATTAAATCAAGAGGGCTGTCATTTTTTTGTTTTCTTAATATGTTGTTTTTCAGGTGATTAAAAGATTCATCTTCATTATAATCTGTAAAATCACCTTCATAAATGCTTGTGCCTTCTCGCTTGTCGAAATATATGAGATTATCTTCTTCGTAATCCTTGCTAGTATCATTAATTATAACTGTATATCGTTTGTTAGATAAAATTTCAGCTTTTCTGTAACCTGCTAAAGAAAACGGCTTGCTTATGCCAGTAAGCTCATATCCTTCACGGCTCATATCGTTTAGATGCTTAGCAGCTTCTTTGCACATTGTGGCATCATATTTCCAAAATTCAAATTTTCTCTTTTGCATGTATTCCTCCGTGATTTTATATATAAGTATATTATACCCCCCCCCAATAAAAAAGAAAGTCGGATTATTACAGTAACCATAGTTAATTGTTACATTTAAAGACTTTTGTATGCTTAAGCTGGTTTCGGTTGCAATTAGTCTGGCTAAAATATATAATATAATTTAGAGGTGAATTTATGAGAAAGGTATTTATAGAAACTGAAAGACTTGATATTTATGAGGTAATTCCAGAAGAAATAGATGAGATAATTGAGCTTGAAAGTGATCCGGAGATTAGAGATTTCATATGGGTAGGAACACAGGAAGAGCATCTGTCTGAGATAAACGATCCTAATCATATTCTGCTTGTATTTTATGATAAAAAGGATATTCTGATCAAGGGATATGCGCTCATTAGACTCGACTTTAAATCAAACGTGTTTGAGATTAGAAGAATCGCAATAACCGAGAGGGGGAAAGGGCTGGGAGCGGAATCCATGAAAGCTCTAATTAAGTATGCTTTTGAAGAAACCGATACTAATAGATTGTGGCTTGATGTGTACCCTGACAACCTCAAAGGTATCAAACTATATGAAGGGCTTGGAATGCA
>JAAYHV010000188.1 GCA_012744355.1 Clostridiales bacterium
GCATACCTCATTTAATTTTTATAATATTAATATCTGTATTTGTAGGCAGGGGGGTAAAAGGTATAATAATAGGTGTAGCACTCACCCACTGGGTTTCTTTAGCAAGAATTATAAGAAATGAAGTTATGGTAGTAGGCAATGAGCAATATGTTTTAATGTCAAGGAAATTTGGAAAAGGAAGATGGTATATATTTAAAAACCACATGATTCCTATTGTATTACCACAGTATGTAATAGGATTAGTACTGCTGTTTCCCCATGCAATTATCCATGAAGCATCGGTTACTTTTTTAGGATTTGGCATATCCCCAGAAACGCCAGCTATAGGCATTATATTGTCTGAAAGTATGAAATATTTAGTGAGTGGAATGTGGCACCTAGCTCTTTTTCCAGGCTTGTCACTAGTAATCTTGGTATTATTAATAAACAAACTAGGTGAATATTTATCGCTTATTTTAAATCCCTATTCAGCAAGAGAATAATTAATAGATTGGATGATTAAATGAAGATGCCATTATTAGAAGTAAAAAAATTATCGGTTAGCTTTAAAATGCAAGCAGGAAAACAGTCAAATAATAACTTAGTAGTTAATGATTTGTCAATTAAGGCTTATCCTGGAGAAATCTTGACCATAGTGGGCTCAAGCGGTAGTGGAAAAAGTATATTAGCCCATGCAATACTTGGATTGTTACCAAATAATGCAAGTGTTAGAGGTGAGCTTTACTATAATGGTAAGCTTGTTGACTATGAGTATTTAAAAGTTTTGAGGGGAGGGGAGATTGGATTTATACCACAGAGCATATCATATTTAGATCCTCTTTCAAAAGTAGGTAAACAAGTTAGAAACTACTCTAATAAGACCGAAGTAGTAAAAAAACAAAGGAAAGTATTCGAAGATTTTGACTTGTGTGAAAACTCAGAAAAATTGTATCCATTTCAATTGTCAGGAGGAATGGCGAGGAGGGCTTTAATCTCAACCGCAGTAATGGAAGATTCGCAAATAATCATAGCTGATGAACCAACTCCAGGACTTGACATAGAATCTTCTAGTAAGACTATGGGTTATTTTAAAAATTTTGCTAGCAAAGGCAAGGCAGTAATATTAATTACACATGATATCGACTTAGCAATAAACTACTCAGATAAAGTGGCAGTATTTTATGGAGGTCAAATTATTGAGTTAACAAAGGCGGATTATTTTAAGAAGGGTATTGAATATTTGCGACATCCATATTCTAAAGCATTGTATGAATCTTTACCCTCAAACGGTTTTAAACCTATAGGAGGTCCCAGCCAGAAATCACAACTAATACTGAAGCTTGTGTGTTTAAGGATAGGTGCACATACAAGGAAGATTTATGTGATAAAAAGGTTGAGATTCATGAATTTGAAGATGGGATGGTGAAGTGCAATTATGATTTTAGAGGCTAAAAATATAGGATTTAGATATAAAAATAGTGGTTATATATTAAAGAATTTAGATTTTAGTATATCATCCAATGAAAGAGTTGCTTTGCTTGCAAAGAGTGGATATGGTAAAACAACACTTGCAAGAATAATGTCAGGATATTTAAAGCAAAACTGGGGAGAAGTTCTAATTGATGGTGAAGAAATTCCAGGATCAGGTTTTCACCCAGTGCAGTTAATATATCAGCATCCTGAAAAAACATTTAATCCAAAATGGAAAATGAAAAAATCCCTAGAAGAGAATGGAAATCCAGACGAAAAGCTTATAGATCTCTTAGAGATAAAAGGGACTTGGCTTGACAGATATCCAAGCGAACTTTCAGGGGGAGAATTGCAAAGATTTGCAATAGCTAGGGCCATAACACAGGAGACTAAATTTATAATAGCAGATGAAATAACAGCCATGCTAGATGGTATCAGCCAGGCGCAGATTTGGCATTCCTTGATAGAAATAACTAAGAAAAGAAACATTGGTATGATAGTTATAACTCATAATAGGGAATTAGCAGATAAAGTATGCACAAGTATTGTTAAACTGCATGAAATAAATAATATTTAATAACAATAATGCAAATAAAATATTTAATAAACCTGATAGTAAATTATCCAAAAGGCAAAGAATTACCTTTTCTAATTGAGAAAGCTATTAAAGATATAGTAATTATCAAGTTTATTCTTCGTATATTTCTCTTGAACCAGAGATAGAATTGGAGATTGCTTCTTCTACAAATGCTACAGCTCTAGCCTTATCACGTTCCTTTAGTGCTATGAAAATTTTATGTGCACTATTATAAA
>JAAYHV010000027.1 GCA_012744355.1 Clostridiales bacterium
CAATTGCTTTGTAGCTTTTTTATAACTTGAATTTATTTCTTCACATCACTTAAGAACACTATATCTACATTACCCATACCGCACTCTATCTCAAACTTTTTATCTAAATCAATATCATGGGATTTAGAACCTACTCCACTAATCGTAACACTTCCATAGTTTATATTCCCCATGAAACATCCTAATTCATACGAGTAATCGCTTTGATGATTTGTTAGCTTCATTAAAACGCTACCCATGGCGCAACCTACATCTGCCTTATTGTTAATTTTTCCTTCATAAGAAAACTCGCCCATTCCAACATCAACAGCTAAGTTGTTTACTTCAGCATCTTCTATAGAAAAACTACCAGCACCAATATTAAAATCCGCTTCATAAGCCATGAGTTTTTCAGCTGTAAAAGTTCCTGCTCCAATAGTAGCATCTATGCTTTCAAGCTTCATATCCTCTGGTATGTGAATTTCGACCTTGTCGTATTCAGTTACATTACCACTAAACAGCGCTTTTATATAGAGGGTATTATTTCTAACGTAATACTGAATTTTATCAACGTTGTTAGTATTTATCTCGATGTTTTTCCCGCTAGATTTTATGATTTCAACGTTGCCAGCGCCGGATACTAAGTCTATTTTATTTACACCACTTATTTCTGTTGTTATGTCTTCTTCAAATATCATCACATCTTCTGTAAATTCAACATTCACATGGTCATTTTTATCAAATATCTGATCTACAATTTTCTCTAAAGCATTGATATTATTCTCGTCAATATTAAGACTTGCATTTTTAAACCCACCGAGTATAGTTCCAGCAATTATCGCAATTACACCGATGATTAATAACACATATATTACTTTCCAAAAAGGTTTAGCATTTTTCATAAAATCACGCCCCTTCCTTTTCACTTCCGTCTTTAAACGGCCATTTGCAAATCTTAACTACACCTTTTGCCATAGCTGGAACACCTTTAGAAAAGACATACCAAAGCAATCTACATAGTAGTATTCCAACACAAGCAGAAACTATGCCAAGCCCTGTTATGACAAGACCGCTAGCTAATGAGACAAAAAGTGTTCCTATTCCTGAGAATGCTGCCACTAGCCCTCCTATTAGAAACGCTAAAGTAAGCAAAACTGCAGCAAATAGCAAACCTAAAACTGCGGCTATGATACTTCCTATAACTGGAAGTACTATAGGTAGTAAACATATTATTATGATTACAATTAGCACCCAATCGCCTTTAGTTCTTTTCTTTGGAGTTTTAATATCCTTTTGTGCTTCATTATTTTCTACTTTATCTTCAGAGTAATCGTACCCTGCGTTTCCCCTGATCTGCCTAGCAACATCTTCAGGTTTGCCTAAAGATGTGATTATTTCTTCGTCAGTAAGACTGCCATCTTCGAAATAATCTTCATAATATCTAAGTGCATCCTCCACCTCTTTAGGTGGCATTCCCTTCATGCACTGTTCTAATCTCCTTAAATATTCTCTTCGATTCATTATTCCTCCAATAAATATTTACTTACTTTCCTCGAATAACTTTTCCATTCAATCTGATAAAGTCTCAACTGAGCATCACCTTTTTCTGTCACCTTATAATATCTTCTATTACGTCCAGAAAAAGCTTTATCATAAACTTCCAAGCAATCATCCTTTAGCAGACGTCTTAGGACAGGATAAAGTGTTGATTCCGATATATCCATTACTTCTCTAACTTCCTGAGTTATCCTATAACCGTAGGTTCCTTCCGTTTCCTTAGAAACAACAGATAACACAATGGCATCAAGTAATGCTGAACCGGTATTAAATACCATAAGCATCCTCCTTAATTTTGCATCCTATAATACTATACGGTGTATAATATTATTCGTAACTATACTATACGATGTATAGTATAGTTTGTCAACCACTTTTTTTAGATTTAGAGAAAAAAATTGACCAGCAATATTAATACTAGTCAATTTTATTATTTTACTATTTAAGTAAGTCTACTAACTCTCTTTTTTGTCTTAATCCAGGTTGCTTAAAAGTAACTTCGCCCTTCTTCATTACCATGATTGTAGGGATACTCATTACTCCAAACTGTCTTGCGATATCAGGTTCTTTATCTACATCGATTTTACAGATTTTTACATCCTTCATCTCTTCTGCCAACTCATCTAAGATAGGTCCTTGCATTTTGCACGGTCCACACCAAGTAGCAAAAAAATCAATCAATACTGGAACGTCAGAATTAACCACCTCAGCTTCAAAATTATCTTTAGTTACATGTACTATACTCATTTTATTCCTCCTGTATAATGTTTATTTACTCGTTTTTCTATATAATATTTACCCCATCAAATAGATTTTAATCATAAAACCTCAAATAAATCCTTTATTTCTTTTATTACTACTTTTGCTCCACTTTTTATTAGTGCATCTTCACCTCTAAATCCCCATGCAGCGCCAATAAAATCGACCCCCGCATTCTTAGCAGTAAGTACATCAACTTCAGAGTCACCTACAAAAATCGCATCTTCTTTTTTAATGTTTAACTCTTTCAGTGCAATATTAATAGGCTGTGCATCAGGTTTTAATTTTCTAAATTTCTTGACGCCTACCACTACTCCCACCTTATCACCAAAGAACTTATCACTAATATCTTCAGCTGCCTTTTGAACTTTGTTGGTAACTATGCCTACCTTGATACCTTGTTCATTTAATTTTTCGACTATTTCAGTAGCATTTTCATAAGGTTTGGATTTATCCATAGCATGTAAATGATAGTAATCGATCATCTGCTTATAGCAGTTATCAACTTCTGATTCAACTGCGCCCTTGGGAACAGCTCTTTCCACTAATTTCTTTATACCATTTCCTACGAAACTTTTTACTTCTCTGACTTCTCTAATTGGATAGCCATTTACTTTTAGCGCATAATTAACGCTATCTGTTAAATCATCTAATGTATCTATCAAAGTGCCATCCATATCGAATAAAACTGCTCTTTTCATTACTATACTCTCTGCTTTCTTTATGCAAAAACCGAGGCATCGCCTCGGTTTATTGTTTATCTAATTATTTAACGATTTCAGTTACAACGCCAGAACCTACTGTTCTTCCGCCTTCTCTGATAGCAAATCTTAATCCTTCTTCGATAGCAATTGGTGTGATTAATTCAATCTCCATTGTTACGTTATC
>JAAYHV010000028.1 GCA_012744355.1 Clostridiales bacterium
CCGACTTCCTTGTCCGCGCCCACCAGGGCTTCCGCAATCAGAGCCATCACACCCGCGCGAACCGCATCTCTTTCCTTAACCTTCATAAACCGTCCTTCCGTCCGTATATCGGACTTTTTTTATTCCCCTCATTGGGGTATCTTTATATTACCACAAGAGGGAAAAAATGTCAACGATTTTTTAAAAATTATTTAGACCTCGCAGGTCTAATTTATCAGCGGAATAAACTTAGACATTATTGTCTAAGTTTATGCGTTTACTCTGTAATATTTTTTGCTAAAAACTTTTCCATAGCATAGGTAATCTCGTCAGCAATATTTTTTGCTTTCTTTGGATTTCTCTTAACATAATCTACTGCCCATGCGGTTGCCGCTTTTTCTGTGGGAAGATTAAAGTATGCTTCTTCATCTCCCTTAACCATTATATTTTGACGCATGTTATCATCTTCTTCTTTATACGCTTTCTCATAAGTATTTATATGACCTATTTCATGTAATAATACATATAAGAATATCGGTAAATGTGGTGCGTCATTATAAGTTACATGAAGATTATCCATAAACTTTTTTTCAGATTCATAATCACGCAGAATAGAAAAGAAAATCTTTTTTTTGTAAGGATAACAAGCGTCACTACCAGCAAGTTCTACTTTTACTGTTTCGTCAATCTTTTTTACAATTCTGTTTATTCTTTTCTCTAATTTCTTCATTCCCTTAATCTTCACTATGACCACCCCTTTCTACGGTCTTATTATATTACAAACGCAAAGGAAAGTCAAGCAAGAAAAGTTAGACCTCTCAGGTCTAAACAAAATTAGAGGGAAGTATTACTACTTCCCATTACCCTATTCTTCCCAAATAGGTGTCTCGCTATCATGAGGAACAAAAATATGATTAAGCGGAAAATCTAACTCCCTGCACATTTCTTCCAGTCGTTCAATTTGTTTAAGAGTCATGAAATAGGTAAGATAAGAAGTATCGTTCTTATCACTATTCCAAAAAACAACCTTTTCTAAACTTTCTCTCTTCCGTGTTTCTGCAATTTTTACATCATTCGCCGCCATAACATCCTTAAAGTTCATACCACGTTTCTCCCTTTCTTTTGATAATATTATGATAACACAAATTTTTCCCTTTGTCAATAATTTTTCTTAGACCTCTCAGGTCTAAAAATTCCCCTAAGGAAAACTTCTGCCTTTCGACAGAAGTTTTTCTTTACTTAATAGGAAAGTAACTCTATCATTGTATTTAGTCTTTCCTGATAGTATCTCTTGCTACTTCTTGCGGTCGCCTCTTCCAATTTCCCTCGATAATAATTAATCGAACTACGAGTAACGGCATAGTAATTGCAAAAGATAAGTAAATCATAAAGTGTTTTAACTTTCCTAAACTCATCAACGATTGCCATATCCGTTACTTTATACCATTCTGTGCCATCTTTTGAATTTTGGTGGCCCATTAGTACACCGAACGCCCATTCAATTTGTCTGCTCATTGCCGCGTTCTTTGTGGGGATAGTGGCGCATAATTCAAATATAGGATTATGCGTCCTATACTTGTTATGCCTTGATGCTTCCCAATCGTCTGTTCTACCAATTTTAGCATAGGTTTCATTTTGTCCTGTGGTCAAGATAAGATAAGCAATTTCCATGGTGAATGTCCTTTCTTTTAGGGTAATATTTTTACCCTTTAGGTCATTCTAACATACAATCACCAAAAAATCAACAACTATTTTTAGACCTTTGAGGTCTAAGTAATTAGGCTTTCGCCTAATACCTTAAACAATTTCATGAATTTCTACCACACCAAATTCATACTGTAGTGTATTGTAGTCGTAAAACTCTAAAGCTTTTGTTTCTGCAAGTTCCTTAGTTTCCGCTTCAATTTCATAGGTGCGTTTTGCTAAGTTGGCAACTGTTACTGAAAATTTCATAATAATTCCCTCCTTTTATTGATGCCATAAGTATACCGTAGATTTTTACTTATGTCAATAACTATTTTTAGACCTCATAGGTCTAAATAATAAAAAGGGGAATTATCCCCTTATATTATTTTTGGAATATTCTGATACCTTTAGATATTTGTCATCTACCTCAACGATTTCCTCTATCCAAACCGTAGCCTTAGCCTTGACTTTCATACCATTACCTTCCTTTCTTTGATGGTATGAGTATAACATAGATTTTTAC
>JAAYHV010000029.1 GCA_012744355.1 Clostridiales bacterium
AACTATTCCTAAAATCTTAATTTTGGGAATAGTTAACAACTAGCAAGGAAACCAGGCTTTTAGGCCTGGTTTTTCAGTATGTTAGCATGTTTCCATATATTATAATTTTAAGCTATTATTCTTTGGATGTATATCACCTATGCCATTAATTAAATCGCTTAAATCGAAAATTAGAGCTTTATCTTTTTAGACATTTTCTGTTGGTACTAACAAAATCTGCCCTGGGTATATCTGACCATCATCTATATCGTTTAGGTTAGATATTTCGTATACAGCTTGTCTTGGGTCCATATCGTCTGGCATATTCCTATCTGCTATATCCCAAAGCGTATCCCCGCAAGTTACTTCAATCTGCTTATAGTAGTTTTTAGATGATCCGCTTGCATTATTTAGTCCAAGCATATTAATAGTTAATAAAGCTACTAATACAAATACTACTGTAACGAAAATTACAAATCTCAATGGAGATACTATCTTATAATGTTTTTTCATCTTTCTCACCTCTCGACTAGGAACGTTTGTTCTTTTAATACATTCTACTATTCGAACATGTGTTTGTCAAGTGTTTTGAGAACAATTGTTCTTTATTATTTCAAAACATCAAAGTAATCAGTGTTTCCAAGGTATTTATTGAGTTTTTCAGGATTTAATTTAATCTGAACTCCCCTTTTACCTCCGCTAATATATATATTATCAAGTAATATTGCTGTTTCATCTAGGTATGTTTTAAAATGCTTCTTCATACCTATAGGTGAGCACCCTCCCCTTACGTATCCAGTTATTCCAAGCAGTTCTTTTATGTGTATCATCTCTAATTTTTTAACGCCTGCTATTTTGGCTGCTTTTTTTAGATCAAGTTCGCTTTCAACGGGTATGCAGAACACAAAATAATCCCTTGTGTTTGATATAAGCACAAGGGTCTTAAATACTTCTAATGTTGATAGACCTAAAAACTCAGCGGCATGTATGCCTGATAAGTCATTTTCATCGTAATCATATTCTTTTGTTTCGTATTCGATGCTCGCGGCATCTAAAAGTCTCATAGCGTTTGTTTTTATCATGTTAACATAATAACTTTATCGTTAAGTTACTCCTTATGTGTTTTAGAATCGATATAACTGATTAACCTTTTTCTGTTTCTAATGAAGATATAAAATATTACTATAGCTACAACGACTAATGCTACAAGTCCAATATAATTTTCGCTTTCAAGCATACTACCAATTAAAAGACTGCCGACAATTCCTGGTGTTCTTCCTATCGTAGATATGATTAAGAATGGAATTATTTTAATTTCTGAGATTCCAGCTACATAGCACATTATATCTTTTGGTATTCCAGGTATCATATATATTAATGTAATTACACCGTATGATTTTGTACTGTTTAATCTTTTAATTATCTCACTAACTCTTCTTTCACCAAATAATATATGAAGTGCATCTTTACCTAAGAATCTAGCCATATGATATGTTAAGAAAGTTCCTATAATAGCTCCGATCATGGAAATTAGATAACCATTCCAAAATCCGTATATAAAGCTTGATGCAAATTGTATAGGTTGTCCTGGTATTATGCTTATTACTATTTGCATAACTTGAAGTCCAATCAAAGCAAGGTATGTGGCACCTTTATAGTTTTCCAAGAATATAATCAACTCTTCAGTACTGCTAAATTGAGTTAATAAATCTTTATTGAATAGAAAAATAGATAGAGGTATTCCAATGCTGACTATTAAAAGCAAAAAAAGTTTTGCAAAAGCAACCAGCTTGTCGTGCATGCTGGTTCTTTTAATATTATACATTACATCATCGTAGAAGATATGTCTGCCTTCACGTCTTTTTGACCTTCTCTTATGTGAGAAAGTACTTAATAATTCCTTTAGTCTGTTTTTCTTTTTCATATTATGTCCTTATAATTTAATATATCCTCGTTTGATTAGTTCATCCAGTGCCTTTATTACTCCAAATTTAGAGTGTTCATAAGTGAGCCCGCCTTGAAAATATGCAATATATGGCTCTCTAAGAGGTGCGTCTGCGCTTAGCTCTATAGATGAGCCTTGAACAAAGGCTCCTGCAGCCATTATCACCTGATCCTTATATCCTGGCATATCCCAAGGAATAGGTGATACATGTGAATCTATGGGAGATGCCGACTGTATACCTTGGCAAAAGGATACCAGCATATCTGGATCATTAAACTTAATAGCCTGTATTATATCGCTTCTTTTGGAATCAATATCAGGGCATATTTCATAGCCAAGCTCATTAAATACTGAGCCACATAATAGTGCTCCTTTTAAAGCCCCGTTAACAGCTTTAGGTGCTAAGAATAGACCTTGTAGTATTGCTCTTGTTTGCCCAAACGTAAGGCCGCATTCAGCGCCTATTCCTGGGCAAGTCAGTCTATATGATATGTTTTGTATTAGATCTTTTCTGCCAACTACATATCCGCCAGATAAAGCTAATCCGCCGCCAGGATTTTTAATTAGCGAACCTGCCATTACCTCAACCCCAACATCAGTTGGTTCAATATCAGAAACAAACTCTCCATAGCAATTATCAACCATTACTATGATATCTTTATTTTTCTTATGTATAGTTTCTGTGATATTTTTTATTTCTTCAATTGTGAGAGCTTCTCGCCAGTCATATCCAGTTGACCTTTGCATGGCAACCACTTTAGTATTTTCGCTTATAGTCTTTAATAAGAGATTCTCGTCTATATGACCATCGCTTAAAGCCACTTCCTCATATTTAATTCCATAATCCTTAAGAGTTCCAAAGCTACTTCCGCTAGTACCAATTACTTCCTTAAGAGTGTCATATGGAGTGCCAGTGCAGTATATAAGTTCTTCTCCTGGCTTTAATATGCCAAAGAGTGTACATGCTATTGCATGTGTTCCGTTTACTATGTTTGGCCTAACTAAAGCCGCATCAGTATTGAATAGATCTGCATATACTTTTTCTGTAGCTGCTCTGCCAGGATCATCATATCCATATCCTGTATTCCAAGCAAAGTGCATATCGCTTATTCTGTTATCTTGAAAAGCTTTTATCACTTTTAATTGATTCTTTTCCATCGTTTCATCGTAAGTCTTGAATCTATCTATAAGTTTATTTTCATTTTCATTTACGATATCTAATACATCTTCTTCTATGTTAAATTCCTTGATGATGTAATCCTTAGTCCCCTTGTTCATTCGTATTTATATACCTTTCTTTATGTCTATTGAATTAAGATTATGCCTTTGCAATACTCTAAACCTTTTTTAACTTTAACATAATTTATTGACTAATATGTCTGCAATCTTTTTGCTAGCAAATCCATCTCCATATGGATTACTAGCTTTGCTCATTTTTTCGTATACTTTATCATTTTCAATAAGTTGCTTAAAAGTCTCATATATCACTTTTTCATCTGTTCCTACTAATTTTAATGTACCTGCTTTTATTCCTTCAGGTCTTTCTGTAGTATCTCTCATAACTAATACAGGTTTACCTAAGCTTGGCGCTTCCTCTTGTATTCCACCACTATCAGTTATAATTAAATATGAATTTGCTAAAAAGTTATGAAAATCTAGAACTTCTAATGGTTCAATAATTTTAATTCTATCACAATCACCTAAAATCTCATTCGCAATTTCCCTTACAACTGGATTTAAATGAATTGGATAGATGGCTTTGATATCTGGTGTTTCATCTACAATTCTCTTAATAGCTTTAAACATGTTTCTCATAGGTTCTCCGAGGTTTTCTCTTCTATGTGCAGTTATCATGATTAATCTGCTATCAGATGCCCACTTTAAAAGCTCATGTTTGTAGTCATCTCTTACAGTAGTTTTCAATGCATCTATAGCAGTATTACCTGTAACATATATAGAATCTGGATTTTTACCTTCTTTTAATAAATTTTCTTTAGATATTTCTGTTGGAGCAAAATTATAATTAGCAACAATTCCGACAGCTTGTCTATTAAACTCTTCAGGATATGGAGAATATATATCATAAGTTCTTAATCCGGCTTCCACATGACCAACAGGGATTTGTAAATAAAAACATGCTAATGCTGTAACAAAAGTTGTGGAAGTATCACCATGTACTAAAACTATGTCCGGTTTTACTTCTTCTAAAACAGCTTTCATTTTATCTAAAATATTGATTGTCACATCAAATAAGTTCTGCTTTGCCTTCATTATAGATAAATCAAAGTCAGGAATAACTTTAAACACCTCTAATACTTGATCTAACATTTCTCTATGTTGTCCTGTGACACAAACTACAGTGCTTAATTCTTTACGTGTTTTCAGTTCTTTAACTAAGGGACACATTTTAATTGCTTCTGGCCTTGTGCCAAATACAACCATAACTTTTTTATTCATTTTTATTTAACCTCTCATATGTCATATGTGTTATTAAATTATTAAGTTGATGATGTAATCTTTCATCTCTTTGTTCATTAATCTTTAGTTTCTTTTCTTTCCATCTCCCATTCCATATCTTTAACAAGATCTCTTTTTACATTTTGTTTATGCTTAGCGTATAACTGAGTAGTAGTAACCTGCTCGTGATCTAGTAGTGCCTGTACGTCATATATAGAATTACCTCTGCCTATTAAACTAGTAGCAGCAGTAGCTCTTAGCTTATGAGGGCTATATCCTGCTCTTCTGCTAGTTTTAAGAGCAATTGATGTATATTTTTTTACAAGCTCTCTAATTGACCTTTCAGTAAGCCTTTTGCCTTGAAGTGATAAAAACATTGCATCTTCATGGCCCTCCGCAATTTTTTCATCACCAGGTCTTTCTGATGTCAAGTAATCATCTATTACTAAGCTAACTGATTTATTAAGAGGCATCATAGATTCTTTGCCTCTTTTTCTATAAATTTTAAATTCACCTCTACTAAAATTAAAAGAAGTAATATTTAACTGCTGCAGTTCTGATAATCTGAGTCCGTAAGTTAAAAACAGCACTAGTATTGCTTTATCTCTTAGTTTTGTTTTTACCCAGTAATTCTTTTCATGGTCAGTTAAGCCGTCTCCGTTAGTAACTGAATCAAGCATTATCATAACTTCATCATCTTGCAATGCCTTTATTTCATTTTCTCCTGTTTTAGGTACTCTTATTGGATCAAATCCATCTGTTATGTTTCCAGTTACAAGCCCGTCTCTATATAACTGTTTAAAAAACACCGATATAGATGATCTTTTTCTTGCCAGCGCTCTATTACCGTTTTCATAAACCACTATGCTATCTTTAGTTTCTATTGTATATTTTCTGCAGTAATCTAAAAATATGTTTACATCCATTGCAGTTATCTCATTTAACTCTTCAGTGGAAACATCGGCTGGCGTTACAGCTTTTGATATTCCTGATTCAAAGACTAAATAGTTAAAGAAAAATAAAACATCATGTAAATATGCAAGCCTAGTCATTGGAAGCACGTTTGATTTTAAATATATAAAATAGCTTCTAAGGTATTTAGGAAGCTGTTTTTCTATATCTTTACACTCAAAAAATATAACATTTTCTTTTTCTATTATATTATTTGGTTTATCTGATTTGTTATTTATTCTTATGTTCTTGGTCATAATATCTTCTCCACAGTATCAGCTATATTAGTGTCTTCATCCACGTTTAGCCAAATCATATCTTCATATTTTTTAAACCATGTTTGCTGCCTTTTTGCAAAGTGCCTTGTATTTTTCTTTATTAAATGCACCGCTTCATCTAAGGTATAATTTCCATTTAAATATTCGATTATTTCCTTATAGCCTATGCCTTTCATGGAATAATTATCACTTGTGAGTCCCATCGAAAATAGATTTTTTACTTCATCAACTAGGCCCGCTTCTATCATGTTTTCTACTCTTTGGTTTATTCTCTCGTAGAGAGTCTTTCTGTCCCAAAGAAGTCCATACAGCTTGAAGTTATGACTTTTATTTTTTATATTGCATTCTTCAAAGGGCTTTACTTCTTTGCCAAGCTCCGTAGCTTCAATTGCCCGTATTACTTTTTTCTTATTGTTTGGATGAATTCTTTCTGCTGCACCGCTGTTAATTTCCAAAAGATAAGCATATAAATCTTCGCCGTTCATGGCTTCTAATTCAATTCTTCTCTTTTGATCTATTGGCTTTGCGGCAAAATCCATAATGTATAAAAGCGAGTTTAAATAAAGCCCCGTGCCTCCTACTACTATCGGTGTTTTGCCTCTAGAGACTATATCATCAATTGCTTGAAAAGCCATCTTTTGGTATCTTGCAACTGTAAAAAAATCACTTGGCTCAATCACTCCAATTAAATGATGACTTACTTGCTCCATTTCTTCTTTAGTTGGTTTTGCGCTACCAATATCCATGTATTTATATAGCTGCATCGAATCACAACTCACTATTTCTCCATCAATTCTTTTGGCAAGCTCTATAGCTACATCAGTTTTACCAGTTGCCGTTGGTCCTGCTATAATATATACGTTTACCATAACTTTATTATGTCTCCTTTTTCATTTTCTGTGAAAAGATTTCTCAATATCAGACTTTGACAGCTTTAGAAAGGTCGGTCTGCCATGAGGACAATTATAAGGATTAATGCAATTCTTGATGGTATTTAGCAGTTCCAACTGCTCAATTTCAGATAATCTGTTATTACCTTTAACCGCGTTTTTGCAAGATTTACTTATAAGTTTGTCTATTACTATAGTATTTACTATAGCTTTATCTATGTTTACAGCATCTATGAAGTCATTTACGAAGAGTTCAGCTTGATTCAATGTCATATTTTCAGGTATTTCTCTAATTAAGAAGGTATTATCTCCAAATTCACTGATGTTATACCCTAATTCTCTAAGTATATCCATCCATTCCTTGCTTTTGTGATAAAAGCTTTTGATGGTATTTATAACTATTGGTGTAAGTATAGGTTGTGATAGTTTAGCCTTACTTAAGTAATTTCCTACTAACTTCTCATAAAAGATTCTCTCGTGGGCAGCATGCTGATCTATAAGATATATGTTTTCGTGCTGGTCTTCTGTTATTATATATGTGTTAAAAATATATCCTACTATAAATAATTCATCAAATACGAAAGGTATATTGCTAGGTGGCTCTATGGAAAACTCACTATTTACTAGTGGCTTCTTTTCTTCTAGTGTTTTTTTAATGCCTACCTGCTCCGTATTTAAAATCGTCTTATATTCAGGCTCATAAGTATGCTCAATTTCCATTTCTTCTTTTAATTTAGGTATTTGTAAATCGTTTATGCCATCAGTCTTAAAAATACTCTTAGATATTGCATTTCCTATAGCATCTATTACTTCTTTTTCAAAGTTAAATCTAATTTCTCTTTTATTAGGATGTATGTTTACATCTATGGTTTCGGGATTTATTGATATAAATAAAATCGATATTGGAAATCCCGAAAAGACTCTTTCCTTATATCCTGCTTTTATTCCTTTTTCAATGATTTTACTGTCTATTATTCTTCCGTTTACGAAGAATATTTGTCCTTGTTTCGTTGTTTTCGTAAGGCCTGGATTTGAAACAAATCCATATACTAAAATTTCGTTTTCTTCATGACTTATTTCAATTAAATTCGCATAATCTCTAGTTGGAAATACGCTCATAATGGTATTTTTATAGTCGCCATCTCCTGCAGTTGCAAATATAACGCTGTTATTACTTATTAATTTAAAAGATATATCAGCATAATTAAGGGCAAATCTTGATACAAATTCTGCAATTTTACTTGCTTCATTTCCGTCATTTTTCATAAACTTTTTTCTAGCAGGAGTGTTATAAAAGACGTCTTCAATGATAAATGTAGTGCCATCCGGGCAGCCTGTTACAACCTTGGAAACCACCTTGCCTCCGTGAATTGTAAGCTTAGTTCCTTCGCTGTCTTCTTTTCTTTTAGTAAGAACTTTAAGCCTAGTTACTGCAGCTATGCTAGCTAGCGCCTCTCCGCGAAAACCTAAAGTATTAATTGCGTTTAGATCTTCTAGATTAAATATCTTACCTGTAGCGTGCCTTAAAAATGCCGTTTCTATCTCATCTTCTGATATTCCTATGCCGTCATCTGATACTCTGATATATGATTTTCCGCCATTTTTAATATCAACTATTATCATTTTAGCGCCAGCATCAACTGAGTTTTCAAGAAGCTCTTTTATAATTGATACTGGCCTTTCTATAACTTCTCCTGCAGCTATTTTATCTGCTACGCTTTTATCGAGTAATCTAATCATAACTATTCCTTTATCTCTTTTTTAAGTTCTTCAAGTATTGATAATGCTTTTATTGGAGTTGTGTTATTTATATCTAAGTGATCTAGTTTAAACTTAACGGCTTCGTAGCTTTCGTCCACTTCATTGTCAAATATCGAAAGCTGCATTGGCTCAGTTTCACTAGTTTCCATGCTTTCAAGTTCCATTAACTTAAGTTGTGCATTTTTTAATATTGATTTAGGTACTCCAGCTATCTTAGCTACGTGGATTCCGTAACTTTTGCTAGCTGGTCCTTTTTTTATTCTGTGCAAAAATACTATATTACCCTTTTTTTCACTTACATCAATTGATAAATTCCTTACGCAATCTATTTTTTTCTCTAAAACTGTCAACTCATGGTAGTGAGTTGCAAATAGAGTTCTTACTTTTAGTTCTCCTTGGCTTAAGTATTCTACAGCGGCCCAGGCGATAGACAGACCGTCAAAGGTACTTGTACCTCTACCTATTTCATCTAATATGATAAGGCTTCTATCCTTTGCATTTCTTAATATGTTAGCTAATTCGCTCATTTCAACAAAGAAGGTAGACTGACCTTGAGACAAGTTGTCAGATGCACCTATTCTTGTAAATACTCTGTCTATTACTCCTATCTCAGCTTTTTTGCTCGGTACGAAACAACCTATCTGAGCCATTAAGACAATAAGGGCTGTCTGCCTCATATATGTTGATTTACCTGACATATTAGGACCTGTAATTATGAGCATGCTTTCATCTAGGTTATTCATGGTTAAATCATTTGGTACAAATTGACCTTGACCGATTATTTGCTCTATAGCTGGATGTCTTCCTTCTATGATCTTAATATCATAGCTGTCATTTACTGTTGGCATCACGTAACCATTCTTTTGGCTAACATCTGCAAAAGAAACTAGCACATCTAAAATAGCCACAGCGTCTGATGATACTTGGAGCCTCCTTATATATGGCTCTATGCTTTCTCTAACGCTATCAAATATTCTATATTCTAAATCATTTATCTTTGTTTCTGCATTTAATACTATATTTTCCATTTCCTTTAGCTCAGGTGTTATATACCTTTCGCAATTAGTTAATGTCTGTTTTCTAATATATGAATCTGGCACTTTAGATACATTAAGTTTTGTTACTTCAATATAGTATCCAAAGACTCTATTGTATCCAACTTTCATGTTTTTTATGCCGGTCTTTTCTTTTTCTTCGTTTTCTAAATTTGCAATCCAGTTTTTTCCTCCGCTAATTGAGTCAAGTAATAAGTCTAGCTCATCAGAGTATCCTGGTTTAATTAGGCTGCCTTCCTTTACTGTAAACGGTGGATCATCTATTATTGCTTCCGAAATTAAATCATGAACATCAGAAAAGCATTCAATTGAATCATTAAGCTCATTAATTAATTCCGAATCAAGAGCATCTAGCAATTCTTTAATATCTGGAAGCACAGCTAGTGTTGATTTTAATGCTATTAAATCTTTACCGTTTGCTCGGCCACTTGCTATTCTGCCTGTTAATCTTTCAAAGTCATATATTTCTTTTAAGTTTTCTCTAATATCGTTTTTATTTAATAAATTCTCGCTGAGAGTTTTAACAGCGCTCAGCCTAGCATTTATAAGTTCAGAGTTATTTAAAGGCTCTCTTATCCATACTTTTAACTTTCTTGAGCCCATGGCTGTTGATGTTTTATCGAGGACTCCTAAAAGAGATCCTTTACTGTCTTTAGTGTATAGTGTTTCTAAAAGTTCTAGATTTCTAATTGTTGCTTTGTCTAGTGACATATGGTCTTTTACTTCTATGTATTCTAAGTGCTTTATCTGAGATAAATCCTGCTTTTGAGTCTCAAATAAATATAGCAAAAGTGAACCTGCAGCTATTATGCTTAGTTCCTTATCTTCTATGCCTATAGGCATAAGAGATACCATATTAAATTGTCTTAAAATTGCCTCTGTACAGGTTTTTAAAGTGAAGTAGGATTCATCTATGACGTTAATGTAACCACCCACCTGAGAGCGAAGATTATCCTCCCCTACCCTATCTAGTGTTTCTTCTGTTATGAGTATTTCTTTCGGCGATATTTTTACAAGTTCGCTTATTAAATTATCAAAATACATGCTATCATTAAATGATGTTGTATACATCTGGCCTGTAGTTATATCTCCGTAGGCTATGCCTACGGTTTTATCCATTTGAAATACTGAAGCTATATATAAATTTTCCTTATCGGATATTGCGCTTTTTAAAGTGTTAGTTCCAGGAGTCATAATCCTTACTACATCCCTTTTTACAAGGCTTTTAGCTTTTGAAGGATCTTCAGTTTGCTCGCAAATTGCTACCTTGTATCCCTTTTCTAAAAGTTTGCCTATATATACTTCAGATGCATGATAAGGTACTCCGCACATGGGAGCTTTTTCCTCTAGTCCGCAGCTTTTTCCTGTCAAAGTTATTTCTAGTTCTCTTGATACAAGTTTAGCATCATCAAAGAACATTTCATAAAAATCCCCCACTCTAAAAAAGAGTATACAGTCTTTATGCTGCTCTCTAATTTCTTGGTATTGTGTCATCATTGGTGATAGTGCCATGCTTGATCTCCCGTCCATTAATCTTGGTAATATTGTAACATATTTTAGGAATAGTTTCATTATTTTCTTTAGTGTTTAATTTGTGATATAATCATTATGCTATATCAGAAAGGTAAGGTTTGATTATGAATAAAATTAAGAAGATTTTTAATCCTGAGTACTTTCAAGGCAATTTGAAAAGTGAGAACTACTTCGAAGGTTGGTACTATAAACTAACTAATTTAGAAGAGAATTTTTCATATGCAATAATCCCTGGCATTTCATTATCTGATGATAGCCATGCTTTTATACAGATAATTGAAGGCAAATCCGGTAAAACATATAACTTTACTTTTGATATTAAAGAATTCACTTATGGTGATAAGCATCTTTTAGCTAAAATTGGTGATAATGTTTTTACAAAGAACAGCATAAAGCTAAATTTAAAAAATGAAGAAATTGAAATGCGTGGAATTGTAGATTTTGATGAAATGGTAAGCCTTCCAAAGACTATACTAAGTCCTAGCATAATGGGTATCTTTTCATATATGCCATGTATGGAGTGTAATCACGGAGTAGTCAGTATTACTCATAAAACCAGTGGTCATTTAATAATTAATAAAAATAAACTACCTATGAAAAACAGCCGAGGATACATAGAAAAGGATTGGGGGAAGTCATTTCCTTCCAGCTGGCTTTGGCTTCAAGGAAACAACTTTAAAGATACTGATGCATCATTTATGCTTTCAGTAGCTAACATTCCTTTTATGAACTCTGAATTCACGGGCCTTTTAGGGTTTCTCTATTTTGATTCAGAAATTCACAGATTTGCAACATATAACGGCAGTAAAATAAAGACCATTGAATTAGCTGATAATCACCTATTCGTGATAATACAAAAGAAAAAATACGTACTTATAGTTAATGCTGTAAACGAAGAATTCGGGACATTAAAAGCACCTAGAAACGGAGCAATGACTTCTACTGTAAGTGAAAGTATCAATGCTAAAATAACTGTTTCTTTAGAAAAAGACAGTGAGGTCATCTTCGAAGATACTTCATATATGTGCGGCATGGAAGTTTCTGAATTATCAGATGATTTAATCGGTAAAATTAATATAAAGAAATGATTTTATTAGTCAAAGGTTATGCAAAGCTTGCCCTTGATAAAACGATTATAAAGAAAGCAATATTAAATGGATATCATCTGCTTTAACTTTTGAGTTAATAAACGTTCGGATCATACTATATATTGATACTGGAGAATTTAAATGAAAATAGTTGCTAAATCAATTTTAAATAAAGAACAAATTATGGATAAAGTTAACAAGGGCTGCGATGCACTTGAACTTCAGCTAGGAGAAGAGCTTTATACCTCCCCTCCCCCTCATAATGTTAAGGATCTATTTGATAATAATCTATTAAATATCATTGATGTTTATTCTGTTCATCTTCCACTTGGCAAGCACAGATTCGATAGTAATTTAGACGATGTTTTTTCCAGTGATAGAATCTTTGCATTTTTTGACGGCTGCAGCATTGCTCAAAAGTCGGCAAAAATATGGAATCATCCTGTTAGGCTTATCCTTCATTTTGAAATGGATTTTGATAAGATGATTAGAGCTGACTATATTACTAATCATATCATAAAAGTATTTAATAAAGCTCTAAAAAATTACCCTGACGTAATATTTGCCATAGAAAATGTAATACCTCTCCTTCCTAAGAAGAACGGATGGTATTTAGGGTCAATAGGCTTTGATGACTGCGCAAAACTAGTTGAATACTTAAGAGCCAAACTAAATACTGATAGGTTCTCTGTAGTTCTTGATACCTGCCATGCAGGTATGAGTATTTACTATCTAAACGCTCTTTATAGCCTATTAAATAGCAAACATGACACTTATATTATTGAAGACTTTTTCAGGGCTTACAGCGAATACTGCGATACTATTCACCTTTGTACATTTACGGGCGATGGCTTTTATGAAAACCACGGAATTGGTTTTAAGGACAATATTGAGCTACTCGAAGAGTATCTCAATTTATGGAATAGATATACAAAAAATGCAGCCCTAGTGCTTGAGCTGCGTGAAGATAACTATTTAAACAGTATTAATTTCTATGAGAATTCACTTCTAGTTAAAAAATATTCTGATTCTTTTCGCGATATATAAGCAAAATATATAATCGTAAGTATTACTATTAGATCAACATCTATTAACGTACTATCACCTGTTATGAGTGATTTTTTTAATTTTGTGACTTTTTCTAAGCTACTAGTTTTTAAAATCACTAACATGCATCACATTTTAAATAGGCCATATGGAATGGCAACCCTTTTTTAGACAAAAATCTACTTAACACAGATTTAGTTTAATATCTAGGATACTTTTCCTAGTTTCACAGT
>JAAYHV010000189.1 GCA_012744355.1 Clostridiales bacterium
AATGAGAACGTAGGAAGAAACGGCGAAATTAATACACTAAGAAGCTATAAACAATCCTTAACATCAAGAAAAAGCCAGATAGAGTTTGAAAATAATAGTGGCGATGAGAGAGGTGCGGGGTACAAAGTAAAAACCGAGACCGTAGAAAGTCAGCTAGGTAAGCATAAAGAAACACTTAAGATATGTGAAAATGAAATCGTAAAAAACGAACAAGAAATACTTTCGCTAAATGAAGAGTATAATTTGCTTTCAAAACAAATTGATGATAATAACATAAAACTCAATAGAACGTATGCAAGGAAAAAAACTATCGAAGAAATGGAGAACAACTATGAAGGATATAATAGTGCTGTAAAGTTCACCATGAAATCAGGAGTAAAAGACGTATACGGTACAGTATCTGATATAATTAAAGTGCCTAAGGGATTAGAACTTGCTATAGAAACTGCATTAGGCGCGGGTATGCAAAATATAGTTTGTGAAGATGATAGCACAGCTAAAAATATGATAAGCACACTTAAAAAGAACAGCGCGGGCAGAGCTACTTTTTTGCCCGTTAGATCCATCTATGGCAAAAAGTTAAGTGTAGAAAAGATGGAGGGTCTACTTGGCGTAGCGGCAGACATGGTTGAATTTGATGGTAAGTTTAACGATGTTGTGAATTATCTATTAGGTAGAGTAATAATAACTAAAACTATGGATGATGCAGTAAGATTATCTAAAAAACTTAAAAATGGAGCGAGATTTGTTACAGTAGAGGGCGAAGTGGTAAATGCTAGCGGAGCTATTACTGGTGGTAAATACAGAAATAAGTCGGCTAATCTAATAGAGAGAAAAGCAGAAATTGCAAATTTAGCGACGGAATTTGACAAACTAAGCGAAGAAAAGAACATATTAGCAATTAAAAAGGAAACTAACGATAAGAAAAAAACTGACAATTCTAAGGAAAAAGAAAAACTAGCAGCAGCTAAGCAAGGTTTGCTTTTAGAAATTGGTAATTTAAACAGTGAGCTTACCCATATTAAAGATTTGATAAGAGAAACTGGAATTAATTACGATAAATACGATAAAGAGCTAAAAAGAATAGCGCAAGATATTCAAAATGCAGAACAAATGATAGACAAACATAAGAATGAAATGTCTGAAGCAGAAACTGAATTAGAAAAGCTAAATGAAGAAGTGGATAAGCTCTTAGTTGCAGCAGACGAACTTACAGATAAGATTGAAGCTTCGAAGGATGAAATTACTAATTGCAAGGTTACGGTTAACGAATCAGAAACAAAAGTCTTTGGTCTTAATGAACTTATAGAGAGAATTCATGATACATTAATAGACTACGAGGATGAATTAAGCGATGCAACTTCAGAACTTGAAGATTTGTTAGCAGAAAAAGAACTTCTTTGTACTGGTGATGATGAAACAGGCGAAAAGGAATCTGAACTTAAAAAGGAAAAAGAAAACCTGGAGAAATACATAGAGCAGGCAGCCAAAGAAAAAACGAGCATTAATTCTAGGTATGCAGCAATTAATGAAGAGCAAAAAGCCATAGCAGTTGAGCAAAATAATACAGTGGATCAAAAATATAGGGACGAGATTAAGCTAGCAAGAAATGATACACAGCTTACTAATATTAAGGATAAGTTATGGGATGAATTTGAAATATCATATGCCGAAGCAAAGGATATGAAAGAGGATGATTTCCCTATTACATCAGCTAATAAAGAATGCAGAGAAGTTAAGATCAGGCTTAAAGAATTAGGAGACGTAAACATATCTTCTATCGATGAATATGAAAAGGTTGGTAAAAGATATGAGTTCTTGACAGAACAAAGAAAAGACATCCTAGGAGCAATGGATGAGCTTAAAGAGATTATCTTTAATATGGATAAAACGATTAAAAAGAAATTTAAAGATCATTTCGATAAAGTAGTAATTAACTTTGAAACAATTTTTAAAGAGCTTTTTAACGGGGGACATGCAGAGCTTAGGCTTGAAGATGATGATAATCCTTTAGAATCAGGCGTAGTAATTGTAGCGCAGCCCCCAGGAAAGAAATTGAAAAATATTAATTTAATGTCAGGTGGCGAGAAAACCATGACAGCTATCGCACTAATGTTTGCAGTTCTAAAATCAAAGCCTACACCTTTTTGTATACTCGATGAAGTCGAGGCTGCATTAGATGATAGTAACATAGAGAGATTTTCACTTTATTTAAAGAAATTCAAGGAAATACAGTTTGCACTTGTTACTCACCAAAGAGCAACAATGCAGCACGCAGATGTTTTGTACGGCGTTACAATGCCGGAACATGGAATTTCAAAAGTATTATCGTTAAAAATAAATGATAAGTTTGATTTAGAATAGAAAGGAATAAAAATGGGATTATTTGATAAAAAAAATCCTTTTCAGAAATTTTCAGAGAGAGTAACTGACTTTATTTTAGCAAACCCTAAAATAGATGAAGAATTTTTGGAGGAGCTAGAGGAGATATTGATAATCTCTGACATAGGAATAGAAACGACTGAGTATATTATGGAAGAACTCAGAGATAAAATTAAGAAGAAATACATAGAAAACCCTGAAAGAGTAAAAGCAGCGTTAACTGAAATAATTGCAGAGATTATGGACAAAGGTGATAGAAATAAAGTTTCCAAAGAAACACCTTTAGTGATATTGGCTATAGGCATAAATGGTGGAGGCAAAACCACATCCATTGGTAAAATTGCCAACATGTACAAAAAAGAGGGAAAGACAGTAATGCTAGCAGCAGCGGACACATTTAGAGCGGCAGCTGCAGACCAGCTTCAGATATGGGCAGACAGAGTTGGTGTAAGCGTGGTTAGGCATGAAGAAGGAAGCGACCCTGCAGCAGTTATTTATGATGCAATACAGTCAGCTAAGGCTAAAAACATTGATATATTAATATGCGACACCGCGGGTAGACTTCAAAATAAAAGTAATTTGATGAAAGAACTTGAAAAAATGAACAAAATAATAAACAGAGAGTTTCCAGAAGCTTTCAGAGAAACGCTTTTAGTGCTTGATGCAACCACAGGGAAAAATGCAATAAGCCAAGCTAAAGCATTTTCAGAAATAGCAGATGTAACAGGTATAGTGCTGACAAAATTAGATGGTACAGCAAGAGGTGGAATAAGTATTACCATAGCAAATGAACTTGATATGGCGGTAAAATATGTGGGATTAGGTGAAGGATTAGATGATTTAAAACCTTTTGACTCCATGAAATTTGCAGGAGGAATATTTAATGAGTAAACCAGTATTAGCAGTAGTAGGAAGACCGAATGTAGGAAAGTCTACATTTTTTAATAAAATTATAGGCAAAAGAGTAGCTATAGTAGAGGATACACCTGGTGTCACAAGAGACAGAATATATGCAGAAGCTGAGTGGAATGGTATCGATTTTGCTATCATAGACACAGGTGGCATAGAACCAAATACATCTGACCCTATACTTTCTCAAATGAGAGAGCAAGCTCAGATTGCCATGGATACATCAGATGCTATACTTTTCATGGTGGACGGTAAAGACGGACTTACAATAGCAGATACTGAAGTAGCTAGTATGCTTAGAAGAACAGGCAAAAGAGTTATTTTAGTAGTAAATAAGATTGACAAACCAAATGATTTACCAGATAATTTCTATGATTTTTATGAACTTGGACTAGGAGAACCTATTCCAGTAAGTTCAGCAAACATGCTTAATTTTGGTGATGTTTTAGATGAAATAGTAGATAGTTTTCCAGATGATATTTATGATGACAATGATGACGCAATAAAGGTAGCTGTAATAGGAAAACCAAATGTTGGCAAGTCTTCGCTTATAAATAAACTAGTAGATGAAAACAGGGTGATAGTATCTCCTATAGCTGGGACTACTAGAGATTCAATAGATACTAACTTTCATTACAAGGATGATGATTACATACTTATAGATACAGCAGGCATTAGAAAAAAGAGCAAGGTAAATGAAAATATCGAGTGGTACAGCGTAGTTAGAGCCATTGCGGCTGTGGAAAGATGTGATGTATGCTTACTCCTAATAGATGCTGAAGATGGCCTGACAGAGCAGGATAAAAAAATTGCAGGAATCGCTCATGAAGCAGGCAAGGGACTTGTGATAGTAGTAAATAAATGGGATCTTGTTAAAAAAGAAACTAACACCATGAGAGACTACGAAAGAAAGATTAAGTCAGAGATTTTATTTGCTACTTATGCACCGCTAGTATTTATTTCGGTGAAAGATAATAATCGAGTGTTTAATGCGATTGATTTGGTCAAACTAGTTGCATTAAGTAGGTCTAGGCGAATATCAACGGGTCAACTAAATAACGTTATCGTAGATGCGACAATGATGAAACAGCCACCATCAGATAAAGGCAGAAGACTTAAGATATATTACGTGACTCAGGTAGGTGTTAAACCTCCTTTATTCTCATTTAAAGTTAATTCAAGAGCTCTTATGCATTTCTCATATTCGAGATATCTTGAAAACAGGATAAGAGAAGCCTTTGGATTTGAAGGAACTTCGATAAAATTCGTGTTTAGAGAAAAAGGAGAGAACTAAAATGAAGCTTTTTATTTGTGTATTACTTATAATATTAGCATATTTTTTAGGCAATATTTCGCCGTCTATGCTGCTTGGCAAAATGAAAGGTGTAGATATAAAAAATGAAGGTAGTGGTAATGCAGGAACAACTAATGCGTTAAGGGTATTAGGCGCAAAAGCAGGGGTTTTAACCTTTGCTCTTGATATACTTAAAGGTTTTATCGCTGTGTGGTTTGCATTACAATTCTCTACTTTTTATTGTGCATATATATGCGTAATCGCAGTGATATTTGGGCACATATGGCCTGCTTTATATAAATTCAAGGGAGGAAAAGGCGTAGCAACATCAATTGGAGCAACGCTAGCTATAAGCCCTATAGTGACGCTGGTAGTTACAGTTTTTTCGCTAGGCATGGTAGCTGTATCTAAAAAAGTTTCGGTTGGATCCTTAACGGCAGCAGCAGTATATCCAGTAGCGACTTTTATCTTTGTAAGAGAGTTTTTCCCATTTGCCCTTATTTTATGCTTAACTATAGTAATAAAGCACAGAGAAAATATTAAAAGACTGATAAATGGCGAAGAAAAAAATATAATTATTAAAAAGGAGAAGTAAATTGAAAACTAAAATAGCAATAATAGGTGGAGGAAGCTGGGGCACTGCTTTAGCACAGACACTGGGGAAAAATGGTCACAAAGTAGCTCTATGGGACATAGACGCTGGTCTTATTAAAAACATGGAAAAAGAAAGAGAAAACAAAAAATATCTTCCTAATATAATATTAAATGATAATATCGAATTGGTTACTGATGTTTCTATCGGTATTAAAGATGCTAATATAGTTTTATTTGCAGCTCCTGCACAAAGGTTTAGAAGCGCCCTTGAAAATGCTTTAGAATATTTAACAAAGGATATGATAATCGTTAACGTGGCAAAGGGAATCGAAATAGGAACGCATCAAAGGCTATCTGAAATTGCTGAAAGCTTAATTCCGGATATGTCATATGTAGTTTTATCAGGACCATCTCATGCTGAGGAAGTTGGCCTCGGTCTTCCTACCACAGTATCAGCTGCATCAAAAAACACTGAAGCAGCTATTCATGTTCAGCATATATTTTCCAATGAAACTTTTAGAGTATATACCAACGAAGATGTAATAGGAGTTGAGCTCGGCGGAGCGCTTAAAAATATAATAGCTCTAGGCGCAGGAATATCCGATGGCTTAAACTATGGTGATAATGCGAAAGCGGCACTTATGACTAGAGGAATCGCAGAGATGAAAAGGCTTGGAGTTAGGCTAGGAGCAAATCCAGAAACTTTTTCGGGTCTTGCAGGCGTTGGTGATTTAATAGTAACTTGCACCAGTATGCATTCTAGAAACAGAAGATGCGGTATAATGATCGGTGAAGGCATGAAGCCTAAAGAGGCAGTGGAAAAAGTAGGCATGGTAGTAGAAGGCATATACACTGCTGAAGCGGCGCATGAACTAGCTAAAAGCTGCGAAGTAGAGCTTCCTATATCAGAAGGAATATATAAAATTGTTCTTGGAGAGATGGAAGCCAAAGATGTAGCAAAGTTTCTTATGGTACGTGAGAAGAAAGATGAGATGTTAATATATTAGGAGGAAAATTTATTGAGTAATAAATATCATATTATCACTTTTGGATGTCAAATGAACGAGCATGATTCTGAGAATATAGGTGGAATGCTGGAGGATATGGGATACGAGAATTGTGATGATAAGGATAATGCAAATATAGTAATTCTAAATACATGCAGCATAAGAGAACACGCAGACGAGAGATTTTACGGCAAGCTAGGCCAGCTAAAGAAAAAGAGACTTGGTGATCCAAACTACGTAGTTGCAGTATGTGGATGTATGATGCAGCAGGAACATATTGTCAAGAATATGAAAAAAAAGTTCCCTTGGGTAGATATAATATTTGGTACTCACAACATAGAAGAATTTCCCAGATTATTACAAACTTGCATGGAAAAAAGAAGTAAAGTAAAAGAAATATTAAGTGATAGAGACCTGGTTCCTGAGAGGCTTCCATCTAGCAGGCTATATAAATATAAATCTTTTGTAAATATAACATATGGATGTAACAACTTCTGTACATACTGCATTGTGCCTTATACGAGAGGTAGAGAAAAAAGTAGGTCCATTGATTCTGTTATAAGTGAAGTCAAGTTTTTAGTGGCAGACGGGGTTAAAGAAATAACATATTTAGGGCAGAATGTAAATTCATTTGAAGATCCAGATGGAAGAGATTTTACTGATTTAATATATGAAACAAATAAAATTGAGGGGCTTGAAAGAATAAGGTTTATGACAAGCCATCCTAAGGATCTGTCAGATAGGCTAATTAAAGCCTACGCTGATTGTGACAAGCTATGTAACTATATACATCTTCCTGTTCAGTCAGGAAGCACTGAAGTATTAAAAAGAATGAATAGGAAGTATGATAGAGATAGGTATCTTGGTATAGTACGTAAAATAAAAGAAATGGTTCCAGATATAACGATATCAACAGATATAATTGTAGGATTCCCTGGCGAAACTGAGGAAAATTTTTCAGATACCTTGGACATGATTAAAGAAGTGAAATATGATTCTGCGTTTACATTCCTATATTCCATAAGAAAAGGTACCCCAGCAGGAGAATATGATGATCAAATACCTGAAAAAATAAAGCACGAGCGTTTCGATAGATTATTAAATGATATAAATAAAATAACGGCAGATAAAAACCGTGAATATGTAGGAAGAATCGAAAAGGTTCTTGTGGAAGGCATTAGTAAAAACAACAAAAGTAAACTTGTGGGAAGAACTGAAGGCTTTAAGCTTGTTAGTTTTTTCGGTGAAGCGAATCTGATTGGTGAGATTATAAGTGTACGAATTATTAATGCTAACACGTTTAGCTTAGAAGGAGAAATGCTATGAGTCAATTGCTAGAATTCATTACGTTTAGTAGAATTACTACAATTGTATATTTCCTAAATTTTATTATTGCAATGGTGATAATATTTTTGGAAAGAAAAAACCCTTCTTCAACATTAGCATGGATACTTGTCTTATTTGCCGTTCCGTTTTTTGGTATATTCCTTTACATAATATTTTCACAAAACATTAGCAGAAGACAAATGTTTAAATTATCACCCTTAGAGGAAGAAACTGTAGATAGATCATTGGCTTCTCAAATAAGCTATATGGAAAGTGGGCTATATCAATTTCCAAATGAAAGCTCTAAGAAATGGGAACATATGATAAAGTTAAATCAAACGTATGGGCAAGCATATTTAACTGAAAATAATGAAATAGAACTTTTGACAGATGGGAAAATAAAGTATCATAGATTAATGCAGGACATAAGGCGAGCCGAAAAATATATTAATATAGAATACTTTATAGTAAGAAACGATAGTGCTGGTAATAAGCTAATTGATTTATTGGTTAAAAAAGCTGCCGAAGGTGTTGAAGTCAGATTTCTTATGGACGGAATGGGCAGCAGAATGATATCTGAAAAAAAAATGAAGAAGCTGTCAGAAGCTGGAGGTCAGTACGCCTTCTTTTTCAAGCCGATTATGAAGTATCTATTCATAAACTTTAATTATAGAAATCATAGAAAGATAGTAACAATAGATGATAAGATTGGATATATCGGAGGATTCAACATAGGTAGAGAGTACTTAGGGCTAAAAGATAAATTCGGCTACTGGAGAGATACGCATATAAGGATCAGGGGCGATTCTCTTGTCGCACTAAATCAAAGATTTTATTTGGACTGGAGATATGCATCAAAAGAAGAGTTTGATATAATTGATAAGTGTATACCTGATGATTATGAGCCTGGCAAGAAAATTGGTGATAATCCCATTCAGATTATTTCATGTGGACCTGATTCGAAAAAGCAAGAGATTAAAAATGGGTTTCTAAGAATGGTGGCTTATGCTAAGAAGAACATTTATATTCAAACGCCATATTTCATACCCGATAGTGCGCTTTTTGATTCACTATATATGGCAGCAATGTCTGGTGTGGAAGTGCGTATAATGATACCTTCTATGCCTGACCATGCTTTTGTTTATTCTACTACGTTATCTTACGTTGGAGAACTTTTAGAAGCAGGTGTAAAAGTTTATATTTACGAAAATGGGTTTTTGCATGCTAAGACTATGGTTGTAGATGGAGAAGTCGCCACTGTTGGTTCGGCAAATTTCGACAGAAGAAGCTTTATCCTCAATTTTGAAGCAAATGCTTTTATATATAAAAAGGAATTTGCGGAGAAAATGGAGAATCAATT
>JAAYHV010000003.1 GCA_012744355.1 Clostridiales bacterium
CATGAGGCACCTCCTTTTATTTTGGTTTGCACTTTAATTCTAAAGGAAAAAGGGCCTCGTGTCTCTATTTTTTTGAAAAAAATGATGCTGACGATGAAAACCTAATTTCATCACCAACACCAAAAATTATACAACCTCAATAAATCATTGATTGCGTTTATTAAATTGTTTCTATTTTGTCCATTCTTTAATTTTCTCATAAGATTCATCGCTTATGAAATGTTCCATTCTGCAAGCATCTTCCGTAGCATTTTCGTCGCTAACTCCTAGTTTTTTAAAAAACTTAGTTAAAGTTAAATGCTTTTCATAAATATTTTCAGCTATTTTTTTACCTTCATCAGTTAGGAAGATATTGTTGTTAGCATCAAACTCAACGAGGTTTTTTTCTCGCAATTTTTTCATAGCTATACTGATGCTTGGTTTAGAATAACCCGTTTCCTGAACGATATCTTTGCTTATAACTTGCGGTTGCTTTTTTGATAGTATCAGTAAAGTCTCTAAATAGTCTTCAGCAGATTCGTAAATGTTCATAATTGCCTCCTAATCACATAAATTATAACATGATTTGTATGATTAAGCTAAGTTTAAATTATCGTATTGATTTTGTCAAATTTATGTATTTATTAGTAGTTAAAAGAGACGGTTAGACATTGTTAAAATAAGGTTAAAATGATATTGTAATATTAAATAAAGTGTGTCAATGAAAGGAGAAAAATGACAAATTTGAATGAAATTAACTTTGAGGTGGTTGAAAAGATTGGAGTAATAAACAAGTATCCAACTGGTTGGACAAAGGAACTTAACCTGATTGCATGGAACGGAGGAAAACCAAAGCTTGATCTTAGGGATTGGGACGAAGAACATGAACATATGAGTAGGGGAATAACGCTGCATGTGGATGAAGCAAAGACGCTTAGCGACAAACTTAATCAATACATTAAAAAGAACAGTTAAACACTAACCGCCGATATGTTAAAAGTATCGGTGGTATTTTTTGGAGGTAAATTATGGCAAATAAATACAAAGTGTGTGGATCATTGCTTAAACACAATGAGGTAGTAAGTTATATAAAACAGTATCCACAGAAAAAGAAAGTATTAGATTATTTATATGGATTTGAGCATGAAAAAAGTGCTAAGGCTATGATGATAAACGAATTAGAAAACGATATCAGTATTATAGATTCAGCGATTCAAGTAGTGCCATTGGAATTTAGAGAAGGCGTTCTTATGCATTTTACGTATGCATTATCTTACGATGATACAAAGTTTAAATATGCGAGTCGTAGCACCTGGGATAAATGGAGAAAAAGGTTTTTAGATGAAGTTATTAAAATGCGAGGTGAGAAAGAGTATTGTGATATATTGTTTGGTTTGATAAACGCTTAAGTGTGTGAGTGTATGAAAATCTGGAGGAAAAATGAAATTAAAATTAAATAAAGCACTGTTTGTGGCAATAGTATTTGTGTTGCTGTTAACATGCTCAAGAAGCGGAAGTTTTTGTTATGCAGCGGATTATGCGAACGGAAATATTTTAATTGGAAACGATGGATGCAAGTACAAACTTTCGGGATATTACGATGGTTATTGCTATAATGAAATAGGGTGGCTAATAGGGAATGTTAAAAATCAAGAATTAGGAGAAAATCAAGTTTATCATTTTTTTAATGATAATGGTAATATTAAAATTTCATATTGCCTAGAGCACAGAGTTAGTACTCTAGGCAATTACGAGTATTCGTCTACAAATATAAATCAATCCAAATACATGAAATATTATCCATATAATCAAAGACAGGGGATGCTCGCCGTGGCGCTTTATGCTCCAAGGTATATGATGCAAACATCTCCAGTTGCAGGTACTAATACAGATGACTGGTACTGGGCTTCTAGAGTTTTGATATGGGAATTTCAAGAGGGGATTAGAAGGAGTGTTTCTGATGGCTTTAGTGCTAGAAAAACGGGTAGGTTTGTTGATAAAAGCGGAGCTATTTTTTCGGGGTCAAACAGAAATCACTATTATAGTAGCCTGTTTTATGGTAACAATGTTGGCGGAACTCCTAAACCAGCTTTAGCTTGCTACAGATGGATGGTAAATAACATCAACAGTCAAAATAAAATACCTTCCTTTGCGTCGGGAAGTAGAAGCAGCGCAAAAACATTTATTCTTGATAGTAATAATCAAGCTGTGCTGACGGATTCTAATAAGTTGAACGTGGATTTTTTTACAAAAGGCAGCGATGTAAGTGTTTCTAGATTAGGAAACAGATATACATTTACATCTAATTTGCCTTTAGAAAATGGCCTAATAATAGTTGGATACAAGGTTCCTGACAATACAAAAAAGATTTTGAATGTTTGGGATTCAGTGGGAGCGCATAGGCAAACTATTATGACGGGCTCAATTTTAGCTGCGCCTATGTACATTAAATTAAAAGGAGAAACACCTAAGGGTAATTTGCTTGTGCATAAAACAGCTGAAGATGATATAGTCAGTAATGTCAAATTTAAAGTGACAAATGATGTCGACGGCAGCGTAGAATATATCATAACAGATGACCAAGGAGATGCGAGATTAGATAATATCCTTTGCGGAACTTATACAGTTAGTGAATGCGATGTACCAATAAGATATGTTAAGCCAGCAGACGTTAAAATAAATATTGAAAATAAATTGACAAAAGAAGTTGGTTTTTCGAACCAGTTAAAAGTAATTGACTTTAAGATAATAAAAACAGATTACTATACTGGTAGCCCATTAGCAAATGCTGAATTTAAAGTGTTTGATGCTGAAACCAATCAAGAAATAATAATTTCAAACGGCAGTGGAGAGGAAGAAGCATGGGTAACGGATGCAAGTGGTGAGGTGAGCATTAAAAATATGCTTAAAGCTGGCCATGAATACATAGTAAGAGAAGTAAGAGCGCCCGAAGGCTACAAGTTAGATGAAGTTGGAGATGTTAGCTTTACACCTACAGGAGAAAATTCTTTAGATGAAGTTAGCTTTAAAAATAAACCGTATTTAGGATTTAGGCTTACTAAAACCACAGAAAAAGGAACGGAGCTTAAAGGCGCCGAATACACTATATATTCCAAAGATGATATGAATAAACTCTATGCTCAAGTAACCGACGATAAGGGAGAAATATACGTTGAAGACCTGGAGCCTGGAGATTACGTGATAATCGAGACCAAGGCTCCTACTGGGTATTTGTTAAATGATGTTCCTGAGAATTTTACGATAAAGGGAGAAAAACCACATATATATGAAATGCGAGTTGTGGACTCCGAATATAGAGCCTTTGTTAAAGTGAAGAAAGTCGATAGCGAAAATAAAGAAGGATTGGGAGGCACTAAATTTAAGCTGTTTGCCAAAGAGAATATATATAACGGCGATGGATTAGTTTACAAAAAAGATTGCACAATCGAAGAATTAACAACAAACATAAGCGGTGAAGCATCATCGATTGGAATCCCTCTGGGGAAATACTATTTAATTGAAACTAAGGCGAAGGAAGGATATATAAAAACAGATGAAATTTTCAATTTTGAGATTACTGAAGAAAACCAAATCGACCTGACTATAGAAAATGACAAGGTGCAAACAACTGAGCCAAAAACGGGGGACGATGCGAACTGTTTAATCCACCTAATAGTTGCAATGCTTGCTTTAAGCGGAGCTTTGATGGGTCTTAGGTTTATTGACTAAAAAGTCAGTTTATGATAAACTGAGTCCATAAATTCGCATAAAAAGGAGAAGTTAAATGATTATTAAATTAAGCAAAGGCTTGTATGAACCCTTTGAAGATATAGAAATAGAGGAAGGCTCAACAATTGAGGATTTGTACTTTACCAAAAAGGAAGATGTTCCATATACCGTATATGCAGCGAAGGTAAACAACAAGGTTGTAGAGTTGACTTTCAAGTTAACAAAACCTTGCAAAGTGGAATTTTTGGATATAAGAACGCAAAGCGCTAATTTGATATTTCAATATAGCTTGTCATTGCTGTTTTTAAAAGCAGCTAAAGATGTAGTAGGTAAAGCTCAAGTTGGAATCATGAATTCACTTAACCAAGGCCTTTATATAGATATATCAACTTTTGAAGAGATTACCGAAGAGCAAGTAGAAGCCATAGAGAAAAGAATGAGAGAAATGGTGGAATTGGATTTACCAATAAAAAAAATAACGGTTTCTGTTGAAGAGGGAATAGCTATGATGGTAGATGATGGCTTTCCTGAAAAAACAAAACTTCTATCTGATAACCTAAATCTTAAATCGATGAAGTTCTATTCAATAGGTGATTATCGTGACTTCTTTTATGGATACATGGCGCCAAGCACCGCTTACCTTAAGAATTTTGAGTTGAGGAAATATAAAAAGGGTCTATTACTTAGATTCCCTCACCGCAAAAATCCGGATACTATACCAGAATACGAAGATCAAATTATGCTATATGATGCCTTTAAGAAACAATCAAAATGGAATAAAATATTAGGAATTAACTTTGTGGCAGACCTTAATCAAAAGATAGAGGATGGACTTAGCCGAGACATAATTCAGCTTAGTGAGGCTCTTCATGAAAAGAGGATAGCTGAAATAGCTGATATTATTGCAGAAGAGAAGAAAAGGATTGTGCTGATTGCAGGACCTTCATCATCGGGGAAAACCACATTTGCTAGAAGATTAATAATACAGCTAAGAGTAAACGGCCTTGATCCTATATATCTTGGAACAGACGATTATTTTGTTGAAAGAGAAGATACTCCGCTAGATGAGAGGGGAGAACCGGATTATGAGATATTAGATGCTTTAGATATTAAGCTGTTTAACGATCAGATGAATGGGCTGTTAAATGGAGAAGAGGTAGATCTTTGCTCATTTGATTTCATAAAAGGAAAAAAAGAATTTGGAAAACGCAAGCTTAAAATGAACAAAGATCAAATAATTGTAATAGAAGGAATACATGGACTAAATGAAAATTTGACAGAATTCATACCAGAAAACGATAAGTTTAGGATATACATAAGTCCATTAACGCAGATGAACATAGACTTGCACAATAGAATTCCCACAACTGACGAAAGAATGCTAAGACGACTTGTAAGAGACTATAAGTACAGAGACCATAGTGCACAGAAGACGATAAGGGAGTGGCCTAAGGTTCGGGCAGGAGAAGATGACAACATCTTTCCATATAGTGGTAAAGCTGATGTGTTGTTTAACTCAGTGCATACATATGAGATAGCCGTATTAAAGAAATACGCTGAGCCGCTTTTAAAACAGATAACTTCAGATGAGCCTGAATATGCGGAGGCTGTTAGGATGTTAAAGTTTTTAAAGTATTTCAAAACTATAGAAAACGATAAGGCAATAGTTAATAACTCTATACTTAGAGAGTTTATTGGTGGGAGTATATTTGTTTAGAGGTGTGTATGAAGATTAACGTAATAGGCGGAATTAACGTAGATATAGAGGGAACACCTTACGGTGAACTGCTGTATCAAGATTCTAATCCAGGTGCTATATCTATAAATTTTGGTGGAGTCGGTAGGAATGTGGTTGAAAACATAGCAAGGTTAGGTGGAGCAGTTAAGATGATTTCTGTAGCAGGGGATGACTTTGCTGGAAGAGAAGCAGTTAATCAACTTGAAAAATTAGGAGTTGACACAAGAGGAATTCGGATACTAAAAAACAAAACAACAGCCATGTATCTGTCCATATTAAATAAGGATAAGGATATGGAAATCGCAATGTGCGATATGCATATAATTGAAGCTATAGATGAGGCTTTTATAGATGAATCCTTAGATAGCTCTGACGATTTTGAAATACTAGGAGTCGATTGCAATTTTAAAGAAGATATCTTAAGATATATTTGTGATAAAGCATCTGATAAATTGCTTTTTTTGGAACCAGTATCGGCAGCGAAGGCTGCAAGAGCCAAGGATATAATAGGTAAATTTGATATTATAAAGCCTAATAGGTTTGAAGCTGAAGTGCTGGCAGGCATCTCAATATCCAGTGAAGAGGACTTGCATAAGGCCGGAAACATATTCTTGGAAAAGGGCGTAAAAGAAATATATATAACTTTAAATAAAGATGGGGTATATTACAGGACGAAAGAGACTGAAGGCATAATGAAACCAAAAGATACAAAGATTGTAAGCGCTACTGGCGCAGGTGATTCCTTTAGTGGAGCCATTCTTTTAGGAAAAGCCAAGGGCTTTAATCCTGAAAAGATTTCCCAATTTGGAGTTACTGTTGCGGCAATAAGCATGGAATCTAATTCAGCTGTAAATCCTGAATTGACATATGAGGAAGTAATAAAAAGGGAGAAGATATATGATTAACAAATATTTGGTAATAAATCCGATTGTAGAAGATGCTATAAAAAATGGAAAACCGGTAGTAGCTTTAGAGTCAACCATTATTTCTCACGGCATGCCATATCCTAAAAATGTTGAAACAGCTTTAGCCGTTGAAGAGGTTATTAAATCAAATGGCGCAGTGCCTGCGACAATTGGTATAATCCAAGGTAAAATTAAAGTGGGTCTTACAAAAGAAGACATCGAATATTTAGCGAAAGCTAAGGGTGTAGTTAAGGTTAGCAGAAGAGACTTTCCTTATGTACTTGCCAAAAAGCTAGATGGCGCAACTACAGTTGCAGGCACAATGATAGCTGCAGAATTGGTAGGCATTAAAGTGTTTGTAACAGGAGGAATAGGTGGAGTGCATAGAGGTGCAGGAGATAGTTTTGATATTTCTGCCGATTTAGAAGAAATGAAAAACACCGATGTTACAGTTGTATGCGCAGGTGTAAAGTCAATACTCGATATTCAAGCAACTTTAGAGTATTTAGAAACATCAGGGGTTACGGTGATTACATATAACTCCGATGAATTTCCGGCGTTTTATAGTAGAAAATCAGGATGCGCAGCAGAGTGCAGAATAGATAGTGCGCTAGAAATTGCAGAACTTATCAAGTGCAAAAAGGATATGGGATTAAAAGGCGGAATGATAGTAGCGTGCCCTATTAAAGAGGAAGATGAGATACCTTTTAATCAGATGGATCAAGTAATCAGAGAAGCACTTAAAGAATGCAAGGATAAAGAAATATCGGGAAAGAGAATAACGCCATTTTTGTTGGACAGATTAAAAACAATTACCGAAGGCAAAAGTCTTCAGGCAAACATTAAGCTTGTATTAAATAATGCTGACATAGGCTCTCAAATAGCTTGCAAGATTGTTGATTAAATGGTATATTTGTTATATGAATAATGTAAATTAAGGAGGAATTATTATGTATGATGATGATTTAATAGTAGCGAGCGGAATATGGGCAGTGCTTGCAGTAATAGGTTTGTTTATACTAGTAATAGTGTTACTAACTTATGTTCTTTTTGCCATCGGATTAGCTAAAATAATGAAGGCAAAAGGAATGGATGATAGATACCGTGCATGGATACCGTTTTGGAATTCATACGTACTCGGCAGCATCATCGAGGAAGAAATAGGAAATGAACCCTATGTTTTTGAAGGCACTAAATGGATATTTGCCTTTGGTGGTCTAGCTGCTGGAGTAATTGCTAACATGATACCTTTTGTAGGCGCGCTTGTGCCGTTAGCTCTTTATGTATATATTATCGTATGCTGCGCCGTTATGGCGAAGAAATATGGTACTATGGTGTCTGTAATAATTACTTCGATAATAGGTTTACCTGGTATTGGATTTATAATTACTGCAGGTAAGATGGAAGGAAATTCTGAACCGTTTGGCAGCGGATTTGCAAGCGGCAGCGCACAGGAAGTTCAAAGCTTTAATACAAACGACTATAGCAATAGCGACTATAGTAACACCAGCTTTGCAGATGGAGCTAAAAGTGAACCTGAAGAAGTAAAGAATGTTGAGTTCGAGACAGAAAAAAATGTAGAAGCTGCACATCAAGAAACTGTGGCTCCACTTCAAGAGACTGTGATCCCGCCTCAAGAAACTGTAGTTCCAACTCAAGAGACTGTAGCTACACCTCAAGATAGCGTAGCTCCAAGCTACAACGTAGGCGCAAGTACGGATGGTAAAGAAAATAAATAAAATATTTAAATGTGGTATAGAGTAACATAAAGAAGATGGTTCAATTTGAACCATCTTCTTTATTTAAAAACTTATCTGCATGCTTGATTTCTTTGAAGTCTAACCAAGCTTCAGCTTTTTTATTTGGAGATCGTAATAGATAAGAAGGATGATAAGTTGCAATATAGTGGCAATTTCCCTTTTGACTCCATTGCCCTCTTTCTGCTGTGATTTTAAAATCATCGTGAATGATGTATTCAGAAGCCACTTTCCCTAAACATACTATTATAGTAGGTTTAATTAAATCTATTTGAGAGTAAAGATAATCTATACATATTTTAGCTTCTTCAGGTTTTGGGTTTCTGTTGCCAGGAGGTCTACATTTAATTATGTTTGCTATGTAGATTTCATCTCTAGTTAATTCAACAGCTTCAAGCATCTTGTCGAAAAGCTGACCTGACTTGCCTACAAAAGGCACTCCACTTAGATCCTCTTGTTCGCCAGGGCCTTCCCCAATAAAAAGAATTGAGGCATTTTCGTTGCCTTGCCCGAAAACAACGTTATTTCGCCCTTCGTAAAGGGGGCATTTCTTACATGAGCTGCATTCTTTTTCTAATTCCTTTAAATCCATAATTCTCACCTCTATTTTATTATACATTTTTTTAAGGCTATTTCAAATATATGTTCAAACCTATCGTAAAAATATGTTAATATAGAGGCAATTCATGTGATGATAGTTGGAGGAGAAATGAAGTATATAGAAGTAAAAATAGTGACTACAATTTTCAATTTAGAACAAGTGGAAATAAAGTTATTGGATATGGGTATAGCTGAATACATAATAAATGACCCAAGAGATATTGAAGATTATCTTAAAAAGAAGCAAAGCTATGACTGGGACTTCATATCTGATGAGGTAATGGCCCAAAAGGACAAGGAACCAGAATTAATAATATATTTTAATAGCACTGAAGACAGCAAGGAAAAGCTAGATCTTGTAAAAAAAGAGTTCAGGAATATGAGTGTCACTATCAGAGATGATAAAGACTGGAAGGATAAGTGGAAAGAATACTTTGTTCCTATTAATATAACTGATAAACTAGTAATAAAGCCTTCTTGGTGCGATTATGACGTAAAAGATGGAGAAGTAGTTTTAGAAATTGATCCTGGAATGGCCTTTGGCACAGGAACTCATGAAACGACATCTATGTCTATTAAACTTTTAGAAAAATACATTGAAGGCGGCATGGACGTTCTTGATGTGGGAACGGGAACCGGGATACTTGCTATTGCAGCAAAACTTTTGGGTGCGGAAAATGTACTAGGTGTTGATATAGATCCAGAAGCGATAACAGCAGCTAAAGAAAATTCAGAGCTTAATAAATTAGATATAGAGATAAAAGAAGCTGATCTGACTAAAGGTGTGGAATTTAAGGCCGATATAATAGTTGCAAATCTTGTAGCAGGTCTCAATGTATCACTGGCGTTAGATGCAAGTAATCATTTAAAAGATGGCGGCATATACATTAGCTCTGGTATATTAATAGAGCAAGAAGAAAATGTGATTAGAGCTATTGAAGATAAGGGTTTTGATAAAATTGAGGTTTTGGAAGATGGAATATGGTGCGCCATAGTAGTGAGGAAGAAAAAATGAAGGTAGCATTTCATACGCTTGGCTGCAAGGTTAATCAATATGAGACAGAAGCAATCAGAGAAGAATTCGAAAAGAATGGATTTGAAACTGTAAAGGAAGATGAGTATGCAGACGTTTACGTTGTTAATACTTGCACAGTTACTAATCAGGCGGATAGAAAATCAAGACAATATATAAGAAGGATGAAGAAAGTGAATCCAAGCAGCGTCATGATAGCTACTGGATGTTACGTACAGATGGACTCGGAAGAGCTTTTAAAGCTAGATGAGATTGATCTTTTAATAGGTAACAATCTAAAGTCCTTAATATATGAAAAGACGATGGAGCTTTTAAGCGGAAGATATATGGATAATCCATATATACTTCCTTATGAGAAGCTATCAACATATGAGGACATGGGTATGGTTACCTCGATCGAAGCCAGAACTAGGGCGTACATAAAGATTCAGGAAGGCTGCAACAGGTTTTGTTCTTACTGCATAATTCCTTATGCAAGAGGGCAAGTAAGAAGTAGAAATATAGAAGAAATCGAATTGGAAGCCAAGCTTCTTATTGATAAGGGATTTAAAGAAATAGTTCTAACTGGAATAAATACAGCGCTTTACGGCGTGGAGTTTGGTGAGACGATAGAGCTTGCCGTAAAGACCGTATGCGAACTACCAGGTGATTTTAGAGTGAGGTTAAGTTCACTTGAGCCAACGGTGGTTGATATTAAAGGAGTAAATAATCTATTAAAATACGACAAGCTCTGTCATCATCTTCATCTGTCGCTTCAAAGTGGCAGCAATGATGTACTTAAGAAGATGAATAGAAAATATACTAGAGAAGAGTATCTAGCAATTGTAAAAATTCTTAGGGAGTTTGATCCTTGTTATAATATTACAACAGATATAATAGTAGGATTTCCTGGAGAGACAGATGAGGATTTTGAGGATAGCTTAGATATGGTAAGAAAAGCTTGCTTTGGCAAAGTCCATGGTTTTAAATTTTCAAGTAGACATGGAACCAAGGCTTCGTTGATGAAAAACACAATAGATGGTAGAATAAAGAATGTAAGGATTGACAACTTACTAAATTTATCAGAGCAAGTGGCCAGTGAATTTAGAGAAAATAACTTAGGAAGAATAACCGGAGTTTTGTTCGAAGAGTATGAAGAGGGTCTTTTAGCAGGATACACCGAAAACTATATTAAGGTATATGTTAAAGGAGAGGAAAAACTTTTAGCGAGTATTAATAAGGTAAAACTTGTTGATAAATATAAGGACGGCTGTTTCGGGGAAATTGCTGAGAAAGGATGATAAAGTATGGATTGTATTTTTTGTATGATTGCAAATAAGGAGATACCTTCTAAAGTTGCATATGAAGATGACAAGATTCTTTGTTTTCATGATTTGGAACCTCAGGCGCCTGTGCATGTTTTAATTATTCCTAAAAAACATATAGCTTCTCTTGACGAAGTTCAGGAAGAGGATAAGGAATTATTAGGACATATAATGATGATGGTTCCGAAAATTGCTGAAAGCTTGGGTCTGGAAAATGGATATAGACTTGTCAATAACTGTGGCGAAGATGGTTTCCAAACAGTAAAGCATTTACACTTTCATCTTCTGGGTAAGAGGAAGATGATATGGCCACCAGGCTAAAAAAAGGACGGTTCAATGAACCGTCCTTAATTAATTAATTCTATTTTTCGCTTTTCCAAAGACCATGAATGTTGCATAGTTCAAAGGCTCCTACTACTTTCTCGTCATCACCTATAGTGAAACAAGCTTTTGGTTCTGCGCCAGGAGATAAGAATTGTCTCTTAGTGCCCTGGTCAGTTTCTAGCACTATCATAGTGATATAATGCTCTGCCACCATAGGGTGAAGAGTACTTCCTACTGTTACTGTTACTTTGTTACCTTCTACATCGATTAAAGGTACGTGCTTTTCATTGGTAGAGTCAGTGGTTTGAGGCTCCATCTTTACCATTGGTTTACCGCAACATATAATAGGTATTCCGGTATCATTAATCTTCTCTGCAATATTTCCGCAAACTTCGCATAGATAAAAATCTTTCATTATGTTACTCCTTCCTTAAATACAAAAGTGTATACATACATTGTAACAAATAAAAGAAATTAAGTAAAGGCGAAAGTAAATTAAGACACGCGAGGCAGAGTGTATGAAGGTAGTCCCTTGTGAGGGTTGGAAACAAAGGAATTAAATGAAATAAAACCCAAAATATACAAACTTTTATATAAAAACACTTGCATTTTAATTATTAATAATATATACTGTTTAAGCTTGCTGAAGGCGATGAAGTAGGAAGTTGCTGAGCTATCAGGTTATTTCTACTGAGAACTGTCCCCACTAGATGAGGGCGAGGGTATTCGCTGTCTGTTAATTTGTGCGCAACCTAAGGAAACGCACGGCAAAGTGTACGAGCGAGCGAAAGACACTTAAGACGGCAAGAATTCCCGTACAAGCGTAGCGAAAACAGTACAAAATAGGAGGAAGAAAGATGAGTGAAATACAAAAAATCAGAATCAGATTAAAAGCTTATGACCACGCGTTATTAGACCAATCAGCAGTTAAGATTGTTGAAACGGCTAAAAAAACTGGTGCGGATGTTTCTGGACCAATTCCACTACCAACGGAAAAAGAAATTACCACAATTCTTAGAGCTGTACACAAGTATAAAGACAGCAGAGAACAGTTTGAACAGAGAACTCATAAGAGATTAATTGACATCACTAACGCAACAACTAAGACAACCGAAGCGTTAACAAAACTTGATTTGCCAGCAGGCGTAGATATTGAAATCAAGCTTTAAGAATTAATTATTGATAAGGGAACTCCCCTTAGTAAGATTACATGAGAGGGCCTTGGCCAAACCAGAGTAATCCGCTGTAAGAAATTAGGAGGAAAGATATGAAAGTACTTTTAGGAAAGAAAATCGGAATGACTCAGATTTTCACCGAAGAAGGCGTAGTAATTCCGGTAACTGTCATAGAAGCAGGGCCTGAGGTAGTAACTCAGATTAAAACTGTTGAGACAGACGGATACGATGCTGTTCAGGTAGGCTATGAAGACACTAAGCCACACAGAGTCAACAAACCAATGAAAGGGCACTTTGAAAAAAGCGGTGTAGCGCTTAAGAAGCACATTGCAGAATTCAAACCCGAAGCTGGTGAAACCTATGAGTTAGGCCAAGTTATTACAGTAACTGAATTCGAAGAAGGAAAGAAACTGGACGTAACAGGCATTTCAAAGGGTAAAGGAACACAGGGTAACATCAAAAGACATGGACATCACAGAGGTCCGATGACCCACGGTTCTAAACATAAGAGACTACCGGGCGCTTTAGCTGCTGGTACATACCCATCAAGAGTTTTCAAAGGGAACAAGGGTCCTGGTAGAATGGGTAGAGACACAGTTACTGTACAAAACGTAGTTTTGGCAAAAGTTATTGAAGATAGAAACCTATTGTTAGTCAAAGGTGCTATACCTGGTCATAAGGGTGGATTAGTACGTGTACACTATGCAATAAAAGGTCAAGACAAATAATTGATCAAGAAAGGAGGACGCACTAATGGCAAAGGTTACAATGGTTAATATGGCAGGAGCTGAAGCTGGAGAAATCGTACTAAACGATGGAATCTTCGGAATTGAGCCCAATGAAACTGCAGTACATACTGTAGTTGTGAATTACTTGGCTAACAGAAGGCAGGGAACACAATCAGCTAAAACTAGAAGCGAAGTTAGAGGCGGTGGACGTAAACCTTTCAGACAGAAGGGTACAGGACGTCATAGACAAGGAAGCACAACAGATCCTACTCAGATAGGTGGCGGAATTGTTTTTGCACCTAAGCCAAGAAGTTATAGATTCACAGTTCCTAAGAAGGTTAAAAGATTAGCACTATTTTCTGCTCTTTCTTCAAAAGTTTTAGAAAAGGAACTTATCGTAATGGACGAGCTTAAATTCGAGGCGCCTAAGACGAAAGAAATGATTAAGATGCTCGAAAATGTAAAGGCTGATAAAAAAGTTCTTATCGTAATGGATGAGAAGGATGTAAATGTAGTTAAGTCTGCTTCTAACATCCAAGGTGTAAGAACTGCTCTAGTAGGAAGTATGAATGTATATGAGATTTTAAATCATGGCAGCTTAATTCTTACTAAAAATGCGGTTAAGAAAATCGAGGAGGTGTACGCATAATGAAATCAGGTTACGATGTAGTTATTAGACCTATCATTACTGAACTCAGTATGGATGAGGTTGCTAATAGAAAGTACACATTTAAGGTAGCAGTAAATGCTAATAAAACTGAAGTTAAGCAAGCAATCGAAGGCATCTTTGATGTAGACGTTGCTAAGGTTAACATCATGAACGTTAATGGTAAACTTAAGAGAATGGGAAGAACAGTTGGAAGAACTGCCTCATATAAGAAGGCAATTGTTACTCTTACTGAAGACAGTAAAGAAATTGAAATCTTCCAAGGTCTATAATATAGGAGGAATGTAAGCATGGGAATTAGAAAATACAAACCGACTACTCCTGGGTTAAGAGGCATGACGGTTTCGACTTTTGAAGAAATCACAACTGATAAACCGCAGAAAGCTCTTACCGTTACTCTTAAAAAACATTCTGGAAGGAATGTAAGAGGTAAAATAACAGTAAGACACAGAGGTGGCGGAACAAGGCCTAAATACAGAATTATCGATTTTAAGAGACTTAAAGACGATATACCTGGTAAGGTTTCTACAATAGAATATGATCCAAACAGAACTGCCAATATAGCATTGCTAGTTTATGCAGATGGTGAAAAGAGATACATTATAGCTCCTAACAAATTAAAAGTTGGAGATATAGTATACTCAGGACCAAATGCCGATATCAAAGTGGGAAATGCTCTACCAATATCCAAAATACCTGTTGGTACTATGATTCATAACATTGAATTAAAAGCAGGTAAAGGTGCTCAGCTAGTAAGATCAGCAGGTAATGCTGCACAACTTATGGCGAAAGAAGGAAATTATGCACAAGTAAGACTTCCTTCCGGAGAAGCAAGAATGGTAAGAATCGAATGCAGAGCAACAATTGGTGAAGTTGGTAACATAGATCATGGCAATATCACAATTGGTAAAGCTGGAAGAAAAAGACACATGGGTATAAGACCTAGCGTAAGAGGTTCTGTAATGAATCCTAATGATCACCCTCATGGTGGTGGTGAAGGTAAGACACCTATTGGTTTAAAGAGTCCGGTTACACCTTGGGGTAAGCCAACTCTTGGATACAAGACACGTAAGAAGAATAAACCTTCTGACAAATACATTGTTAAAAAGAGAAATGATAAGTAGGAAAGGAGCATAAAATGGGTAGATCACTTAAAAAAGGCCCTTTTGTCGATAGGAAATTAATTAAATCTATCGAAGAAATGAATACGGCTAATGAAAAGAAAGTAATCAAAACATGGTCAAGACCATCAACAATATTTCCACAGATGGTTGGACACACTATAGCAGTCCATGACGGCAGAAAACATGTTCCTGTATATATTACAGAGGATATGGTAGGCCACAGACTTGGAGAATTTGCTCCAACAAGGACCTACAGAGGTCATGCTGCAGATAAGTCAACAAAAGTAAAGTAGAAAAGGAGATAATGAAATGGAAGCAAAAGCAATTGCAAAATATGTAAGAGTGTCTCCGGTTAAAGCGAATTCTATTGCAGAACTTGTAAGAGGTAAGGATTTAAACGAGGCATTGAATATCTTAAAATTCACACCTGGTAAAGGGTCTGAAATTATTGAAAAAGTTGTTAAATCAGCTGCAGCTAACGCTGAAAATAACTTCGATATGAATCCTGACGATTTATACGTTTCAGAAGTATATGCACATCAAGGCCCTACAATGAAAAGATTTAGAGCCGGTGCACAAGGTAGAGCATCTAAGATTTTGAAGAGAAGCAGCCACATTGGTGTTACTCTGAAAGAAAAAGAATAAGAAGGAGGTCATTGAATGGGTCAGAAAGTAAATCCACATGGATTGAGAGTCGGAGTTATCAAAGACTGGGATTCTAAGTGGTATGCAAACAAAAACGATTTTGCTGATTATCTCATAGAAGATAATAAAGTAAGAACCTATGTAAAGAAAAAACTTTATACTGCAGGAGTCTCGAGAATAGTATTAGAAAGATCAGCTGCAGATAATCTTAAGGTTATAATCATGACAGCGAAACCTGGTATGGTTATCGGAAGGTCCGGAGACGGAGTTGAAGAACTTAAGGGCGATATTAAAAAATTAACCGGTAAGAAAGTAGACATTTCTATCGAAGAAGTAAGAAAAGCGGAATTGGATGCTCAGCTAACAGCTGAAAGCATTGCTCAAGCTTTAGAAAGACGTGTATCTTTCAGAAGAGCTATGAAGCAAGCAATCGGAAGAAGCATGAAGAGCGGAGCAAAGGGTATAAAAGTATTATGTTCTGGTAGACTAGGCGGAGCTGAAATCGCAAGAAACGAAAAATATAGCGAAGGAAACGTTCCTCTACATACATTAAGAGCAGATATTGACTATGGTTTTGCTGAAGCAGATACTCAATATGGCAAAATAGGCGTTAAAGTTTGGGTTAACCATGGTGAGATCTTAGATAAAGGTCTTAAGAGTTCTGTTCCTTCTAGCACTAAGAGTGATAGAAGAGATAGAAAGAGCAGAAAAAACGAAAGAAGACCAAACGACAGAAAAAGAAATTATGATAGAAAAGGCGATAGATTTAACAAGGAAGCGAAAGCACCTGTTAAACCTGCTACTACAAGAGTGAAAAAAGCGCCTAAAGTAGAACCACAAGTTCAAGAACAGGCTGTTTCTAATGAAAATGCAGAGACAGAAGCATAAGTAATATGGAAAGGAGGGACTTGCCATGTTAATGCCAAAGCGCGTAAAACATAGAAAAGTTCATAGAGGTAGAATGAAGGGCATTGCTACTAGAGGTAACAAAGTTACTTATGGAGCATACGGCTTAGTCGCAGAAGAGTGCGGCTGGATCAATTCTAATCAAATCGAAGCTGCCAGAATTGCAATGACAAGATCGATTAGAAGAGGCGGTAATGTATATATTAAGATATTTCCACATAAGTCTGTAACAAAGAAACCTGCAGAAGTACGTATGGGTTCCGGTAAAGGTTCTCCAGATTATTGGGTAGCAGTAATAAAACCAGGCAGAGTAATGTTTGAAATTGACGGGATAACTGAAGAGCAAGCAAGAGAAGCTCTTAGACTTGCTACACACAAATTACCTGTCAAGTGCAAATTTGTCATCAAGGGACAAGAAAATGTAAAGGGTGGTGACAACTAATGGAACTTAACAAAATTAGAGAAATGACGGATGTTGAAAGAATAGTTGAGTTAGAAAAAATGAAAAAAGAATTGTTCAACTTAAGATTCCAACATGTTACTGGGCAGTTAGAGAATCCAGTAAAGATGAGAGAAGTTAAGAAAAACATCGCTAGAGTTAAAACAATTATGAGAGAAAAAAATCTTGAAGAGGCTAAGGCTTAATTGAAAGGAGGATGTACAATGGTAGTAGAAAGAAATAATAGAAAAACTAAGGTTGGAACTGTTGTTAGCGACAAAATGGATAAGACATGTGTTGTTGCAATTGAAAATTTTGTAAGGCATTCTCTTTATGGTAAAGCCGTTAAGAGAACAAACAAATTCAAGGTTCACGATGAAAATAATGAATGTGGCATAGGCGATAAAGTTAAAATTATGGAAACTAAACCTATTTCTAAAGACAAGAGATGGAGACTAGCTGAAGTAATAGAAAAAGCTAAGTAAGGAGGCACGATCATGATACAAAAAGAAAGCAGATTGAGAGTTGCCGACAACTCAGGTGCAAAAGAATTACTGTGTATTAGTATCCTAGGTGGTACAAATAGAGAGTATGCATATATTGGCGACATCATCGTATGTGCGGTAAAAGATGCAACACCTGGCGGCATAGTTAAAAAAGGCGAAGTTATAAAAGCAGTAATTGTAAGAACTAAGTACGGTGCTAGAAGAACTGATGGTAGTTATGTAAAGTTCGACCAAAATGCTGCAGTAATCATTAAAGAGAAAAACGACAAGAACCCAGTAGGTACGCGTATTTTTGGACCTGTTGCTAGGGAACTTAGAGACAAAGGCTTTATGAAAATAGTGTCATTGGCACCAGAAGTATTATAGGAGGTGTGGAATGAGAATTAAAAAAGATGATACAGTAGTGGTAATTAGCGGTAAGGATAAGGGTAAAACCGGAAAAGTTCTTAGAGCTATGCCAAAAGAGAATAAGATTGTTGTTGAAGGTGTTAATGTTCAAACAAAGCACCAAAAGCAGACAAGAGAAGCGGCTTCTGAAATTAAACATATTGAAGGAGCAATCGATATTTCAAATGTTATGTTCTATGATGCGAAAACTAAGAGTGGAACAAAATTGGGCGTAAAGTTTGAAGACGGTAAAAAAGTAAGAGTGTCTAAAAAAACTGACACTGTAATAGACTAGGAAAGGAGGAGTTAATTTTGACAGCTAGATTAAAAGAAAAATATAATAATGACATTAATAACAATTTAATGGTAAAGTTCGACTATAAAAGCAAAATGGAAATTCCTAAGCTTACTAAAATTACTATTAACATGGGATTAGGTGAAGCTAAAGAGAACACAAAAATTATGGAAAGCGCTGTTGCGGAGCTTTCACTTTTAAGCGGACAAAGGCCTGTAGTTACCAAAGCTAAGAAATCAATCGCTAACTTTAAGGTTAGACAGGGTATGCCTGTTGGTGCGAAAGTTACTCTTAGGGGTGAAAACATGTACTTATTTGCTGATAAGTTCTTCAACATTTCTCTTCCTAGAGTAAGAGACTTCAAGGGCGTTAGTAAGAACTCCTTTGATGGAAGAGGTAACTACTCAATGGGAATTAAGGAACAACTGATCTTCCCTGAAATCGTTTACGATAATGTAGATACCGTTAAAGGAATGAACATTGTATTTACGACGACAGCTAAAACTGACGAAGAAGCATGCGCTTTACTCGAAGGACTTGGCATGCCGTTTGAGAAGTAGGAGGAAAGTATGGCTAAAACATCTCAAAAGGTGAGACAGCAGAGAAAACCTAAGTATGCTTCTAGAGCTTACACAAGATGCAAAATTTGTGGAAGACCTCATTCAGTACTGAAGAAATACGGAATCTGCAGAATATGTTTCAGAGAGCTTGCATACAAGGGAGAAATTCCTGGTGTTAGAAAAGCAAGCTGGTAAAAGTTAAATCGCGTAGGCCCTCTAAATAGAAGGGAACCCCGTGAAGGAAGGAGAAATACTGTTATGACAATGACAGACCCAGTAGCAGATATGCTAACAAGAGTAAGAAATGCCAATACTGCCGGTCATTCTACAGTAGATATTCCTGCATCTAAGATGAAAAAATCGATTGCAGAAATATTACTAAAGGAAGGCTTTATCAGCGGCTATGATATCATAGATAAAAGCGCTCAAGGAACTATTCGTGTTAAAATGAAGTACGGCGCTGACAAAGAAAAAGTTATAATCGGAATAAAGAAAATTTCAAAACCAGGACTTAAGGTTTATGCTAAGGCTGAACAAGTACCTAAGGTACTAGGAGGCTTAGGTGTTGCGATACTTTCAACATCTAAAGGTGTAATAGGCGACAAAGAAGCTCGCAGCCTAGGAGTCGGTGGCGAAGTTATCTGTTATGTATGGTAGGAGGAGAATAGGATGTCTAGAATAGGAATTAAACCTGTTGCTATCCCTGCCGGTGTAGAAGTTACAGTAGATGCAAAAAATGTAGTTACTGTAAAAGGACCTAACGGTGAATTATCACAGCAGGTTAATAAGGATTTAACAGTAGAAATTGCTGAAGGAAAAGTGGTTGTTTCTAGACCGTCAGATGCAAGGCTATATAAAGCTCAGCATGGTTTAGCAAGAACGCTAATAAGCAATTTAATAGAAGGTGTTACAAATGGATTTTCTAAAAAGCTAGAGATTGTCGGCGTTGGTTACAAAGCTGATAAGAAGGGTGATGACCTAGTTATGAACTTAGGTTACTCACATCAAGTAATAATGAAGGATCCTGAAGGAATAACAACCGAAGTACCTACTGCAACTCAAATAATTATAAAAGGTAACGACAAGGCAGTTGTAGGTAACTATGCTGCGAACATCAGAAAGTGGAGAAAACCTGAACCATACAAGGGCAAGGGTATTCGATATGAAGGAGAAATTGTTCGTAGAAAAGAAGGCAAAACTGGAGCTAAATAAGAAAGGAGAACTTAGAAATGGCAAAAGCTAGCAGAAATGATAGACGTCTTAAGAGACATGAAAGAGTTAGAAGAGAACTTTCTGGAACTCCTGAAAGACCAAGACTTTGTGTTTTTAGATCCAACAACAATATATCTGTACAGATTATTGATGATGTAAATCAATGCACATTGGCTGCAGCATCTTCACTAGACAAAGAGCTTAAACAAGCGATTGGTGACGGTGGTAATAAAAAAGCAGCTAAAATAGTTGGGAAAGCTATAGGTAAGAGAGCTCTTGAAAAGGGTATTGAAACTGTTTCATTTGACAGAGGTGGATTCCTTTATCATGGAAGAGTTAAAGAATTAGCAGATGGCGCTCGTGAAGAGGGTTTGAAATTCTAAGGGAGGATTAATAAATGCGTAGTAAAATTGATGCATCCAAGCTTGAATTAAATGAAACTATCGTTAACATAAGACGTGTTGCTAAGACTGTTAAAGGTGGTAGAAATATGAGATTCAGTGTAAGTGTTGTTGTCGGAGACGGCGAAGGACACGTTGGACTTGGTCTTGGTAAAGCTCAGGAAATTCCTGAGGCTGTACGAAAAGCTACAGAGGATGCTAAAAAGAATTTAATATATGTTCCAACAGTTGGAACTACAATTCCACACAGAATAGTTGGAGTTTTCGGAGCAGGCAGAGTATTAATTATGCCGTCAGCTCGAGGTACTGGAGTAATCGCAGGTTCATCAGTTCGTATTGTACTAGAAGCTGCAGGAATCAAGGATGTTAGAGCAAAATCTTTAGGATCAAGTAACACTGGAAATATGGCATTTGCTACTATTGAAGGTCTTAGAAACTTGACAACCGTAGAAGAGGTTGCAAAACGTCGTGGTAAAAACCCAGAAGAAATATTAGGATAGGAGGAAATGACAATGGCTAAAATGATTAAAATTACATTAACAAAAAGCGTTATTGGCGCTTCCCCTAAGCAAAGAAAAGTTGTTGAAGCTTTAGGTTTAAAAAAGATGCACCATTCAGTGGAATTGGAAGATAGTCCAAACGCACGCGGTGCTGTCGAAAAAGTTTCACATCTACTAACAGTCGAAGAACTATCATAGGAGGCAATCATGAAGTTACATGAATTAAAAGCAGCCGAGGGTTCTACTAAAAACCGTAAAAGAAAAGGTCGCGGACGTGCTACAGGGCAAGGAACAACAGCCGGTAGAGGTATGAACGGACAGAATTCTAGAAGCGGTGGAGGAGTAAGACTCGGTTTTGAAGGTGGACAGATGCCTTTATACAGACGTTTACCAAAGAGAGGATTTACTAATATATTCGCTAAAGAATATTCAGAGGTAAATGTAACAGATCTTAACAGATTTGAAGCTGATGCTATAGTTGATCTTACTTTAATGAAAAAAGTAGGTTTAGTTAGTCAGGTTAAAGATGGAGTTAAGATTCTTGGTAACGGAGAATTAAATAAAAAACTTACTGTCAAAGCAGCTAAGTTTAGTAAAAGCGCAATTGAAAAGATTGAAGCTGCAGGCGGAAAGGTAGAGGTTATCTAATATGGAGATGCTAAAAACTATTGGACAAGCATGGAGAATCAAAGAAATAAGAAGTAAAATTGTATTCACCTTGCTCATGTTATTAGTATTTAGAGTAGGATCAAACATACCTGTTCCAGGTATTGACAGAGCGTATCTTGCACAAATGTTTTCCGGTGACACAGGTCTTTTAGATTTGTTTGACTTGTTTTCTGGTGGCGCGTTCAGTAATTTTACAATCTTCGCATTAAGTATAACCCCATACATTACAGCATCCATAATAATTCAGCTGCTGACTATAGCTTTTCCATATTTTGAGAGATTAGCAAAAGAAGGCGCTGAAGGAAGAAAAAAGATGGCGCAGATAACGCGTTATATGACAGTAGTTTTAGGCTTTATTCAAGCAATAGGATTATCTGTTGGTTTGTTTAGAAAAGCTATCGTAAACCCTAACTTTTTCACTATTGCTGCTATAGTAGTAGTGCTTACAGCGGGTACGGCTTTCCTAATGTGGTTAGGTGAACAGATCAATGAATATGGAATAGGTAATGGAATATCTCTTATCATTTTCGCAGGAATTATAGCTAGAATGCCTAGCATGATTAGAGGTATGTACACTCAGGTTTCCGAAGGCGAGATCAGCATAGTAGCAATATTAATATTTATACTATTTGCTTTAGCTGTAATAGTTGGTATCATTGAGATTCAACAAGGAACGAGAAAGGTACCAGTACAGTATGCAAAAAGAGTTGTAGGAAGAAAAATGTACGGTGGTCAATCCACCCACATTCCAATGAAAGTAAATCAAGCGGGAGTTATTCCTGTAATATTTGCTCTTTCATTATTGCAATTTCCTTTAACAATTACATACTTTTTCCCAGATACAGGATTTACGGAATTCATAACAAAGTTCCTCTCACCTGCAGGCAATCCGGGAGTATGGATTTATGCAGCATTGAACATAGTATTGACAATATTCTTCACATATTTCTATACTGCTATAACATTCAATCCAGTAGAAGTTGCAGAAAATATGAGAGCGAATGGCGGGTTTATACCGGGAATCAGACCGGGAAATGCTACGATAGAGTATCTGAATAGAATCATGTCCAGATTATGTATGGTCGGTGGTATTTTCTTAGCATTAGTAGCAACACTGCCTACTATAATAAGTATACTTACACCATTTAACATGGCATTTGGAGGTACATCGCTGCTGATTGCAGTCGGCGTCGCACTTGATACTATGAAACAATTAGAAAATCAAATGCTAATGAGAAATTATCAGGGATTTTTGAAGTAAGTAGAGGAGAAAAAAATGCTTAGAACAGTTCTATTAGGCCCTCCTGGAGCAGGAAAGGGTACACAAGCGGTTCGAATTGCTGAAAAGTATAATATTCCGCATATTTCAACAGGTGATATCTTTAGAAAGAACATTAAAGAAGGAACTGAACTTGGAGTAAAAGCTAAGGAATACATGGACAAGGGAGATCTTGTGCCAGACGATTTGGTAATAGAGATTGCTACAACTAGGTTATTGGAAGATGATTGTAAAAATGGATTTTTGCTAGATGGCTTTCCAAGGACAGTCTATCAAGCTGAAAAACTGGACACATTTTTAAAAGCTCACGGACAGAAGTTAGATATAGTTATCAACCTAGCAGTAGGTAATGAAGAACTTATTAGAAGGCTTACTGGAAGAAGAGTTTGTAAATTATGTGGAGCTGGATATCACGTTGCAAGCATGAAGCCTAAAAAGGACGGAATATGCGATTTATGTGGCTCCGAGCTTATACAAAGAAGCGATGATACTGAAGAAACTGTTGTTAATAGAATCAGAGTATATGAAGCTCAAACCGCACCATTAATCGGTTATTATGACAATTCAGGAATTATCGCCAATATTGACGGTACGATTGGATTAGAACATGTATTCAACTCAATTGTAACGGCGATAGGAGTATAAAATGATTATACTTAAATCTAAACGTGAGATAGACATGATGAGGGAAGCAGCCAAGGTGACGGGTGAGATTCTAAGCATGTTAAAAGGCTACATTAAGCCGGGAATATCCACATTAGACATTGACAGTTTTGTAGAGGATAGAATTAGACATTACAACATGATTCCTTCTTTTAAAGGGTATGGTGGATTTCCAGGAAGTGCATGCGTTTCGCTAAATGATGAAATTGTGCATGGAATACCTTCCAAAGACCGTATATTGCAAGAAGGCGACATTGTGAGTGTAGATACAGGATCAACATATAGAGGTTACTGCAGCGATGCTGCGAGAACATATCCTGTAGGTCAAATTTCTGATATTGCAGCGAAACTTATCAAAGTTACCGAAGAATCATTCTTTGAAGGCCTTAAGTATTGTATGGATGGATATAAGATTTCTGATATCGGACATTCAGTTCAGGCTCATGCAGAGAAAAATGGATTTTCAGTAATAAGGGATTACACAGGTCATGGCCTAGGTAAAAACTTACATGAGGATCCACAGATTCCAAACTATGGTAAGCCGAACAAAGGTCCTAGAATAAGAAGTGGTATGGTAATAGCAGTAGAGCCTATGATTTGTCAGGGCGACTACGAAACCAGAACACTTCCAAATGAATGGACAGTTGTAACTGAAGATGGATTACTATCTTCGCACTATGAAAATACTATCGCAATTACAGATGGTGAGCCAGAATTGCTTACCATATAGGAGGAGATTAAATGGCCAAGAAAGACGTCATCGAGGTAATAGGAACAGTAGTGGATGCGCAGCCGAATGCGGTGTTCAAAGTAAAGCTAGAAAACGGATTTGAAGTGCTTGCACATGTTTCAGGTAAAATCAGAATGAACTATATAAGAATACTTCCAGGAGATAAGGTTAAAGTTGAACTTTCGCCGTATGATCTTTCTAGAGGTAGAATAACATGGAGAGATAAATAAGGTGCGTTAAGCGTCAGGAGGTAGAAATGAAAGTAAGATCATCAGTAAAGCCTATCTGTGAAAAGTGCAAGGTTATCAAAAGACATGGTAAAGTAATGGTACTTTGTGAAAACCCTAAGCATAAGCAGAGACAAGGCTAAAATAATAGGTAAAAAGCCGGAGTGTTATCGGGAATACTCATTGGTATAATTAATATTTAAGAACACCTGTCTATATCACCCCCGAGGAGGTGACGGAAGATAGGAGAAGGAGGAACACATGGCTCGTATAGCCGGAGTTGACTTACCCAGAGAAAAAAGAATCGAAATTGGATTAACCTATATATATGGTATAGGCAGGGTAACCGCAGGAGAAATCCTAGAAAAAGCAAATGTTAACCCAGACACAAGGGTTAAGGACTTAACAGAAGATGAAGCTGGTAAAATTAGAAAAGTAATCGAATCTGATTGTATGGTAGAAGGAGATTTACGAAGAGAGACATCTTTAAATATTAAGAGACTCATGGAAATCGGAAGCTACAGAGGAATTAGACATAGAAGAGGGCTGCCTGTAAGGGGTCAGAAGACAAAAACAAACGCTAGAACTCGCAAAGGTCCTAAAAAGACTGTTGGCAGAAAGAAAAAGTAAAGGAGGTAGGAAAAATGGCAAAAGCTGTAAAGAAAACCGTAAGAAGAAAAAAGAGAGAACGTAAAAATATTGAAAAAGGCCAAGCACATATCCAATCTACCTTTAACAATACTTTAGTTACTCTAACTGATATGAACGGAAACGCATTATCATGGTCAAGTGCCGGATCTAATGGTTTCAAAGGCTCTAGAAAATCTACACCGTTTGCAGCACAGAGTGCGGCAGAGGTTGCAGCAAAAGCTGCTATGGAGCATGGTTTAAAATCTGTAGAAGTTTATGTAAAGGGTCCGGGATCAGGTAGAGAAGCTGCAATAAGAGCACTTCAGACTGCAGGTCTTAATATCACTTTGATTAAGGATATTACACCAATTCCACATAACGGATGCAGACCACCTAAGAAGAGAAGAGTTTAATTGAAAGGAGGAGTAACAGATAATGGCAAGAAATAGAGAACCGGTTCTTAAGAGAGCCAGAGCATTGGGGATTGAACCTCAATACATGGGAATTAATAAGCAATCTAAAAGAAACCCACAACAAAGAAGAAAGAAAAAGAGTGAGTACGGAATCCAGCTTAACGAAAAGCAAAAGGTTAAGTTCCTATACGGATTACAGGAAACTCAATTTAAAAATACATTCATCAAAGCTACTAAAAGAAAAGGTAGCGCAGGTGCTAATCTTTTAATAATGTTAGAAAGCAGATTCGACAATATAGTATTTAGAATGGGCTTTGCAGCAACTAGAAGAGAAGCAAGACAGCTAGTAAACCATGGTCATTTCCTTCTTAACGGAAATAAAGCTAATATTCCATCTATGGAATTAAAAGAAGGTGATGTTATAAGTGTAAGGGAAAAGAGCAAATCTTCACCAAAATTCAAGGAATTAAAAGATATGATGATTACTACACCTCAATGGTTGAGTATTGATCTTGAAAAACTTGAAGGTAAGATTTTGACTACACCTACTCGTGAGGATGTTGATTTACCAGTCGAGGAACGCTTTATTGTCGAATTCTACTCCAAATAATTTTACGTTTACGTTTTATTATTGTTTATGAATAGGAGGAAAAAATGATCGAGATTGAAAAACCTACAATTACCCAGACTATTGCAGAAGATAACACTTATGGCAAGTTTGTCGTAGAACCTCTAGAAAGAGGATATGGTACCACTTTAGGTAACTGCATGAGGAGAATTCTTCTAAGCTCTTTACCGGGAGCTGCAGTAACAACGGTAAAAATCGATGGTATTCTTCATGAATTTTCTACGATTCCAGGTGTTAAGGAAGATGTAACAGAAATAATCTTGAATTTGAAAAAATTAGCTATAAGAATCAGCGGAGATGAAAATAAGCGTGCGATAATAAATGCAGTAGGGCCTAAAGAGGTTACTGCAGCAGATATTATTGGTGATGCAGACATTGAAATATTCAATCCTGATTTACATATTGCAACTCTAGATGAAAGCGCTACACTTGTGATGGAAATTAACCTTGCAAAAGGCAGAGGATACGTCCCTGCAGAGCAAAACAAAACTGAAACAACTCCAATAGCAGTTATTCCGGTTGATTCTATCTTCACACCTGTAACAAAGGTTAATTATGCAGTTGAAAATACTAGAGTAGGACAAGTAACAGATTATGATAAGCTTACTTTAGAAATCTGGACTGATGGTTCTATAATTCCAGAAGAAGGCGTTTCTATTGGAGCTAAGATTATGCTTGAACATCTTAACCTGTTCATAGGTCTTGATTCTTCTATAGATGAGATGGAATTCATGATAGAAAAAGAAGAAGATCGTAAGGAAAAGGCACTTGAGATGACTGTTGAGGAATTAGAACTATCTGTTCGTTCTTTCAACTGTTTAAAGAGAGCATCAATAAACACTGTAGAAGAACTAACTTTACGTACAGAAGAAGACATGATGAAAGTTAGAAACTTAGGCATGAAATCACTTGATGAAGTTAAAAATAAACTTGAAGAATTGGGCTTAGAATTAAAGCCTAGCGACGAATAACTAAGTGAAAGGAGAATACTGATGAATGGGTACAGGAAATTAGGTAGACCTTCCGCTCATAGAAAATCAATGCTAAGAAATTTAGTGACTGATTTGCTAAGAGAAGGAAGAATTACTACTACCGACTGTAGAGCAAAAGAAGCTAGACGTGCTGCTGAAAAAATGATTACTTTAGCAAAACGTGGTGATCTTCATGCAAGAAGACAAGTATTAGCATACGTTATAGACGAAGATGTTGTAACTAATCTTTTTGAAGAAATCGCACCTAGATATGCAGACAGAAACGGTGGATATACAAGGATTTTAAAATTAGGACCTAGGCATGGAGACTGTGCTGAAGTTGTATTCTTAGAGCTTGTATAATAAGTAAATAGAATAACATTAAAGACCAGGTGATTTCACCTGGTCTTTTGAATATGATTATA
>JAAYHV010000030.1 GCA_012744355.1 Clostridiales bacterium
CTAGACATTATGATTATCTCCGTAAGCCTTAGCTTGTCGTCTATTTTGTTTAAATTGTTCAAAGCTTTAGCTAGTTGAAAAGCTGATCCAGGCTTTAAAATTTTATTTTCGTGTTCTAATTGATAGTCAGAATAAGCTTTTACGCCTTTACTTTCATATATATCATTTTCCCCTTCAAGTTCAAATAGCGCTCTTGAGGAAATACCTACCACTAAAGTATTGTCTAAATCAAAGTCCATATATTCCCCTTCTAAACTAATTTATCATTTTTATTAAAGTTTCCAGAAGCTCTTCCCTATTTATAGGTTTAGATAGGTGAGTATTCATTCCTGCTTTTATACTTTTGTTAATATCTTCTGTGTATGCGTTTGCAGAAAGTGCTATTATTGGTGTTTTTTTATCGAAGCGTCTTATCTTCTTAGCAGCTGTAAGGCCATCCATCAAAGGCATTTTAATATCCATTAAAATGGCATCATACTTTTTCTTTGCAGCGAGCTCTACTCCTAATTTTCCATTTTCTGCCACATCTATTAGCATTCCATATTCACTTAGAATCTTTGTTAAAATCCTTGAGTTTATTTCTATATCTTCACATATCAAAATACTTTTTTTATTCAATTTTGTTGTATCTGTTTGTCTATTTGATTCTTTTTCTAGGTATGTCTTAATTTCTTCTTTACTGGCTTTTTTATGAGGCAATGTAATTGTTACGGACGTACCTATATCAAGTTCAGATTCAAGATTTATAGTTCCATTCATTCCATCAACTAGATTTTTTGTTATGGCTAAGCCAAGCCCTACGCCCCCTTCTGCTTTTGATAAGTAATTGTTTTCTTTGCTGAACGGGTCAAATATTATCGATTGAAATTCCTTGCTTATTCCTACTCCTGTATCACGTATTGTGTTAGTAACCTGAAAGCATTCTTTGTCTAAGTCACTAGTTGTAATATCCCAAGTAACAACTCCTCCTGATGGCGTATACTTGATAGCATTGTTTAAAATATTAATTAGAATTTGCTGAGTTCTTATTTTATCTACAAGAAAATATATAGATCCGACATCTTCTTTGTTTATTTTTAATGTTATTTCCTTTTCTTCAGCCCTTGCTCTAACTATAGTTTCTACTTGTTTACTAAGATCTCCAAATTCAGAAACATCTAATTTAAGGTTTACATGTTTGCTTTCAATCTTTTGCATTTCCAAAACATCATTCATGAGAGTCAGTAAATATTCAGCGCTTTTTTTTATTTGATCAAAGTATTCAAATCCCGTGGTATCTTCGTATTCATCTATTCCAAAGGTGGCTAACCCTATAATTGCGCCAAGTGGCGTTCTCATGTCATGGGACATTCTTGAAAGAAATTCATTCTTAATTTCATTGGCCCTATCTTTTTCTAAAACAATTTCTTTTAACATTTGGTTTTGATTAACCTCTTTATCATACAGCGCTTTGAGTTCATTAATCTCTTTGTCTATATTACGAGAAAAACATACCGCATAATCAGGGTGCGTATCTTTGTTTAGTACCGTACTTGCCTTAATATTTCTCCATATATAGCTTCCATTTTTACTTCTAATTCTAGCATTAAAATCTATTCTATCTTTATTCAGATTTTTAAGTTCTAAGAATTGGCTTCTATATATTTGGGCATCTTTTGGATGTACTATTTCTTTTTCGATAACAGTTTCTGGCCAATTCTCCATATCATAGTCTAGGTTTGTCAGCTCTCCGTGCATCATAACATGCTTGGCTTTATCTTCGCTGAAACAGTACTCCCAATAATTCATGTCTGCCAGTTCAAATATCAAGTCCACATCTCTTTGATTTTTCTCGCAAACTCCCAAAGCACGATACTCTTTGTCTACTTCAATAAAACTAACGTAAAATATAATATCAGATGCTCCAGTTTTTATTCCGCTTGCCGTTATCCTAACATGTCTATACTCCCCTTCATTTATGTTAAAGCATCTATAGACCCCATCAAAACTATGCGATAAATTCTTTGTGGCTTTATTAATGTCAATTTTGAGTTGTCTTTTATCATCGGAATGTATATTGAAATTTTTAAACTGCTTTTCTATATTTACATTTATTTCAACATTTATACCCCATTTATCTTTAATTGATTTAGAAACCTTAATCGGTACTATCTCTTTTAAGGCATTACATTTAAAAACTCCCATACCTAATGGAACATTGTCAATAAGCTCTAATAATTCGTCTTTTGTTTTTTCGAATTCTTTACTAGATGTTAATTCATTTATATATGCTACTACAGTTTCTTTGCCCTCCCATGGGATTTTCTTAAGAACTATTTCTAAATGCCTGCCCGTATCTGCATGAAAGATTTCTTTCCTTCCATATTTCATATTATCTATCATACAATCTTCGCAAGGCGTCCTTCTTCCAAAAAACAGTTCTTGACATTTTATTCCAACTTGCATTTTATTGTAAAACAAATTCTCCGCAGCTTTATTGAAAAAAATAACTCTGTGGCTAGATATCTCAATCACCATAATAGCATTACAGCTTTCGTTTATTACTCTAAGCTCATCTTCTTTATTTCTTTCTAATTTCATATCATCATCTCCATTATAGAATTTCCTATGGAATAAAAATTGCAATAACCTTTCTACTAGATAGAAGACTTATTGCAATCTGAATGTAATTTGCTTATTCTTAGTTTTGTACTTGTGCCTAGCAAACATTTTTGCGCAATAAAATCTGTCATCATCAAAAAGTAATCATTAAACACTCTCTATTATAAATAACCATCTTCACGCTCCTTCATAGCACTTCTTATTTACATTATATACCATAACATTTATTTATCAACTTATATTTATTCCTTAAGTAACTTGCAGTTAAAACAGAATAATAGAATCTTTGCTTACTTAAACTATGGCCGGTGACATCATTTAAGTCATTGTAAGACCAAGCCGAGGTAAAAAGCGTTTATACCATCTAAGATATCCACTTTAATTTATAGATAATTAAAAAGCATGCAACAAATACCAGAAAGGTAAATGTTGCATGCTTTTATCGTTTATTTGTTACTGCTTAATTCTTTTTGCAATAAGGCTTAAAACCGCTATTGCAATCAGTGCTGAGAATGTTACATAAAGCCAATGAAGTATGTTTTCTTCATCACCTGTTTTTGGTGATTCAACTACGACATTTCTCTTATTTGTAAATGTAGCAATCTGAACTTCATCTACATTTATTTTGCCTTTATCTCCGTCTTTCAGGGTATCATATCCGTCCTTAGAATAATCTGCCTCTGTGACTTTGTATTCCAAACCGTCTAAAATACTTACAATTTTTATGCTCTCTCCACCTTTTAATACGAAGTTAGTCTTACCTTCAGTATAGGTTATGGTACCATTGGCTTTTCCACCTAATCCTTCATAGTTGTATTCTCCATTTAGTCCTGGTATCTCCAGAGTAAACTCAAAGTCTTTTTTAGCGTCAGTCCCATTACCTTCTAAAATCTTTTTAATAACTAAGATTCCTGTATTTCTACTATTGACAAAAGTTTCTACTTTAGCAACATCTGCTTTAATGAACTTTTCGTTTTCTCCAACTATATTAGTTATATAGCCTTCTTCGGAATAATCAGCTTCTGTGACTTCATACGCCAGGCTATCCAGAATTTCTAGAATTTTTATGCTCTCTCCGCCTTTTAGAGTAAAGTTAGCTACGCCTTCGATAAATTCCAACGCTCCATTAGCTTTTCCGCCTGATCCTTCATAGTTGTATTCTCCATTTAGTCCAGGAATTTCAAGACTAAACTCAAATTCTTTGTTAGCATCAGTCTCATTACCTTTTAAAACCTTTTCAACTACTAACACTCCTGTGTTTCTGCTATTCGTAAAGGTTTCTGTTTTAGTAATATCTTTTGTAATAAACTTTATGTCTTCTCCAACCATGCTAGTTATATAGCCTTCTGCTGAATAATCAGTTTCTGTGACTGTATATTTAAGACCATCTAGGAATTCTGTAATTTTTATACTCACTCCATCCCTGGCTACCATCAAATACCTGTGTGTCACCATCAAATACAATATTTGCGTTAATAATCCCTGTAGGATCTTCAATTAAAGATATATGTCCTATGTCATAACCATCATAAACTAAAGGCATATCGTTATATATCCCTGGATCCCCATTTAAACTAAATCCCTCGGCAACTGGAAATGTTGCTGTGTCTCCTTGTAGTACATGGTCACTTTCATCATCTCCTATTAGCGGAGCTTCAAAAGATATGTTAATAGTGATAGGATCTAAACTAGTAATAGTATCTCCCTCACCTATAACATTACCGTTCTGAATGACCGAAATGTTCTTATTTGTTATTAAACCAGTCACATCATCTGCAGCATAAGCTGTAAATGTTGTTGTCGCGAATAGTAATGTCATTATTAATGTGAATGACAATATTTTTTTTTAATTCTTAGTCAAGATGCACCTCCACTTTTTGTATAAATATACTCTTTTTTATATAAATTTGCCTTATGTATATAGTGTAAACAATTTATACACTTATATATTCAATACCCAAATAAATAACAACTAAACTAACAATTTTTTATTAAAATATTTTGTTAACAAAAAAATACAGAATAGAATAAATTCTACTCTGTAAGTCCAAGTTTAAGTTGTAATTTCATTTGTCTAGTATGTGGGGTGTATCTATTTTCACCCTGCACATGTGCCGTTTGGAACAGGCTTTTCAGGGTTTGCTAGCACTGGGACGATTTCATTTTCATAACCAAGGTCAAAAAGCATACCTTCTGATTCTATTCCCATCATTTTTCTAGGAGCTATGTTAACAACAAAGAGTGCCTGCACACCTTCTATCTCTTTAGGATCATCTCTTTCCTCTTTCATTCCAACTAATATTGTTCTTTGGAATTCTCCAAAGTCAACACTTAGTTTTACTAATTTGTCTGATTTTTCAACATCTTCTACCTTAGTAATTGTTCCCACTCTTATGTCAATTTTATCAAGATCATCGATTTTAATTAAAGGTTTAACTTCCTTAAATTTCATTTTTTCTCCTCCTTTTTAATAGGCGTTATAACAAATAAGAAATTCCAATTATTACTGCAAGATGCACTGGGTAATATATATAGAAAAACATCTGAAGTTTTTTACCTTCTTTACCGCTATATAGAGCTATCGGAACAAGCGCTAAAAGAGAAAACCACTGCATTGGCAAAAAGACAATTAAAAACCCTATGCCCAAATATGGAACTGCTACGATGAAAACAAAATTAAGAGATACTAATAAAGCAAACTGCTTAAGAAGTGTTTTTTCTTCTCCATGTATTAAACCAAAACCAACGATAAGCAGTACTCCGTAAACCCCATAATCAAAAGGTGTAAATGCAACTAATACAATTAAAAGAACTCCCAGAATTTGATATTTCATCTTTCCTGATTTTAAAAGTACAAGTGCCGTTAATCCTGAAGCTAGTGTTAGAATAATATTTACAGATAAAAGATACAGCTCTCCTGTAGCTAAGTATAAAACAATAAAAAATGCTTCGATTAATAAAGCAAACCCTATCACCCTTTTTAAATACGCTTTAATACTGTGCGTATGATAATATCCTTCAGCTATAAGAAAGCAAAAAAGTGGCATAGCCAATCTTCCAAAGGATCTAAGCACATCGTAGGCTACTGAAGGTTCCAGCAGGTGATATGCACTATGATCTAATGTCATAGATGCTATAGCTATTATCTTAATCCAAAATGCTGTCACTAACCTTCACCCCCCTAAACGATTTCTTATAAGGCAAGTTTAACACAATATACTATTCAGTTTCAACTGAATAAGAATGTCACCATATTCAATTGCACTCGAGGAATTAATGTCAAAAAACGCTTATCTCGTAGGTGCTTTATGTCAGTGAAGGCGGCTTTTATACACTATGTTTCTTTTTATAGGACACTTTATTTTTTATTGATTTTATCCGCTGCTACTTTGGCCGTTATAATCGCAGTTGGTAGCCCTGAAGGAGTAAACACCCAGTGCCCTGATTGATATATATTATCAAAAGGAGTTTCAACCGATTTCGCTATTTTTTTAAGGCTACTTTCTACAGGTTGCTTGTCACTAAAAGACCAGCCTGTAATCGCACCATCTGAATTATTTAGTCTAGTTTCTATGGTGATAGGTGTAGACGAAAAATATTCTAAAATATTCTCATCTAAATTAGGGAATATTGAGTTCGTCAGCACAGATATAATTCTTTGGCTTAAAAACTCTTTAAATTCTTCATACATATTATTTTCTTTAATATATTCAGTTAGTCCATAATCAAATACAGTGCTAACAATAAGTCCTGATTTGCCTTCTGGGGCAAGCTTGTCGTCCCTAAGGACTGGTATCGATATTTCATAAGTTGTTTTTTCTGAATATTCTTTAATCCATTTAAATACAGCTTCTTTATTTGATTTATTCTCTATTAAATCAAGCTTTGATAATCCCATTGATCCTAGCCCAGTTTTTTTAGGTGCATAAAAACAGTGTTCACTACATTTATCCATATAATAATCTAGCTCTAATTCGGATTCAATATAAAGTGTAAATATAGAGTCATTACCTTTTGCCTTTAGTATAGCTTTCTTTTGTTCTAAATACTTCTTCCTATTCACACAAGTATAGTCCGAAACATTAATGTTTCTATATAAGGTCTTTAAATCAGCTGCCCATAACAATTTATCATATTTATATTCACTGTTATCCTTACATTTAATCGTTTTGCCATTAACATCAATTGCGCTTACTTCAGAATTTGTTTTGATGATACCATTATTTCTAACAATAAAGTCCTCTATCTTGTTTACAAGCGTAGCTGTCCCACCTTCTGGATAATAATAGTCGGTATATAGCCTAAAGTAGCTAAGTGCAAAAAACGTAGGTGTATCTGTAAAAAAATGTTGAGTAATCATATCAATCAATTCTTGATTTTTAGTAAAGTCCAGTAGGCAATCATTAACCGGTTTGTTAAGCTTCTGGATCTTGTTAATGGTAACTGCGTATTTAAGCATCCAAGGCACAACTACCTTCGTTAAATATTCTTTATCTTTTTTAAAATCAAGAAACAAAGGATTATCTATGCCATACAAAACATCCATGTACTTTGATATGTTTTGTACAAGCTGAATAATCTTTTTTATTGCACTCTCTTCTTCGGGAAACAAATCTACAAGAAGTTCTTGATATTTTATTAGACTTTCAAAAGACACAAGTTCAATGAACTTGTCTTCTATACCTAGGGTTACCTTATTTTTTTTAAATGGAACGCTGATACCCAAAGATCTAAGCATAGGGAATATTACTCCTGCGTTTTCTATAGCTCTTATTCCACTATCAAACACAAAGCCTTTTTCTTCAAAGCTACCGACAAGTCCTCCCAGTTTTTCCGATTGTTCAATTAAAATCACATTATTATTTTTGTCTTCAGTCAAAAATGCCGCGGCAGTTAGCCCTGATATTCCTCCACCTACAATAACAATATTTTTTTTCATAATACCACCTTATTCAACACTAAAATCATGATTGATGTATATTATAACATAAATTATGTTATAATATATGCAAACATTTTGCTGTTTATATATTACAATTAACAATTTATCAGCATGGAAAGGATAGCATATGCTTACAAATTATCTTACGATCTATCTGGGCTTTTTTATTGGAATTATACTTTTCTTTCACTTTACTAAGCTTAAAAAAGCTAGCAAAAATAAAAATACTGCTATTATAAAATTATCTGTAATAATTCCAGCTAGAAACGAAGAAGCTACGCTACCTAATATTTTGCATGACTTAGAAAACCAAACAAATAAACCACACGAAATTATATGTGTTAACGATAATTCTCAAGACGCTACTTCAGATATAATAAAAACTCACCATGTTAAATGTATTGACCTTGATTCATTACCTAAAGGTTGGAAAGGTAAACCTTGGGCAAGTCAAAACGGAGCCAAAGCAGCCAGCGGTGATGTCTTACTCTTCATTGATGCTGATGTAAGACTATCAAAGTATGCTATTGAAAGCTTAATTAACGAATATGATAACAAAAGTCCTTTATCAATTCAGCCTTACCACACCGTAACAAAACAACATGAATATTTTTCTCTATTTTTTAATATAATTCAAATATGCGCTACGGCCATGAGTGTTCTAGGTATAAAAAATAAAATCGGATTTTACGGCCCTGTCTTTATGGTATCTAAAGAATTATTTGATAGTTACGGCGGTTATGAACCTGTAAAAAACGCAGTAGCAGAAGATTTCCAGCTAGGTAAATACTATAACAAGAGAGGCATTTATATTAATCTTCTTATGGGCGGCGACCAAATTAGTTTTACGATGTATAAAGAATCATTTAAAAATGTATTGGAGGGATGGTCTAAAAACTTTTCTTCAGGCTCGTCAGCGCTTCAGTGGTGGTTACTTATACCCATCATTATATATGTAGCGTATTTAACAGCATTACCTATTGAACTTGTAAATGCGTTTATAAGCAGTAATTTAAATCACCTTGCGCTTTTATCAGTAATATATGCTTTAACAGTTATTATGATTTATAGATCTGCTAGAAACATAGGAACTTATCCTTTGTATGTGTGTATCTTTTATCCTTTCTACCTATTAATGTTCCATGTAATATTCTTTTATTCAATAATCGGAACTTATATCTTTAAAACGACAACTTGGAAAGGAAGAAAACTGTAAATTATGCAAATAATATATTTACCTGATCATTTAATGATAATTTCATACATAATATTATGGCCTACGATTCAGCTAACAGTAGCTATTATTTGTAATGGGATTAGTGATAAGCACTTTACCCCAAACAGCTTTTGGCTCAAACCAAAAAAATGGGAGAAAGATGGCGAAATTTACGAGACAATTTTTAAAGTTCACAGTTGGAAAAAATATTTACCAGATGGCGCTAGAGTTCATAAAAATGGCTTTCAAAAAAGACACATTACAAGTAGTGATCCTGAATATTTAGAGGCTTTCATAGCCGAAACAGGAAGAGCTGAAATTATTCATTGGCTTGAAATATCACCATTTTGGATATTTGGACTTTGGAGCCCTCCTATTGTTATATTGATTATGCTCGCTTATGCATTAATCATAAATATGCCCTGCATTATTGCTCAAAGATATAACAGACCTAGGCTGATAAAACATTACAAACACTCTGTGGAAAAGCAGGCTAGAAAAAACAACAGCTAGTCTTTATTATCCATCGATCAAAGTGATAGATTCCCTATCAAAATAAATCAATCCATCATTTTTCATCTTAGTTAGCTCTCTAGATAATGAGGTTCTTTGCACACCTAGCTTTTCAGCTAGATCCTTTTTGGTCAAGTTTAGTGTAACGCAATTAGACCCCTGACGAATTACTTCATATTCTAAATAGCTGATTATACTTTCCCTTATAGACTTCCCCATATATTCTTTAATCTTGTGACTTAATATAACGCTATGATCAGTAACATACTCTAAGTATTTACGCAAAAAAGATGAGTTATCACGAAAAAGTTCAAACAGTAACTCTCTTTCAATTTTTATTATTACTGTATCTTCTTTAGTAATAATTGTCATAGGATACTTGGGAAGCTTGGAAAACAATAAATTTCCACCAATCATATCACCTTCTGTAAATTCGGATATTGTAAGTATTCCACCAGTTTCATCAAGACGGTCAACCGAAACTCTTCCCGAAATTATTATTTCTAAATTATTACAAGCATCTCCTTCAAAATGGACAACAGAGTTCTTTTCAAAAGACGAAATTATAAACTTACCTTTTTTAATATTTTCTTTTATGTCCTCTTCTTTCAACTCTTTAAGCATTATTGTTTCATATATTTTTTCATCATTCTTATACATACAAACCCCCTAAGAGTTACTTTGGTAACTCTTTTAAAAACACTATACATATATACTAGTATTAAGTCAATAATTTAAGGAGAAAATACTATGAAATGGATAGAAACAATAATAAGGCTAGTTTTTTTAGCACTTTTTTTATTAATCATAACAGGAGGAAATATGATGATTTGGTTAGGGCTCTTTGCAGTGACTCTAATCGGATCGATATTTTTTGGTAGATTTTACTGCGGATATATATGTCCCATGAACACTGTTATGATACCTGCGGATTGGATTTCTAGAAAATTGAAGATTCAAAATGCTAATCCTCCCAAATGGCTTAAGAACGGTGTTTTGCCTTGGGTCTTTTTGGGTATTACAATAGTGGTAATGATATTGTTTAAAAAGGCTTTACAAATTAATATCCCTATACTTTTAGTGTGGTTAGCAATTTCATTTTTAGTGACCCTAATATATAAGCCTGAAGTTTTCCATAATCATATTTGCCCTTTTGGCGTGATGCAAAAAACTTTTGGTAAATATGGAAGGTTCTCTAAACAAGTTGATGAATCTGCTTGTATAGGTTGTAAAAAATGTGAAAGCGTATGCCAATCTAACGCTATAACTATTGGCCATGATAACAAAGCTAGCATAAATACAGCTCTTTGCCATCAATGTAATAACTGCTCTTTAGCGTGTCCTACTGATGCTATAAAATTCACTAGGGTCAAATAGCAGTTAATCATAAAGTAGTTCTATTATAATTATGGTATAATCAAGCTACCATATAAAACTATTACCCTTTAAATTTTGGAGGTATAAAAATGAGTGAACTAATAAATAATAACGCCCAAAGGCAACAAAAATTAAAAGAGCTAATCCACAAACTTCATGACGGTGCTACTGTTGAATCCGTTAAAGAAGAGTTCAGCCAGTTAACGGAAGGTATCTCTCCATCTGAAATAACAGAGATGGAACAAGCCTTGGTAGACGAAGGCATGCCTGTAGAAGAAATACAAGGATTATGCGATGTGCATGCATCTGTATTTAAAGGGTCAATTAAAGATATACATAGCGACGATACTAAGCCATCACTTGCTTATGAAAAAGGCCATCCAATTAATACATTCATGCGTGAAAATCGCGCAATAGAGGACCTGCTTGATTATGAAATTTCAAATAGCTTGATATCATACATTAGCAGTGATTCTAAAGAAAGTAAATATCTTTTAATTAAGGAATTAGAAAAATTAGCAACTATTGACTACCATTACAGTCGTAAAGAAAACCTTCTTTTCCCTTATATGGAAAACTATAACATCACAGCTCCTCCACAAGTAATGTGGGGTGTGGATGATGAAATAAGAGGAAAGATTAAAGATGTATTAATCAGTTTAAAAGAAGGTGAAAAAAGTGCAGCCGATATTAAAGAATCTGTTTTTGATGTCATAAGGCAAGTCAGAGAAATGATATTTAAAGAAGAAGAAATCATGTTTCCTATGGTAGTTGATTTGCTAACCAACGAAGAGTGGTCAAATATCCAAAAATCCAGCGCCGACATAGGTTTTACTTTGATTAATTATATAATGGAAAGCAGTAATAACGTTTCTGAAGAAAATCCAGAAACAACCATTACGGACTACGTATCAAAAGACAGTCAGTCCAAAGTGGCTTTTGACGCTGGTACACTAACTGCTGAAGAGATTAACTCTATTTTAAATACCGTGCCTTTAGATATGACCTTTGTAGGAGCTGATAATAGAGTTAAATACTTTACTCAAGGTAAAGAGCGAACTTTTGACAGACCTTTAACTATTATCGGAAGAGAAGTAAAGTATTGTCATCCTCCTAAGAGTGTACATTTAGTAGAGGAAATCGTTGAAGATTTAAGAAGCGGCAAAAAAGAATATGAAGATTTTTGGATTAAAATGGGCGAAGCATTTGTATATATCAGATATTTTGCCGTTAGGAACAAACAAGGTGCATTTTTAGGGGTACTAGAGGTTACGCAAAATATTAAGCACATTACTGAGCTTGAAGGAGAAAAAAGATTGATGTCTTAGAAAGGGAAAACTATGATAGAACAAGTATTTAAATTTACAATCACTGATGATAAGATCGTAGAAAGAGTCATCGCAGACGAAAATGTCCATTACAATCATATGGTGTTTAATAAAGGCGAAGGTTTACCTGAGCACTTTTCAAACTCAACACTTTACATGAACGTTATAAGAGGCACACTATCCTTAGGGTTAGATAGTCAAAATATTCATGAATATGAAAAAGGCAGCTTACTGAAGATACCCGAAAACGTAAAGATGAACGTTAAAAACTTAAACCAAGAAGTTTTGGAAATCACAGTGGTTAAAGCACCTGCGCCAACAAAATAGATAACAAAAAGTCAAACAGCACAGTATTAAATTTCACACTGTGCTGTTTTTATGTTATTTAGTTAGTCTTTAAATTTAGAACGGTGCAATTGTACCGTTTAATATAAGAATTACTGATGCTACGAAGCCTATCATAATTACTACACAGGCAACTATGTCTGTGGTTGTATTAAATATCTTTTTACCTTGTTGTTTCCTTGTGTAAATATAAAGTAGCGTGCCTGGTGCATATAATAGAGCCATTATTAGCACATATACTAGTCCAGACGCATACATCATCCAAACTCCGTAAACTGCTGCTAGAATAGTAATAGTCCATACTCTTACGCTGCTTCCGTTTTCTCCATTTAAGCCTTCGCCCTTCATTGTTAACTTAAGGTTATATAACCCTGATAACAGATAAGGTACCATAATAGCACTAGTTGATAGTGTATACAACGCTTGGAAACTTGATTCATTTAAAAGTACCAAGATTAAGAAAAACTGAACAATTATGGTTGAAATTACTATTGCATTTGTAGGAACGTTGTGTTTATTAGTCTTCTTAAAGAATTCAGGGAAACATTCCTGGCTCGCTGGTGCAAAAGCACTATCTGTATAAAGAAGAGTGTAAGTAAACAATGCGCCTGCTAGTGAAATGATTACTGCTATATTAACTAGCGCTCCACCCCAAGGTCCTACTACGTAAGCTACTGTTCCAGCTAATGATGGGTTTGCCAAGTTCGCTAGTTCTTCTCTAGGCATAACACCATAACTAAGAACTGTGATAACTACGTATAATGCTAAGAGACTTAAAAATCCTATCATAGTAGCTCTTCCAGACTCTTTAGTAGTCTTAGCTCTACCTGATACCACTACAGCTCCTTCAATTCCTATAAAAATCCATACTGTAGTAAATATGGTTCCTTTTATCTGCTCCATTACGCTCTGGCCTGCGATTTCATCTATCCAGAAGTTAGAAGTAAATGTTGCCCAATCGAATTCTCTTGCAAATATTACTGCTAATACCATAAATGCTATTGGAATCACTTTAGCTATTACTACAATTGTATTGATAAAATGAGCTTGGCTTATACCTTTGTTAAGTATAATAGCTGTAAGCCATATTAATGCCGAAGATATAACTACTGAAGCTGTGTTATTGCCAGCACCAAAGACGTCAAAGAAACTTCCTAGCGCTGCAAATAGCAATGTGGCAAATGACACCTGTGCTAGTATTGCACTCATCCAATAACCCCAAGCCGAGTTAAAACCAATGTAATCTCCAAACCCGTCTTTTGCGTAGCTGTAAATACCACTTGTTAGTTCAGGTCTAATGACACTAAGTCTGTGATACACAAGTGCCAAAGAAAGCATTCCTATACCGCAGATTACCCAACCTATTAGCATTGCACCAGTTGATGCGCCTACTGCCGCAAAGTCTCCAGCCATGCTGAATACTCCGCTTGCCAGGGTAAGACCAACTACAAACATCGTTAGTTTTAGTACCCCCAGATCTCTTTCTTGTTTATTATCCATAATTCACCTCTATATATAATAACGTGCAGGGGAACTGCCCCTGCTTCTAAACTATCTAGAATCTTAATGATAAACAGCTAAGTCCGCCATCTACTTTTCTATATTCTGATGTATCAACAACTAAAGTTTTGTAACCTAAGTCCTGTACAGCTTTTAGTACTGTAGGGTATCCTTCAGGTACAATTACAGTGCCATTCATCCAAATGCAATTAGCAGCATAAGCTTCATCTTCAGGTATTTCAACTTTATTAAACTTTTCGAAATCAGGTTTTGTAACAAACTCACCTGAAACTAGCATGTTATTATCTTCTAAGTAGTTAATACCAGTTTTTAGATGTAAAACTTCTTCTAACTTAACTTCTGAACATGTCATGCCATACTTAGCCAAAATTTCCGTTAACTGCCTAATACCTTCTTCATTAGTTCTTGCAGAACGACCTACATAGAAGTGATCGCCTACCATCATAACGTCTCCGCCTTCTAAAGTCCCAGGGTCTTTTATAAATTCGATCTTATCGTCAGAGAAAAACTTTTTAACAGCTCCGATAATTTCCTTTTCCTCGCCTTTTCTGCTTTCAGCACCAGGATTTGTAATTATAGCACATTTGCTAGTAATTAACGCAGGATCTTCTACGAAACATGAATCTGGGTATCTTTCGTCTGCTTCTAAAACAGTCACTTCAACACCACATTTTTTTAAAGCTTCTCTGTATGCAGCGTGCTGTACTACAGCCTTTTCGTAATCAGGTTTACCTTCGTAAGTACCTCCAGAGATACCATCTACTAAAGCTCTACATGGTTTTCTAACTATTACATTATTAAATTTTTTCATTTTAAACTCCTCCTCTAATGTTAGATTAACAATTTACTGTTACACAATATATTATATATTATATGTTCCTCATTCTATTCTGTCAACCATTTTTGATAAATCTTTATATTATATACTATATATTTTCTGCTAATATTATTGAAATACTTTACATTTCATGGTAATATTATATTAATAAATTAGAAATCTAAGGGGAAAAATATGGATACAGTATTTAAATCACTAAAAGAGCATGTATATGATTACATCGCAAGAGAAATGTCAGAAGGAACACTAAAGCCTAACGACAAGATTAACGAAGCTAAAGTATGCGATATTCTTAAAATTAGCAGGACGCCTGTAAGGGAAGCTTTGATTCAATTAGCATCAGAAGGCATCATCAATATGGTTCCTAGAAAAGGCTTCTACATTAACGAGGTTACATTAGAAGATGCCGTTAATCTTTACTTATTAATTGGTAATTTAGACGGATTGGCTGCTCGCTTGTCTTGTCCTCTACTGACAAAGGATGATTATGCAGAAATGCAGTACTATATTGACAGTATGGATCTGGCAATTAATTCTAATAAATTCGATGCTTATGTACAGCAGCAAAGAATCTTTCATGAAATATATATAAATAAATGTGATAATTCAATATTAATAGATACTGTCAGTAAACTGGAAAGCAAGTTCATCAGCAGAAACTATTCCGACACAGATACCGATATTGATCTTATTAAAACTAATTTAATTGAAACTAATGATGAGCACCGCAAAATATTAGCGCTATTAAAGGAAAATAAAGCTTTAGAAGCTGAACAATATATATCTAAAGTTCACTGGGCGACAAACCATGCACATTATGACTCTTTAACCAATAGATAGGATGTGTGTACCAATGGATTTTGAATATAGAGTAGTTGATAACGAAGTCGTAATAACTAAAATTAATAACCCCTTACCTAAAATCAGTTTCCCTAATGAAATAGAAGGAATGCCTGTTACTAAATTAGAAGGACCTTTGGTTATAAGAAAACAAAGAAATACAGTAGAAGAAATATATTTGCCCGATTCAATGCAAGTATTGGGAGAATATGCTATTTATGATTTCCATTACTTAAAGAAACTTCATATTAATCAAGGTTTAAAGAAAATCGAGAAATATGGAATATATACTTGCCCGGACCTTCACCATATTGTAATACCTTCTAGTGTTGAGACAATTGATGAACTAGGCGTAGGTTATTATTACGAACACGGTAGGTCATATAAACAAAGATTTGTAAAAATTGAAATACTTGAAAAAACTCGGATTTAATTCCGAGTTTTTTATATTCTACCATTAGCTCCTCAGCTCCTCTTCTTTTGGATATTTGTAAATGCTAAGTCAATAAACAACTTTAACCTAACTACTATTATTTATGATACAATAAATAATAGTATATTAATGGTTGCAATTGTTATAAATTTCAGAAAGGAAAACAAATTATGAGTCTATATAAAACAGATTTAGAAGTGGTACAAATGAACGGTGATAGCGTTAAGCTGTCTTCTCTTGAAGGAAAAGTTCTTTTGATTGTAAATACTGCAAGCAAATGCGGATTCACACCTCAATTTCAAGGTCTAGAGGAGCTATATGAAAAATACAAGGACAAAGGATTGATGATACTTGGTTTTCCTTGTAATCAATTTAAAAACCAAGATCCAGGCGATAATAAAGAAATATTAGATTTCTGTCAGCTAAATTATGGTGTGACTTTTCCTATGTTTGAAAAAATAGAAGTTAATGGAGAAAACAGGCATCCGCTGTATAAATATCTAATAGAAAATAATTTAAACAAAAATAGCGGTGATATTAAATGGAATTTTGAAAAATTCTTAGTGGATAGAGATGGAAAAATAGTGAATAGATACGCTTCTCTTAAAAAGCCTAAATCAATTGATAAAGATATTTTTAAACTTTTGTAATTTCCTTTAAATATTACGGAGGGTTCGCTATGAATCAAAAAAGAATTTTACTTACAGGTTCAACAGGTTCTATGGGAAAAGAAAGTTTCAAGCAGCTTTATGAATATAAATTTAAATTTCATATCGTTTTACTCATCAGGCCATCTAAGAAAAATATTAAAATGATGAAAAAATATAAAAATGACCCAGCTGTAACAATCATATGGGGAGACTTAACTGATTATGATGACGTTTTAAAGGCAGTCAGTCTTAGCGATGTTATTCTGCACGTGGCTGCATTAGTGTCCCCTGCCGCTGATAAGCATCCGGATTTAGCATGGAAAATAAACTACGGCGGAACCGAAAACATAGTTAAAGCAATAAAGTCCCAACCAAATCCTGATTTAATAAAACTAGTGTACATAGGAACTATTGCAGAAACAGGAAACAGATCAGTACCTGTGCATTGGGGTCGAATAGGTGACCCTATAGTGCCAAGTTTATATGACTACTACGCAGTATCCAAGATTGCTGCAGAACGCCTAGTAATAGAATCAGCTCTTAAAAACTGGGTTTCCCTACGCCAAACTGGTATCCTGCACTTGGATATTTTAGGAGTAGATGACGGAATCAGTTATCATCAACCAATAAATAATCACTTGGAGTGGGTCACAGCTCATGACTCAGGCAAACTAATGGTTGCTTGCTGCTCTGATGACTTGCCACAAGATTTTTGGCGCAACGTATATAACATAGGCGGAGGCTCTACATGCAGGCTGCGATCCTACGAATTCACAAAAACACTTTATCAAATGCTAGGTGTTGAATATGAACAGCTAGCTGATCCCAATTGGTATGCTACGAGGAATTTTCACGGTCACTGGTATTTGGACTCTGATAGGCTTGATGATATTACCCATTTTAGAAGTGAAAGTTTTGAAGATTTTTTAGTGCAGCTTGAAAAAGCTATCCCATTTTCTATGAAGTTATTAAAGTACATGCCTTTAAACTATGTTAAAGAAAAAGTAATGAAGAAAACTCCTATGAGCAAAAACGGTCCTCTTTACTGGATTGAAAATAATATAGAGAATAAAATAAACGCTTTTTTCGGATCAAGAGAAAAATGGGAAAATATACCTGGCTGGGATAAATTTAAACTAATTGATGATACTAATTACATCATATTAAATCACGGCTATGACGAAACCAAATCAGATGAATCCTTAGATATTCATGAGATGAATAAGGCAGCTATATTTAGAGGCGGGAAGTGTTTATCTAAAACAATGATTACAGGTGATTTGACCACAAAGCTTAAGTGGAGATGTGCATACGGACATAAATTTGAGGCAAGTCCTCTACTCGTCTTAAAGGCAGGCCACTGGTGTAATGTATGCTCTGCACCTAAATGGAACTATGATGAAATAGCTAAGACAAATCCTTTTATAAGCCAGGTCTGGCATGCAGATCATGAAAAAGAAAAAAACAATACGTACTAATAAAACATCGAGACCATCAACAAAACTACTATTATATTATTGTCTTTGTTATTGCAATTTGTAAATTTATACTAATAAAAAAAATTGGCAAATAAAACAAAGCCTTTTCAAAGGCTTTAGCGTTTTTTAACATTGCCCAAGTGTCAAAACCCCGCTATATTGACACTATCATTTGTTGGTTGCTTATTTGAGAAATATTTGTTATGCTATATATGTGATGGTGGCATATACATAGTATATATGCATACTACTATTTTTTTAAGGAGGTGTATTTATTTGAGCGAAAACATGAATATAGGTTGTAGCAAACCTAGTGCTTCTATAAATGAAGCAGAAGAAGCTAATAAAATAATTACAAAAGAATACTTAAAGGAGGATAAGAAAAACATGATTAAAGTAGGAAAACCGGCACCAACATTTACAGCGCCAGCTTATCACAAGGGTAATTTTACAAACGTTAATTTAGAAGACTACAAGGGTAAGTGGGTATTATTATGCTTCTATCCAGGAGACTTTACTTTCGTTTGAGGGACTGAAGTTTCAGCAGTTGCTGAAAAATATGATGCCTTTAAAGAACTAGGAGTAGAAGTTTTATCAATGAGTGTAGATTCAACATTTGTACACAAAATTTGGAATGATCAAGAATTATCTAAGATAATCAACAAGGACATTCCATATCCAATGTTATCAGATCAAGGCGGTAAAGTTGGTAGCATTTATGGAGTATACGATGAAGAAGGCGGAGTAAACACTAGGGGCAGATTTATTATCGACCCAGATGGAGTAGTTCAAGCTTTTGAAGTATTAACTCCACCTGTAGGAAGAAATGTATCTGAGGCAATAAGACAAATTAAAGCTTTCCAATTAGTAAGAAAAACCAAAGGTGGTGAAGTTACACCATCAGGATGGCAACCAGGCAAAAAGACATTAAAGCCAGGAATCGGGCTTGTTGGAAATGTATGGAAAGAATGGAACGTAAGCGAAGCTTTCGACGACTAAAATACATTTAGTAGAAACAGAGATGCTATGGATTAAGGTAATTGTGATTTTCAATTACCCATAACCCATAGCTTTTTTGATACAACTGCATTAAGTAAATATTCTTTAAAATTTTGTCCCTTTTATTAAAAAACTTTAGTCAAAGGCTTCTACACTTAAACCAATAGCTCTATCCAAGACACTATGTACCATATAAATTATGAACTCATTTATTTCTAGGCTAAAGATAATACTCTGACAAGTCTTACTACTGCGACATCTTTAGTTCTAAAACCTCTTATTTTTTTACTTTTCTTTTCGTTTTGCCACTTTGAGTGGTAAAATGAATTACATAAATAATGGAAATTATTTTTCCATAGGTATCAGGTTTAACTAACGAGAATGATATACTTATTATTGGAGGTGATGTAAAGGATATAAAAGGATTGTACAATTTAATTCTTGCTGTTTCTCCAGTTGTAGGCAAAACATATTTAGTCATTATTACTAACAAAACTTTGAAAGTTGCACTGAATTTCTTGGTCATACAGCACTGGATACGCAATTTTAAATAAAGATATAATTAGAATGGATGTAAAAAGTTATCGTTTAATCCTAAACCGTAAATTAGCTTTCTATGGAGGAGATCTGTCACTAGCTACTATAGGAATAATAATGAGCATTACTACTTTTCTAGTAATGCCAGCTATGGGAATTAGTCAAGGCGCTCAACCAATAATAGGATATAATTATGGCGCTAAACAATTCGGACGAGTTAAAGATGCTTTAAAATTATCAATTGTATCTGCTACTTCTATAATAGCTATTGGCTTTATCGTTTCTAAGATTTGGCCTGCTCAATTAATAGGACTTTTTAATAAAAATCCAGAATTGATCGCACAGGGAATTCATGCTATGGAAATCTTTTTTAAATTCATACCTTTAGTAGGCTTGCAAATGATTAGTACCACTTATTTTCAGGCTGTAGGTAAACCAAAACAGGCCACTCTTTTAGGCCTTTCTAGGCAAGTTATTATCTTTATACCAATTTTGTTAATTCTCCCCTATTTCTGGGGCTTAGAAGGCGCATGGTGGTCAGCTCCCTTGTCTGACATCTCATCCTTTTTATTGACAGGTATATGGTTATGGCATGAAATCAGACAGCTAAATAAAACTAAACAGCTACCCCAAAGCCAATAAAAGAGAATGGAAATATAGTTAAGCATGTAAAAAATTAAACCCCTTGATATCAGGGGGTTTAATACTATCAATATTTAATTTCATTTGTCAAATTATACGAGTTTTTTGTTTCTACTTTTATTTATTAAAATACCAATTGCCAAACCTAATAATGCAGGTATCAAAGAAAAGAATACAGAAATCCAATCCAATGATCCAATAAATATAAAAGATGGAATTATAATCCCTAATATTCCAAATACTATTGGATATGCCCATTTTAAATAAGCATCTTTAGACCCCAAAATTATTCCAAACACTAAGGATACTAATGGCATAATAAGATAAAAATTCATTAATGCATATCCCATTTCATCTCCGCCTTTTAAAAAGAATTTTCCCCATATAGCAATTATTAAGAATATGATTAGTGACACCCCATAAGAAATAATTGATACCTTTTTATTTGATTCTACTGAACCTCTGTCTCCCATTTGCTTGACCTCCCAAAACTCTTTAATTGTTGAATATTATACTATTTATATGCAACTAATATTTTGATCAGATATACTAATTCCAGTTAGTATACTACAAATCCTAACTGTTTACTACAGCTACTTTCTCTGTGGTCAAAATCCATGTAAATTCATAACTTATATCTCTTCTCGTGAGACAAATTAATTTGAGAGAGTAATCCGAAAGGCCATTATTAAAGGTAAATACAAGAACATTACTCCTCCCTGCACAGCTTTTCGATTTCAAGAGGTAGGTTTTCCCTGAAAAATAACCCCGTCCCTTTTATTACTGGATTACAATTTGTTTGCCAGCTTATTTGAATTTTTTCGTTAAAATGATAGATATAAGATAAAAATTTTATTTTA
>JAAYHV010000031.1 GCA_012744355.1 Clostridiales bacterium
CCATCTTCTCCAGTATAACCAGTTCTTGATACCATGCAGACTACATCTCCAAGTTTACATCCGAACTCAGCTGTATAATACTTGCTTGGAATTTCATCTTTTGATATTAGCTTGGTAAGAATTTTTTCTGCATTCGGTCCCTGCAACGCAAGCAGCCCGTACTTAGCTGATTCATCTTTAATTTCCACTCTTCCTCTTTTGTGTTTCTCCATCCATTCAAAGTCTTTATCCTTGTTTGAAGCATTTGGCACTAGCAAGTAATCACCTTCAGCCTTTTTATAAACCAAAAGATCATCGATTGCTCCTCCTTTTTCATTACAAAGTATTCCGTATCTAACCTGTCCATCTTTCATATTTGTGTAATCATTACTAAGGATATAGTTTAAAAATTCCAAAGAATCCTTCCCCTTAACAATAATTTCTCCCATATGGGACACATCAAATAATCCGCACGTGGTACGAACAGCCAGATGTTCCTTTTTTACGCCGGTTTCATACTGAACTGGCAGTATATATCCTCCAAAAGAAACCATCTTTCCTCCATATTTTATATGTGTTTCATAAAGCGGTGTTTTTTTATCCATTTTCTTCTCCTCCAAAAAACTAAAAATGACACAAAAAGATAAACTGTTTGTGTCTCTGTCCTTTAACCTGAAAGATTTACTTCTTCGGTGGTTTTACTCTCTCCAGAGGTTCGTCCAAATGCGGTCCTTTTGCCTGAGAGTTTACTACAACTTCCCCTTCGGCGCCATTTTCTGATCTCTCCCACATTTTTCATCCGAGTTATTAAATTATATGATAATTTTAGCATACTAAAGCGCTTCGGTCAATCTTCAAAACGATAATGAGATGCAATTTTTCCTGCCCCCATATTATCTCTTTAGATCTAATTTTCTTTTTTCTAACCAATTCTTAATATCAATAATTCCCAGCTTTAACTTCAAAATAAGCCTTTGAATAATCGCAAACAGGGCAAACCTCTGGGCTTTTGTTCCTAAAATTAAATGTCCACATATACGGCATTCACATGGCATCTTCTAGTTTTTTAGGTTTTGGTTTTGATTTCATTTCTTCTAGCAATCTTTGAAAACCTTCGCTATGAGCCTTATCTATCTCATCTATTTCTCTGAAGCTTGCAGCCAGTCTCGTAAAACCTTCCTCTTCAGCTTCCTTGGCAAATCTTTCATACAAATCATTACTTTCATGTATTTCACTTTCGACTGCAATAACGAAATTCTCTGCCGTAGTACCTATGCCACCAAGCTCCTCTAAATATATCCTTGCATGGGCTTGTTCATTTCTAGCAGTTTGCAAAAAGATATCTGCTATCTTCTCGTAACCTTCCCCTTATGCAGCTCCTTCGAAGTATGCGTATCTATTTCTTGATTTAGATTCTTGACCGAATGCGGTCATTAAATTTTTTTCACTCTTTGTACCTTCATACTTTTTGGATCCTTTCCTTTTACTAATTATATTTTCATATACCAACGCGGGTTCTTTACATGTCGGGCACACGTCATCATCAATCAATTTGCCTTAATGTGTTGTCCAACAAGCCTCACAGGATCCTTTTTCTTTACAAGTTATTTTCTTTCCTCCATTTCATATGTTAATCTAACTAAATCTTAATTAATCTATTCATATCTAATATTTTAATTTTCCCTCTTGAAAGCTCTACCAATTCATCATTTTGAAATTGTTTTAAAAGTCTTGTTACCACTTCTCTAGCCGTTCCTAAGTCTCTAGCTAGTGTATCGTGTGTTATGACCACATCATCCGAACCTGCCAAAGCCCTATGCTCAATTAGCGCGCTTGATAGCCTGTGCGCCATATTCGTAAATATGTACTGATTTAATGCCCATATAACCGAAGAGAATTTGTCAGATATTTCTTCAAGTAAATAATTTTTTACCATAATATTGTTGTTGCTTATCTCTAGGAAAAGTCCTTTGGGGATAACAAGAAGTTCGGTATGCTCTTCAATCTCCATGCTCACACTGATATCTAAGCTTTTCATCATGCACGCGGCACTTAATATGCAAACATCACCGTCAAGCAATCGATAAAGTGTGATTTCTCCTCCGTTAGAACCGTTATCTGAGTTAATGTAAACTCTAACCCTTCCCTTGTTTACTATCATTAAACCCTTGCATTCATCTCTACCGTGTATTAAGATTTTTTTACTGTCATACTCTACTTTAAAAGTCTGATATAAGATTTCCTGTCTTTCAACTTCGCTTAGATACGGCCAGAAATTTAAGGTTTTTTTTAGTGTTTCCTCCATGATAGGTCCCTCCACGTTCATTCTAATTCTAAAACGACTAATTGTAAAGGATATTATGAATAATTATGTGACTTTGTCACTGTTATTTGTTGTTCATTTTTGTTAATATAATAACATAATACAGATGGAGGTAAAATTATGAGTAAAACTGTAATAATAGGAGGCGTCGCAGGTGGTGCTACTACAGCCACACGTTTAAGAAGATTAGACGATACTGCTGAAATAGTTCTTCTTGAAAGAGGAAGTTATGTCTCCTTTGCAAATTGTGGGCTACCTTACTATATAGGAGAAGTAATTAAAGAGAGATCGAATCTTTTAGTTCTAACTCCTAGTGCAATGAAAAAAAAGTTCAATCTCGATGTGAGAATAAATAGCGAAGTCACATCAATTGATTTGGAAAATAAGAAAGTTATAATAAACGGAACCGAAGAGGAATATTACGATGACCTGGTAATAGCTACTGGATCTTCACCTCTTAAACCGCCAATACCAGGAATTGATTCTGAAGGAATTCACACCTTGTGGACTATTCCCGATACAGACCATATAAAAGAGCTAACCGATACCGAAGGTGTTACAAGCGCTGCAGTTATTGGTGGCGGATTTATTGGCTTAGAAACTGCTGAGAATCTACACAAACGAGGTCTCTCTGTAACTTTAATTGAAGCTCAAGATCAAGTGCTTCCTCCGGTAGACTATGATATGGCTCAGCTTTTACACCAAAATATAAATATGAACCAAGTAAACCTTATTTTAAGTGATGCTGTAAAATCTTTTGAAAAATCAGAAGATGGCATAAACATCGTTTTAAATAGCGGTAATTCAGTTTTAGTAGATATGGTAGTTTTATCAATAGGTGTAAGACCTAACAGTGAACTTGCCAGAGAAGCTGGGATAGAACTTAATGCAAAAGGTGGTATAAAGGTTAATTCTAAAATGCAAACTTCAGCGCCTAATGTATGGGCAGTAGGCGACGTGATAGAAATAAACAATTATGTGACTAAAGAAAGCGGCATGATTCCACTTGCAGGGCCTGCTAATAAACAAGCGCGTATATTGGCAAACAACTTAAGAGGTATAGAAGATAGTTACGAGGGAACTCTTGGCACATCGGTTGCTAAAGTTTTTGACCTTACAGTTGCTATGGTAGGTGTTAATGAGAAATCTCTAATGAGTAGCGGCATGAAGCGAAACGAAGATTATTTCATCGCTCTAATCAACCAAAAATCTCATGCAGGTTACTACCCTGGTGCTACACCCCTTACCATGAAAATGCTATTTGGAAAAGACGGAAAAATCTTTGGTGCACAAATAGTGGGACAAGACGGTGTGGATAAAAGAATTGATACTATTGCAACTACAATGAGACTTGGCGGAAGCACTAATGATTTAAGTCTCCTGGAATTGGCTTATGCACCTCCATTTTCATCTGCTAAAGATCCAGTAAATATGCTGGGATTTGTATCAGAGAATATGCTCAGAGGTTTAGTTGACTTTACACAATGGGATGAGTTAAAAGATGATGATTTTATTTTAGATATCTCTGCAAAAGAAGAGCGCACTGTTTGGGACTTTCCTGGATCACTGCATATTACTTGGGCAGATCTCAGAGATAACCTAGATCAATTACCTAAAGATAAAAGGATTATCGTTTATTGCGCTATAGGCGTTCGTTCGTATAATGTATTCCGATTGTTAGTACAAAACGGTTTCGAAAACACGAGTGTTTTAGCTGGAGGTTCAACTTTTTATAAGTCAGTAACCTTTGTTCCTGAAGTTATTAAAAAACCTGTTAAAGGAGAAGATATGAATTTTGAATTGCCTTTAGATGAGAATATAATAGTAATCGATTGTTGTGGTATGCAGTGCCCTGGTCCTATAATGAAAATCAGCGAAATCCTTAAAACCTTGGAAGAAGGTGCTGTTGTTAAAGTTTCAGCTACAGATATGGGCTTTGCAAGTGATGTAGAAAGCTGGTGTAGAAAAACAGGAAATACCTTCGTTAAAAAAATTAGAGAAGGAAATCAAAACATAGTATATATCTCAAAGGGAAATTGTGAGCCTACTATAGAAAAATCCACCTCACATAAATCTCACGGAAAAAGCATGATTGTATTTGATGGAGATCTAGACAAAGCAATTGCAGCGTTTATTATTGCAAACGGAGCCGCATCTATGGGAAGACCTGTTACGATGTTCTTTACTTTCTGGGGACTAAATGTTCTTAGAAAATCAGAAAAGCAAAATGTAAAGAAATCTTTTGTAGAAGGAATGTTCAGCAAGATGATGCCTCGCGGAGCAAACAAACTAAAACTCTCTAGCATGAATATGATGGGTATGGGATCTAAGATGATGAAAACCATAATGAAGCAAAAGAATGTAAGTTCATTAGAGGATTTGATAAAATCTGCTATGGATAGCGGAGTTAAAGTTATAGCATGCACCATGTCTATGGATGTAATGGGTATTCATGCAGAAGAGTTAATTGATGGAATCGAATATGCCGGCGTAGCGTCTTATCTAGATGCCGCTGAAGACTCCGATGTAAATCTATTTATATAAAATACAAATCTTGAGAAAGTGTCAATCATTGTAATTGGCACTTTTTTATTTGCCTCAAACTATCAATTATTTTGATAGTTTGATATAATAAAGAAACTAATTAGGAGGTTTATTATGAAATACGGATTTTTAGGAACTGGCAAAATGACAAGTGCTATCATAGCGGGCATGAATTTAAGCGGATATAATTCCGATGATATTTTTGGTTTTAACAAAGGCGATGAAAAAATTGACAAGTTAGTTGATGACTATGGTATTGGAAAATGTGGTTCTCAGGGAGAATTGATTGCATCTTCAGATGTGCTTTTTTTAGCCGTTAAGCCTTCAGTGTTAGATGAAATAATCGATGAAGTTAAATCTAATTTAACAAATAATGACATTCTAATAGTATCGATTGCTGTGGGTAAAACACTCTCTTATTTTGAAAATCACTTAGGTAAAAACTGCAAAGTAGTAAGAGTTATGCCTAACATAAACAGCACGGCTTTAGCCTCAACTAGTGGCTATTGCTTCAACAATAATGTTTCTAGCGATAACATCAAAGTAATTGAGGACGTTTTTGGTTCAATCGGTACCATAGAGCATGTAAATGAAGATCTTTTTAGCATCTTTTCAGCTATAGCGGGAAGCTCTCCTGCATTTACGTATATGTATATTGATGCTCTTTCTGCGGCGGCTATAAAAGGCGGAATGCCTAAGGCCCAAGCGCTTAAGATCGCTGCTAGCACAGTAAAAGGTAGTGCCATAGCTCTTTTGAGTAGTGATAAGCATCCATGTACATTAATTGATGATGTGTGCTCACCTAACGGTACTACTATTGAGGGTGTAAGTTCCCTTAAGAAAAATTGCTTTGAAGATATTATTTCGGAAGGAATTGAAGCCATATTAAAGAAAGATAAGGCTATAAAAGAAGGAAGCGCTAATTAAGTAAACTAAAGCATATCATTAGATTTCTCACATTTTATGCGCCTTAGATCAAAATATAACTATTGGATTTACGCTGCAGTTTCTCTAAAGCCGCAGGATATGTTAATCTAAAAAAAGAGTCAGCGGATGCTGACTCTTTGAATGAACTACCACGCCTAAAACGTGCTAGTTTTTATCCTAATTCCACTATGTGGAATTTCTTTTTACCTTTTTGTATTAGAAGTTTACCATCCTCAAACATATCGCCAGTTACCATAAGATGAGTTGATTCTACCTTCTCACCTTTTAGTTTAAGACCACCTTGTTCGATCGTTCTAAATCCATCTCCGTTACTGGTAACTAGCCCAAGCTCTTTAATAAGGCTAACAAGTCCTACGCCTTTGCCATCAAATCTGTTTCTATCCATCATCGTAGTAGGTATATTTTCCATGTTATTTCCGCTTCCGAATGCAGCCCTGGCACCATCCTGTGCTTTTTTTGCCTCTTCTTCTCCATGAACAAGCTTCGTCACTTCGTATGCTAGTATCTCTTTAGCTTTGTTTATCTCTTCGTCTTTTAATGAAGATAACCTATCCACTTCATCCATTGGTAAGAATGTAAGCATTCTAAGACATTTGTTCACATCTGAATCTGCAACATTTCTCCAGTACTGGAAGAACTCATAAGGAGAGGTTTTGTCTGGATTAAGCCATAAAGCTCCCTTTTGAGTTTTCCCCATCTTTGTACCTTCGCTTGTAGTAAGAAGTGAAAACGTCATTCCATATACTTCTTTGCCGATCATCTTGCGAGTTAAATCGATTCCTCCTAAGATGTTAGACCACTGATCGTTTCCTCCAAATTGCATTTTAACGTTCATATCTCTAGCCATTACCGTAAAATCATATGATTGCATGAGCATATAATTAAATTCTAAAAAAGACAAACCTTTTTCCAGCCTTTGTTTAAAGCATTCCGCCCTAAGCATATTATTAACACTAAAATGCCTGCCTACATCTCTGACAAAATCAATGTATCTAGGTTCTAAAAGCCAAGAAGCATTGTTTACTGCAATTGCTTTACCTTTTTCAGGGACCTTGCTTTCTTTTTTTCCATCGAAAGTATACTCATCATCAAAATCTATAAATCTATCAAAGAGTAATTTGAAACTGTCCGAGTTGTACTGAATAGTTTCAGTTGTCATCATCTGTCTCATGTCAGTTCTTCCTGAAGGATCTCCAACCATTGAAGTTCCCCCACCTATTAAAACAACAGGTGTATGACCATATTTTTGCATATACATCATAATTATAACCTGCATAAAATGTCCTATATGAAGACAATCTGCAGTAGGATCAAATCCTATATAAAATTTAATTTTCTCATCTTTTAATAATTTACGAATAGCATCTTCATCTGTTGTTTGCTCGATGAAGCCTCTTTCTTTAAGAACATCAAATACATTTTCGTGTTTGCTCACACCATCTGGAATCATGTGCATATTATCAATCTCCTTTTTATTTAGTACCGTACAATCTATCTCCCGCATCACCTAGCCCAGGTAGTATATATGCATTTTCATTTAATCTTTCATCTTTTGCTGCGATGAAAATATTCACATCAGGATGAGCTTCCTGAAGCGCCTCTATTCCTTCTGGTGCTGCGATGAAACACATAAATGTTATATTTTCTCCGCCTCTTTGTTTGATAAATTCGATAGCAGCTATTGCACTTCCTCCAGTAGCTAGCATTGGGTCTACAACGAAAATTTGTCTCTTTTCTATATCTATAGGTAGCTTACAATAATATTCAACCGGTTTGTGTGTCGCTGGGTCTCTATAAAGACCTATATGACCAACCTTTGCATTTGGAACTAAAGCTAGCATTCCATCTACAAAACCTAAGCCCGCTCTTAAAATAGGTATTATTGCTATGTCTTCTCCCTTGAGCATTTGCATATTTGCTTTACACATAGGAGTTTCAATTTCTACAGTTTCTAAAGGTAAATTACGAGTTGCCTCAAACCCCATAAGCATAGCTACTTCTTTTGCTAATTCTCTAAAATCTTTTACGCTAGTATCCTTTTTTCTCATTAATGCTGTTTTGTGTTGAATTAACGGATGATCAAATACATATACTTTCCCCATCTTTTCCTCCTCTTATGTTACATATTATCTAATAACTCGACTCTTTTTTCATGTCTTCCACCTTCAAATTCAGTATTAAGCCATGCATCGACTATTTCAAAAGCTAATTTTTTTTCTGTAAGCCTTCCACCAAGCGCTAGCACATTAGCATTGTTGTGCTTAGCTGCAAGTTTTGCCATTTCAACTGACGTACATAAGGCACATCTAATTCCTTTTACTTTGTTTGCTGCAATAGAGATTCCTATTCCAGAGCCGCAGATGACAATGCCTTTTTCTGCATTTTTAGAGGCAACTTCTTCAGCGCACTTCTTGCCATAAATAGGATAATCTACTGATTCCTCGTTGTATGCACCTAAATCAACTACGTCGTAGCCTTCTTTTTCTAGCTTGTTTTTGATTTCTTCTTTTAATTCAAAACCACCGTGATCATTAGCTAATGCTATCATCATTTTCCTCCTCAACACATATAATATCGTAACCGGCAGACTTCATCATTCTGTTCATTACAGAAAAGCCCAACCCTTCCGGCTTTAATGATGCAGATATTATTAAGTCCACATCTTCTCTATCAAGTCTTCTAAGGTCCGCAAAAAACGTCTTTGCTGCTTTTTCACTGTCTTCGCCATAATAAAGAACTTCTACTTTCTTGCCTTCATTTTCCGCTTTATCCCTTAATTCCTTGATGACTTTATCAATTCCTATGCCATTTCCTTTTACGATTTTAAATTCGGCCTTTGGAGCATAGTGTTTGTATTTCATGCCTGGTGATTTTGGATGAAAATCTTTCTCTGAGGGATTAATAAATAGGGAATTATCAAATTCTGTTTTAATCTTAATCACTTTGTCTATTTCTTCTTTAGTTATGTATCCTGGTCTTAGAATTACTGGAGTATCAGATGTCAAATCCAACACAGTAGATTCAATTCCTACCTGGCATTCTTTCCCCATGATAACTGCGTCCACTCTTCCATCCATATCCTCTAATACATCCATTGCATTAGTAGGGCTTGCTTTTCCTGACAAATTGGCACTAGGCGCTGCTATGGGAGTTTGTGATTCTTTAATAAGCTCCCTGGCTATTTTATCACTTGGCATTCTTACCGCCACTGTATTTAATCCTCCAGTGGTAACACTTGGCACACACTCTTTTTTCTTAAGTACGAATGTTATAGGGCCTGGCCAAAAAGCTTCCATAAGAACTTTCGCCGTATTCGAAATCTCAGTAGCTATTAGATCGAGTTCCTCTATACGCGAAATGTGTACTATCATAGGATTGTCACTAGGTCTTCCTTTAGCTTCATATATCTTACTAGTAGCAATTTCGTTTAATGCATCAGCTCCCAGTCCATATACGGTTTCCGTTGGAAAAGCTACAATTCCTCCAGCTTTAATAATCTGAGCTGCAATCTTTATATTTTCTTTTGTGGTGTCTAGTTTTTTGGTTATCATTTTATTAAAAATTCTTCATTTTTTCAGTTTGGTCGTTGGTTATTAGTCCATCTACTATATCATCTATTTCTCCGTCTAAAAAGTTTTCCAACCTATAGACGGTCATACCTATTCTGTGGTCAGACACTCTTCCCTGTGGGAAATTATATGTTCTAATTCTTTCAGATCTATCACCAGATCCAACTTGGCTTTTCCTTTGTTCGGAGATCTCGTCATTTTGTTTACTTGACATAAGATCATACAGCCTAGATTTTAAAACTTTAAAAGCTTTGTCCTTATTCTTTGTCTGGGATTTCTCATCTTGACATGTAACGACAAGTCCCGTAGGAACGTGGGTTAATCTAACAGCTGAATCCGTAGTATTTACACTCTGACCGCCATTTCCTGATGCTCTGTATACATCTACTCTAACTTCATTTGGATCTAAATTTACTTCTACATCATCAACTTCTGGTAATACAGCTATAGTCGCAGCTGATGTGTGAACTCTTCCGCTTGACTCCGTTTCAGGTACTCTTTGCACTCTATGTGTGCCGCTTTCAAATTTAAGTCTTGAATATGCGCCTTTACCTTTGATTAGTACCACGGCTTCTTTAACCCCGCCAATTTCGGTATCATTCATTTCTATGATTTCAGCTTTCCATTTTTTTCTTTCTGCATACCTTAAATACATTCTAAGAAGATTTTGGCCAAACAGCGCTGCTTCATCGCCACCTGTGCCTGCTCTTACTTCCAAAATTACATTTTTTTCATCGTTTGGATCTTTAGGTACAAGTAAAGTTTTCAACTCTTCGTCGTAGGTTGCTATGAGTGCCTCTGCTCTCGAAATTTCTTCCTTGGCAAAGTTTCTCATCTCTTCATCTTTTTCGCTTTCAAGAAGTTCTTTAGCTTCTGAAATATCATTTTTTGCAACTTTGTATTCCTTGTATTTATTTACGATAGGTTCCATTTCGCCCATCTCTTTTATATATTTCTGCCATACGGGTTGATTGTTAATTATATCGGGGTCTGAAACCTTTCCCGATAGTTCTTCATACTTGCCCAATGTGAACTCTAATTTATCAAACATTTTTATTTTCCTCTCGTGTTTCCTAACTAAATATTATATCATAAACAATAATTAAATTGTGTTAATGTCGTAAAAAAACCGGAATTAAAATTCCGGTTTGTTCGTTCTGATTATTAATCGATGTTATACTTGTTTTTAAACTTGTCAACACGACCACCGCGGTTGATAAATTTCTGCTGTCCGGTAAAGAACGGATGGCATTCTGAACAAATGTCCACTCTCATTTCTTCTTTTGTTGACTTTGTTACAAAAGAATTACCGCATGCGCAAGTTACTTTACATTCCTTATAATCAGGATGGATTCCTTCCTTCATGCTTCACCTCTTCCTCATGCCTAGGCACATAATTTTTGCCATACTCATGTACAGCTTGTATATTCTACCACATAAAATCTTTCATTACAAGGTTTTTGCTGTTTTTTTTAGTCTTTCAATAGACTTTGAGAGTTTATAAATTGATTTAATCATTATTTGTTACAGTCATACAAATGCTCGTTTATGCTTTACGCACAAACTATACTAAATTTGTTTGTTTAATTTCACAATCTCTATTGACATCCTGTATTTATTCTGGTACAATTCTGTATATAAATTAAAACAAGATGTCTTAATTTATTCGTTAGTGCATGTTGTATTAATATTTAGACTTTCGTCTAATCATGATGAAAGTTTTTTTAATACAGTAGGAGCTTAAATTAAAGGAGAATATTATGGAGAAAATTAATTTAACAGAAATCAGATGGCATGGTAGAGGTGGACAAGGAGCGAAAACCGCTTGTTTGTTACTAGCAGATGCTGCTTTTGATTCAGGCAAACACGTTCAAGGATTTCCTGAATACGGTCCTGAAAGAATGGGCGCACCTATAACTGCGTACAATAGAATTTCGGATCGTCACTGCGACGTTCATTCAAATATTTATTATCCCAACTACGTAGTCGTAGTTGATGAAACTTTATTAAATTCGGTCGATGTTACTAGCGGTCTCAGCAAAGAAGGCACTTTGATAGTAAACACGAAAAAAACACCGAAAGAGATTAGAGAAAAAGTCAATGGTTTCCAAGGCAAAATAGGCGTGGTTGACGCTACTTCTATTTCAATTGAAACTATCGGAAGTAATTTCCCTAACACGCCGATGCTCGCCGCAACTATTAAAATAACTAATTTAATCGAAACCAATGAGTTCTTAAGGGACATGGAAGAGTCTCTTAAGTATAAGTTTAGTAAAAAACCACACTTGATTGCAGGAAATATGGCTGCTTTTAGAAAATCTATTGAGGAGGTCATAGTAGGATGAGTTTAAAAAAAGCTAGTTTAATAAATGCAAATTCAACTTGGCAAGAGGTTACTTTAGCCGGAGAAATCTATGAACCGTCTACCTCATTACTTTTTAATACGGGAGAATGGAGAGTTAATAAACCTATAACAGACTGGAATAAATGTACTCAATGTCTTTTATGCGTTCCTTATTGCCCTGATTCTAGCATTCCTGTAAAAGATGGAAAGCGCCTAGAATTTGATTACTTCCACTGCAAGGGCTGTGGAATATGTGCTGCAGTATGCCCCGTTAATGCTATAACTATGATAAAGGAGGACTAAACATGGCAAAAAAAGATAAAATGTCTGGCAACGAAGCAGTGGCAAATGCCATGAGACAAATCGAACCTGATGTTATGGCAGCCTTTCCCATAACGCCTTCAACCGAAATACCACAATATTTTTCAAAGTTTATAGCTGACGGCATAGTCGGTACAGAATTCGTAGCAGTTGAATCTGAGCATAGCGCCATGTCAGCTTGTATGGGAGCTTCTGCGGCTGGTGCTAGAGCTGTTACGGCAACATCATCTGCAGGTCTCGCTTATATGTTTGAAATGCTATACGTAGTGGCATCTTCAAGCCTTCCTGTTGTAATGGCCGTAGTTAATAGAGCTTTATCTGCCCCAATAAACATAAACAATGATCATTCAGATTCAATGGGAGCAAGAGATACTGGATGGATTCAGATATATGCCGAAACAAATCAAGAAGTTTATGACAATTATATACAAGCTTTTTATATTGCGGAAGCCTGCAGACTACCTGTTATGGTATGTCAAGACGGATTCATCACAAGTCACGGCGTTTCTAACATTGAGCTTTTAGAAGACAGTGAAGTTAAAGATTTCGTTGGTGAATATATGCCTGATGAGTATCTTTTAAAGAGCGAAAACCCTTTGGCTGTAGGACCTTTTGGAGTGTCTTCATATTATATGGAAATTAAAAGAAAACAGGCACAAGCTATGAAAGATTCAATGCCTGTAATTGAAGAAGCTGCAGAAAAATATGCTGCACTTTCTGGAAGAAAGTATTCTTTTTTTGAAGAATACAAGATGGATGATGCAGAAGTTGCTTTATTGATAATCGGTTCAAGCGCTGGAACAGCAAAGGCTTCAGTTGATCTTCTTAGAAGTGAAGGTAAAAAAGTAGGACTTATTAAACTTAGAGTCTTCAGACCTTTTCCTAGAGAATCACTAGCCAAGGCAATGTGCAAGGTAAAGGCTGTTGCGATAATGGATAAAGCCGAAAGCTTTTCTAATAGCGGTGGACCGATGTTTAGCGAAGCTAGAAACTCGCTATATGATCTTCCAAATAAACCTTATGCTATTAACTATATTTATGGCTTAGGTGGAAGAGATATTACAGTAGAACACTTTTGCGAAATTTACAAAGACTTGTTCGTTATTTACGATAGCAATGATCCCGGTGATGTATACAGATACATGGGTGTTAGAGATTCGAGGTTTAAATAATGGTATATAAATTAAAAAATGAACTAGAAAAAAAAGAAAGATTTTCAGGCGGCCATAGGCTATGCTCAGGATGTGGAGCAGGAATCGCTGTAAGAGGCGTTCTTAGGGCTCTTGAAGAAGAGGATAAAGCCGTTATAACTAATGCAACTAGCTGTCTTGAGGTTTCTTCATTTCTGTATCCTTATACTGCTTACGCTGATAGCTATATACATAGCGCATTTGGCAATGCCGCAGCTACCTGTTCTGGTACTGCCGCAGCTTATACTGCTCTTAAACGAAAAGGAAAAGTAGATGATAACTTTAAGTTTATAGCTTTTGGAGGAGACGGCGGAACTTATGATATAGGTCTTCAATCCTTGTCAGGCGCCATGGAAAGAAACAGTGATATGGTTTATGTTTGCTACGATAATGAAGCCTATATGAATACAGGTGTCCAGCGTTCATCTGCCACTCCAAGGTTTGCAGATGCTACTACGTCTCCAACTGGCAGGGATTCCTATGGGAAAAGTCAAAACAAGAAGAATTTGACTGAAATCATAGCAGCGCACAATGTTCCTTACGTGGCTCAAACGACTTTTACAGGTAATATGAAGGATTTTCACGAAAAATCAAAAAAAGCCCTCTATACTGAAGGTGCTTGTTTTTTAAACGTCTTATCACCTTGTCCTAGAGGTTGGGGCTACGAGGCTTCTTTGCTACCTGAACTATGCCGCCTTGCTGTCGAAACTTGCGTATGGCCACTTTATGAAATCGTAAACGGAGAATGGAAGGTAAACTATATTCCAAGAAACAAGCTACCCATTGAGGATTTTCTAAAAAAACAAGGCAGATTCTCTCACATGTTTAAGACGGGCAACGAATGGATGATAGAAGAAGCTCAGAAATACGTGGATATAGAATGGGATAAACTACTTAAAAAAGCTAAGGTTAATTAACCTTAGCTTTTTTATCTTCTTTTGCTTTTTTTATCAATGTTTTACTATCATTCTCAATCTCGTTTTCTATGACCAACTCCAGTAACAAAGCTAATTCTTTGCCTATTTCTGGACCTTTTTCATAGCCTGTATTGATAAGGTCTTTTCCGTCTATCTCTAGATCTTTTAAAGAAAAGCACAGCTTCTCTTCTATGACTTTATCTACAGTTTTTTCAAACTCCTCAATATTAGTAAGCCTTTCATCTACTACATTGGGATTCTGAGACATGACGTCTGCTTTTTCAAGAGCTATAAGCATCCTAAGCCTCTTTTCACCAAAGTGATTAAGCTTATGCCTTGCATACTTTTCCGTGATTGAAAATACTGTCCCGTGTGCTTTAATTATGGACTTTATATCCTCTAAGCTTTCATTATCATATTTTAGCCTCTTGAGTATTCGTACTGCAATTTCAGCACCTTTTGTCTCATGGTGATAAAAGTGCCCCCATCCTCTATCCATGACAAAGCACTTAGGCTTTGCTATATCATGTAAGAATGCTGCCATTCTGTATTTTTCTGTGTTTTCAATAAGCGAAACTGCACTTATTATGTGTTCGTATACATCATGCACATGGTAAGGATTGCGCTGATCAAAGTCAAAGCTTTCTCTTATCTCCGGTATGAATACAGCTATAACTTCCCTGTAATCTCTTAATACTCTTTTAACGTCCTGCCCTATTAACAGTTTTTCAAATTCGATACGTATGCGCTCCACCGAAACCTCTAGCAATGAGTCTTTTAGTTTAAAAATTGCTTTTTCCGTTTGGCAGTTAGCGTAAAATCCCAGTTCCGACTGAAATCTTATGGCCCTCAGTATTCTAAGTGCATCCTCATTGAAACGCTCTATAGGTTTCCCAACACATCTTAAAACTTTATTCTCTATATCTTCTCGCCCGCCATGCTCATCTATAATATCGCCAAATAAATCCATGGCCATTGCATTGATGGTAAAGTCCCTTCTCATGAGATCCTCTGAAAGTGATGTGGTGAACTCTACTGAGTCTGGTCTTCTTTTATCAGTATACTCTCCATCTATCCTATAGGTTGTAATCTCATAGGACTTTCCCTTGTCTAAAACTGTTATCGTCCCATGCCTAATTCCCGTGTCCACAAGCTTATATTTACTTAAAATCTTCTTTAAATCACCCGGAGTTGCCGAAGTAGTTATGTCCCAATCTTTAGGTTCTCTCCCCATTAAAATATCTCTAACGCTCCCTCCGACAAGATAGGCCTCGTGCCCACTATCGTTTAAAATTTCTAAAATTTTTCTAGCCGCGCTAGGCACTTTATTTATCATTTCCATTTTCCATCGCCAATTCAATTAATCTATCTACAAGCCTCGGTCCTTCAAGTCCTTCAATTTCCCAAAGCTTAGGGTACATGCTTATACCGGTAAATCCAGGTATAGTATTTATTTCGTTAAAAATGATTTCGTCATCTTTGTTTAAAAAGAAGTCAACCCTAGACATCCCTTCACAATCAAGAGCCTTGTATAGCTTAATAGCTGCTTCTTTAAACTCTTCGATTTTTTCTTTAGTTAATCCGCTTGCTAAAAGTGTCTTTGAATTCGGGTTGTTGTATTTAGAGTCGTAATCATAGAACTCTCCAGCAGTAATTATCTCACCAGGCATCGTAGCTACTGGATTTAAATTTCCCAAAACAGCAACTTCTATCTCTCTTCCATCTATCATTTCTTCTACCATGACTTTCCTATCGTAATTAAACGATGCTTCAAGAGATCTTATCAACCCATACAAATCAGTGGCTTTTGATGTCCCTACTGAAGACCCACTTGAGCAAGCTTTTACAAATAGCGGAAATCTGTTGTTATGTTTTTCTAGTATTTGTTTTGCAGTTTTTTCTTTGCCATCTTCAAAATCATGTTTACGTATCAGTACGTGTTTTGCCATTTTGATTCCTGTAGATAACGCCATCTGCTTCGTAAAGGATTTATCCATGCAGCATGCTGACGATAAAACGCCTGGTCCAACATACTTAATTCCTGCTAATTCTAACAGACCCTGAATGTCTCCGTCTTCTCCGTGCTCTCCGTGAAGAACAGGAAAAACGCAATCTATTTTCTCTTTGATTAATTCGTTATTTTCAAAGAAAACAATTTCTTTTTTCTGAGGATTTGGACTTATCAAAACTTCTCGATTGCTTTCAAGCTCGCTCCACGTCATGTCTTTAATTTCCTCAAGTGTAGCGTCGGTCTTTAGCCAGTTTCCTGATTTTGTTATTCCAATTTTAATCACTTGATATTTTTTTTCATCAAGCCATCCTAAAATTGTTACAGCTGACTTACATGCAATTTCGTGTTCTGATGATTTTCCTCCAAATATCACTGCAATTTTCATTGTTTTATGCCTCCCCTTTTTCTGCTACGACAATTCTATCGTTTTTAGAAAAGTCTTTTACAACCTTTATATTTGTATATCTACCATCTGAGATCATCATCTCTATCAATTCTTTGCCTTGATCGTATCCAATCTCCAGCAAAATAAAGCCTCCGTCATTTAGATGTTCATATGAATCCTTTACAATTCTTCTGTAAAAACAGAGACCGTCCTCTCCCCCGTCTAGCGCCATAATAGGCTCAAAATCTTTAACTTCACTTTGAAGCTTGCCTATTTCTATGCTTTCTATGTATGGCGGATTTGAAATGATAACATCAAAGGATTTACTTATTTTTTCAAATAAGTCACTATTTATATATGCGATTTTGTCGCTAACAAAGTTACGTTTACCATTTTGCTTTGCTATCATCATAGCATCTTTACTTATATCGGAGCATGTCACCTTTGCATTTGTCAATTTAGCGACGGAAACACCTATGGCTCCGCTGCCTGTGCATAAATCTAGAACATGAACATCCTCGTTTTTCTTCTTTATTATATCAATTGCAATTTCTACAATCTCTTCTGTCTCTCTTCTAGGTATTAAAACATTCTCGTCAACATAAAATTCCATTCCCATGAATTCCTGTGTTTTTAGTATATGTTGGATCGGCCTTCTGTTTTTTCTTTCGTTTATAAGCTTAAGAAATTCACCTTCTACATCTTCGCAGGCTTCTTCATCCCATTTTAAAAACAGTTCGCTATTTGTAATGCCTTTAACATGACATAAGAGCATTTTAGATTCGTTTTTAGAATTATCGATACCTGCGTTACTCAGTATCTTTGTCCCCACTTTTATCAGTTCCCTTAAATTCATTCAGGTCTTCCTTCTTCGTTATAATATTGCCTTCTAAATCTGAAATGCCTTCCACAAGAGGCGCATCTTCATCCACTAATACAGCTTTTACAGCGACGATGGCTACTTCAAGCATTTTTTTATCAGGCTCTTTAGTCGTAATCTTTTGTAAGTATAATCCCGGCAAACTAAGTATCTCTACTAATAAATTGTCGCTTCTACCTGCCAATTTTAGCAGTTCATAACTTAACCCAGCAACAAGTGGAATAAGCAGTAGTCTCGATAACAGCCTTATTAAAAGATTTGGCCATCCCATCAAAGAAAATACTATCAAACTTATAACCATTACAAATACTAAAAAGCTAGTTCCGCATCTAGGATGAAGTGTGTAAAACTGCTGTGCATTTTCCGGTGTTAACTCCAGGTCTTTTTCCAAACAGTGTATGGTCTTGTGCTCTGCACCGTGATATTGAAACACTCTATTAATCTCGTCCATTTTGGAGATCAATAGTACGTATATTACAAAGAGTACTATTCTAAACAATCCCTCAACCAGGTTAAGTATTACTACTGAATCGGTAAATCTCCCTAGCCAATTTACTGCAGCCGTAGGAAATAAAACAAAAACTACTACTGTAAATAGCAGCGACACTATTACAGTAAGAACTAAAAGTATGTTCCACGCTTTTTCCATACTGAAGTTATCAGAAACCCACTTTTCGAATTTGCTGTTCTCGTCTGTCTCTTCTTCGGTAAATTTTTCAAGTATCTCTGCTGATTTCATTAAGGTACTTGTTCCTGTTACCAAAGAGCTGATAAATACCGCAACTCCTCTTATGATAGGTATTTTGGTCCATTTGCTTCTCTTCTTGTTTTTTTCAGTGCGCAAATAGATTCTGTCATCGGGAAGTCTCATAGCGATGGCGGTTCTGTCTTCGCCCTTCATCATTATGCCTTCCATTATGGCTTGTCCACCTATTTGAGTAGGACAAGCGTCTTTTAAAAAGATCTTTTTTAAATCCATTATCATTCCCCGCTAATCATTCAGTTTCGTCTTTTTAATTATTTTAATAAAATCCTTGTTGCTCTTAGTGTGCGATATATTGTCAATTATTTTTTCTGACACTTCCTGCGGGCTTCCGCTAGACATTGCATTTCTAATCATCCACATAGCCGCAAATTCATCTGTACTAAGCAGCAAATCTTCACGTCTTGTTCCAGATCTATTTAACTCAATTGCAGGGAATATTCTTCGCTCACTAAGTTTTCTGTCTAGATGAAGCTCCATATTTCCTGTGCCTTTAAATTCTTCGTAAATAACATCGTCCATCCTGCTACCTGTGTCTATAAGTGCAGTGGCTAGTATGGTTATGCTTCCACCTTCTTCTATGTTTCTAGCTGCACCAAAAAATTTCTTCGGTGGATGAAGAGCTCCTGGATCTAGTCCTCCTGACAATGTTCTGCCAGATGAAGGTACCTCTAGGTTATATGCTCTAGCTAATCTTGTTATGCTGTCTAGTAATATTACCACATCTTTTCCATGCTCTGCTAGCCTCTTTGCTCTACTTAAGACCATTTCTGCTACTTTAACATGGTGCGATGGTAATTCGTCAAAAGTGGAATAAATAACCTCTCCATTTTTAAGTGACCTTTTCATGTCTGTCACTTCTTCTGGCCTCTCGTCTACTAGCAATACTATAAGCTCTATCTCAGGATAATTTTTTTCTAGGCTATGTGCTATCTTTTTTAGCAAAACTGTTTTTCCAGCTTTTGGAGGCGCTACTATTAAACCTCTTTGTCCTTTTCCTATCGGCGCAACTAAGTCGATTATTCTTGTAGAAAGCTCTATGCTAGAATCCTCCAAAACAAGTTTTTCTTTAGGAAAAATCGGAGTTAAATCATCAAAGTTTGGTCTACTTCTTGATGTTTCAGGGTTTTCTCCATTTACGGTCAAAACGTACAGTAATGCACCAAATTTTTCCGTGTCTTTTGGCCTTCTTGAGATACCTTTAATCTTATCACCTTTTTTAAGCCTAAATCTTCTAATTTGAGTAGGAGATACATATATATCTTTCTCTGAAGTTAAAAAATTATTAAATCTAAGAAAACCAAACCCTCCGTCAGCAACATCAAGAATACCTTCCACCTCTGGTCGGTCTTCTTGTTTTGTTTCTTCTTCTTTAATGTTTTCACTTTCAATCTTAATTTCTTCTGTGTTTGTTTTTTCTGTCATAATTTTCAGGCAATGCCCCTCCTTTTTAGTAAATATGTATGTTTACCCACTCTTTAAATATATTATGTATTTCTCTTAAACTATTATATCGCTGATATCTAATTCCTCATCAGAAATAAATTTGTATTCTTCTTTATTGAAGAAATCATAGATACATGGAACTATGTAAAGGGTCATAAACGTAGCATATACAAGCCCTCCTATGCAGACTATAGCTACTGGCTGCATCATCTCAGTACCCATGTCTCTGCCCAGTGCCAGGACTATAAGGCCGCAAATAGTAGTTAAACTTGTCATTAGTATAGGTCTCATTCTAGTTACGCCTGCTTCAATTAAGGCATCTCTCTTTTTATGTCCTCTGGCCCTTAGTTGATTTACATAATCAACTAGCACTATACCGTTATTTACTATTATACCAACTAGCATAACTAGCCCTATCATTGCCACTACGCTAAGTACATTTCCGGTTATAAGAAGCCCTATAAATCCGCCTGTCATCGCCAATGGTATGGTAAACATTATTATAAAAGGTGACTTAAGCGACTGGAACTGTGCAACCATTATTAGATATATAAACAGTATTCCTAGGGCTAACATCATCGTTAACTTTCTGATACCATCCATTACAGTTTCATTTTCACCATGGAACTCAATACTCATTCCTTTAGGAAGTTCAATCTTTTCTATAGCTTTCATGGCTTTAGATGTTGTTAGCGTAATGTTGTATCCTTCTTGCAAAGTTGCGCTAACCGTTATTATTCTATTTTGATTTTTTCTGTTAATCGAATTTAGTGTTTCCCTTTCTTCTATATCCGTTACATCTTTTAGTAAGACATTGGTTTTTTCACCAGTAATAGATGTCGCTTCTATTACCATTTCCTCTAACTCTTCTCTGTTCATGTCAGCGTTATCAGCTTCCATAACGACTATTTCGTAGTTTTTTGTATCATCATCAACGTCGGTAGCTGTTATTGAATTGTTGATCTTTTGGCTAATCGCAGCATATACTGATGCAACCATAAGGCCTTTATCAATTGCTTTCTTTTTATTTACAACGAAGTGCAATTCGGCTTCTGAGTCTTCTAATCCATCGTCTATTTCATCTATTCCCTCTACACTTTTTAACTCTTCGGAAATTATCTTTGCGCTTTCTTGTAGTTCAGTCAGATCGCTACCTTTGATTTCTATATTTATGCCTTCCCCGCCCATCGCGGTAGTAAAATCAGATATGTCTGATCCACTTGCTTTTACGATAGAATCTTTAGGGTATTTTAATTTATTTATTTCCTTTTCAATTTCTAAACTACTTATTCCTTTGCTTTGGTCTATCATCGCGTACATCGTAACGTTGGAGTAATCTGATTTGCTGCCCGCCATATCCATGCCGCCACTTCCCATCATGGTTCCAACATCACTCACACCCTCAATGGTGGAAATCTTCTCGATTATACTGTCTGTCTTTTCCTCCATTTCATCGTACGTTGTTTCATCTGGATAGTTTATTTGCACTCCAACTTGAGGAGAATTCATTTCTGGCATAAATATAAAACCCTTTGACAGTATTGAAACTGTACTAAAGAAAAGAAGTATCGTTGCCGCTATCAATATAATTGCTTTATGGTTTAATACCCATTTTAATGAGCTTCTATATTTAAGTTTTACTTTACCTTCTTCTATTTTTTTAGGTATTGTGTTTTTTAGCATTTTAATAGACATCGCCGGAACCAAGGTAAGCCCTATAATCAAACTTGCAATAAGAGCCACGGTCACCGTAATTGCCATGTCTGAAAACAGCTGCTTCGTTAGGCCTTGTATGAATATTATTGGCACAAATACAGAAACTGTAGTAAGTGTTGATGCAGTTATAGCACCAGCCACTTGTTTTGCTCCAGCATAAGATGCTTTTGCAAGGGGGACTCCTTCACTTCTAAGCCTAGATATATTTTCTATTACTACTACCGAATTGTCAACTATCATTCCTACCGCCACCGCGAGCCCTGATATGGAGACTATATTTATGCTTACACCAAACATGTACATCAGGAATATCGCAAACATCATGCTCGTTGGAATGCTGACAATGGTAATTAAAGTAGGTTTTATTTCTCTTAAAAATATAAGTAATATAATAACTGCAAAAATTGCTCCAAACAACAAGCTCTTAAGAATAGAAGATATCATAAGTCTTATATAATCGCCTTGATCCATGAGGCTAATAACGTTTAATCCCTCATATTCCTTGGTTAGTTCAATTATTTTAGCCTTCAGATTAGTTGATACTTCAGCTGTCGGATAATTCGATTGTTTTGATACCATTAATAAAACGCTTGGGTTTCCATTTAAATTCGCATAAGACATACTTGAATTGTCTTCAATATAAACATCTGCAACATCACTTAGCTTAACATCTCCCACACTATCGATGTCTATACTCATTAATAATAAATTCTTTATAGCGTCTAAAGATTCTACCTTGTCTCCTACGCTTACTAAATATCTCTCTTTGCTTTCGCCAATATATCCTGCGGGCATATCAAAATTCTGTGCTTTAAGCAAGTTAGCTACCATTTCCACCGTAATCTTATCGCCTAAGTTTGCATTTTCCCTTGCAGTTTTGGCTTCAGCATCAATTGTATCTAACGCTTTTCCTAGTTCTGACTGCGCTGTTGTTAAGGCTGTTTCGGTTGTTGTTAATTTTTGTTTGGAATCTTCCAAAAACGTTTTTGTCTGAAGTAATTGCTGCTCTGTTCCGTTTAAATCGTTCTTGTACGTAGTATACTGGGAAATAATTACGTTAGGATCAATCGGTAAACCATTTTCGGTGATAGCCCCGGTAACACCTTCGCTGAAGTTTTCATTATTTAATTTTCCTCCTAAAGTGAGTATGGATTTGCTTACTTGAACACCGATTAAGCCTGCTGTAACCTGATCTAATCCACCTTGAATCTCTTCTTTACCCTCTTTCGTTTTAGATAGTCCTTGATCAACTTTTGATTTTTGAGTAGTTATTTCTCTTCTACCGGCAGCTATTTTACCATCAATATCACTTAATACTTTGTCATTTAATTCGTCAATTTTATCTTGATTAATTGAAACCATTAAACTTTCTTTTAAAAGTCCATTTTTGCCAACAGATGCTACTCCTGTAGTTCCTTCTATCGAATCTAAGAGTTCATCCTCTAAAAAAGCCGAAAGCTCTGCTTGGGTTTTTCCTTCGTATTCAACCGCCATTACGCTAATCGGGATCATGCTAGGATTTAGTTTAAGTATCGTAGAGGTTCCAACCATTTCATCCCACTGCCCACTAACCATGTTAATGTCCTCTAAAATATCTACCACTACATTATCTATATTCGCCTTTTCATTAAACTCAATTGTTATAACAGAATAACTAGAATTAGCCGTCGACTGAACATTTTCAACGTTTTCAAGCATTACAAAAGATCTCTCTAGTGGTTTATTTATATCATTTTCAACTTTTTCAGGAGTAGAACCTGGATAAGGCGTAATTACTACAACATAAGGAAGGTCCATTTTAGGAAATAAATCCGGGACCATACGTGAATAGGCAACTATTCCTAGTATTATTATTAATATTACCGCTACGAATATGGTAAATGGTTTTTTTACACTTGTTTTAATCATTTGTTGTCCTCATTTTTATATTGTTATTATATCTAAACTATGATAATATTTCGATAGGAGATTTGATATGAAAAAAATAACTATTAGCACTTCAACGTCATACGATGTAATAATTAAAGATAACATTCTTAGTACTTTAAACGAAATAATATTAGAGTACATTGAACCATGCAAAATATGTATAATTACAGATAGTACTGTCAACTCTCTTTATTCTAAGAAAGTTAAAACCAGCTTGGAATCTTCGGGCTTTACAACTACTAAGATAGTTTTCCCTCCGGGCGAACACTCTAAAAGCCTTTCTACTTATTCTAACATATTAGAAGCAATCGCCGATGAAGGCCTCACAAAAACCGATTGTATAATAGCGCTTGGTGGTGGTGTAGTTGGTGATCTAGCAGGTTTTGTAGCATCCACTTATATGAGCGGAATACGTTATATCCAAATACCAACAACATACCTTGCTGCCTTAGATTCTTCTATTGGGGGTAAAACAGGTCTTAATCTGCTAAGAGGCAAGAACCTAGTTGGTGCCTTTTGGAATCCCAAACTCGTTTTATGTGACCCAACGGTTTTTAACACCTTGCCTACCATAAGACGAATGGATGGAATTGCAGAAGCTATAAAATGCGCTGTTGTTACGGATAATACGCTTCTTTGTCCTATAAAAAACAATTCATATACCTATGTTATAGGGCGTTGTGTATCTATTAAAAAGTCCATTGTTGAAGTTGATCAATACGAAGAAAGTCTCAGGCAACTTCTAAGCTTTGGGCATCTCATAGGACATGCCATAGAAAAGCTTAGCGGTTACAGCTTATCACATGGTCATGCGATAGCTGCTGGCATGATTTATGAAGCCAGAGCTGCTTATAACATGGGTTTTACAGATAATGATATTTCCTCAGATCTAGAGATTTTATTACGTTCCCTCGGCTTTACCCCTGAAGTTTCTTACACTGTAGAAGAGCTGATGCAATATGTAGTCATGTCTAAGCGAATTCAAAAGAATCATATAAATATAATTGTCCCTGTTGAAATCGGAAAATGTAAACTCGTTAAATTAAACGTGAGTCAATTAGAAGAGTATGTACGTCTAGGCAAAGAGTAGGTTTTCTGCTCTTTTTTTTATTTTCCCCATTCTTCCTTAAGCAGGGAAAAAACAAGAGAATTTCTCTTTTCTCCAGTATAAATCCTATACGTATTTCTAAGTAAACCTTCATATTTAAATCGACATTTTTTTATTACTCCTTGAGATCTTTTATTAGTCTCAGATGTATGCACAGAGATTACTTCTAGTTTTAAATCCTCAAATCCATAACGTATGACTTCTTTTGAGGCTTC
>JAAYHV010000190.1 GCA_012744355.1 Clostridiales bacterium
AGTACTTGTGAAAACGCAAAGATTACGTTTTGCTTCCCTTCGTCGGTATTATCCGAATCAGGTTATGAGGGTAGTTCCAAATGGAATTCTCAGCACAAGCTCCCCTAGCTAAAGTAATTCTACTATGCTTTTAAGATTTGTCAATAGACATTTATAAATCTTTTGATTGTACAATTAAAGCTGTACCCTTAACGGTGATTTCGGCTGCGCCTGAAGTTATAACATTACTTATACCAAGTGTACTGTCATATGGCAGTTCGTAATTGTTTAAAGGAAATTTGACTCCTTTCATGGTAACAAAGGAGTTGGCTTCTCCAAATGTTACGACGGAGACATAAGTATGGTCATCTGCTTTGATAGTTATAGTTTTATCTTTTATGCACTGAACAATATTTTGATTATCCACAAGCATAACATCATATTTAGCTAAAAGAGCTAGATTACCTAGTGTATGGTCAACTCTACCGCCAAGTCCACCAAGCAAAGTAATATCAGTATAACCTTCTTTAATAGCATATATGATGCAAGCTTCAGTATCAGTTATATCCTTTTCTTTAGGATAGGTTATGTGCCTTATTTCGCGGCTATCGGATGAATCAAAATCCCCGATAATAATCGATGGCATGATGCTCCATTTTTTTGCAATATTCTGTCCTCCGTCTGCGCAGATCAATAATGCGCCACTATCTCTGATCGTTTTAAAGAAATCGGCAGTTTGATTTTGGAAGTAGGAAGTTAGTATATAACATTTATTTAACATGTAATTACCCCTTTTCGGTTGATTTATGACTATATGTATTATACAATAACCTATGATATAAAACAATGAAGGAGTAAATATGAATAATTTTATTATAAGAGATTCCGCATCAGACATAAGAGGGATGTCAAGATTTATACTTAGAAAACAATGGGTAACAGTCGCTTTAGGTGTATTGATTTTTCAATTAGTTATGACCCTTGTACCAGACATACTAACTACGCTTTTTCCGTTGCAAACAAATTATAATGAACAAATCGATCAGGTAGTACAGACATCATCAGTCAGTGCTTTATATAATTTATTGATGACAGGCCCACTAACATTTGGTCTTAATATGTTCTTTTTATCATTTCTTAGATATAAGGATGTTAACTATGGAAATCTGTTTGAAGGGTTTTCTTTTTATTTAAAAGCACTTGCTTTAAATATTGTGATGAATGTTTTCATATTTTTATGGGCTTTGCTACTTTTAATTCCAGGGATAATAGCATACTACAGATACTCACAGGCCTACTATATTTTGGTAGATGATCCTACCAAAGGGATTATGCAGTGCATAAATGAAAGCAAAGCAATGATGGTCGGTAATAAATCACATCTTTTTGGCGTTCAAATGAGTTTTATAGGTTGGTATTTCTTAGCGGTATTGCCTTCATCAATAATAATACAAGGTATGGGAGAAATTAATGATATAACTTCTACGATCGTTTCTGACATACTGCTTATTATTCCAATGTCTTTAGTAATGGCTTATTCTTATACAGCTTTTACCATATTTTATGAACTACTAAAATTTGGTAAAAGAGAAAATCTCCCGTATGATGGAGAGAGGGAACTTAAACCTAATGTAGATCCTTCAAATCAGCTTACGGAGACTGAAAATAGAGACTAAAATTAAGATAAATATAAATATAAAGAATAAAATGAGAACAAAAATAGAAGGCGTTAGCCTTCTATTTTATTTATACATTCTAAAATATCATCTGGAATTGGTGCGGTAACCGTTATATGCTGATCAGTTACAGGATGATAAAAGGTAAGTTTTTCTGCATGAAGAGCCTGCCTGTCAATCAAGAAGGGCTTATCTCCCTTGTATAAATAATCTCCCGTCACAGGGTGCCCAATATGAGACATATGAACTCTTATTTGATGTGTTCTACCTGTTTCTAGTATTAGCCTTATCATGGTAAAGGGCTTTTCAAATCTCTTTACTACCTTTACGTGGGTAACAGATGGCGAGCCATCATCCATTACGCATCTTGCAACTTGCTCTAAGTCAGGTCTACCAATGGGAAGATCTATTATAAAGGAATCCTCATCTATGTGGCCATTGACAACAGCCATGTACTCTTTAGAAATGTTGTTATTTTGCATCTGCTTAGTCAGCTGGTTTTGGGCATTTGAGTTCTTAGCGATTATAACTAGCCCAGATGTATCCATATCAAGCCTGTTTACAAATCTGATTTTAAATGATTGATTGGTATCTTCCATGTACTTCATAAGACCGTTAGCTATGGTGTGAACTGGGTGGCCTCTAGTAGGATGAACTATAATTCCTGGTTGTTTGTTGATTATTAAAAGATCATCATCCTCATAAACAGGATAGATTGGTATATCCTCAACTGGAAAATCACTAGTTTCTACAGGCATTTTAATCGATATAACATCGCCTATTTCAGGTTTTAAATATCCGTGAACGAAGCTACCGTTTAATGCTGTTAATCGCTGATGCCTTATCTTTGATTTTAGTCTCGATGAAAAATTAAACTTTTGTTTAACAATTTGCGCGACGGTTAAGTCTTTATCTTCTTTAGTTATTATATATTTGAATTTTGTCATACATTTTCCTTTAAATAAATTTACTTTTAACTTTTGCCCAAAAGTCATAGCTATCGAATCTGAGCAAATTAATGGTTTCTTTAGCCATGGTGAAGTTTACACTTTCTATATTATCGTAAACTATAGGCATTCCGTCATATATTAGTGTAAGTGACGTGTCTTTAGTGTAATCATCAAGTTCAACCTGAAGAGTTAGCTCAGCTGGCATAACTATGCTAGATGTAAAGCATCTGTAAGCAGTTGTGTTAATTGGAGCTATAGGCGTGACCTGAAGAAGGTTAATCCTAGGGTCAACTATGCAGCCTCCTAAGGAGTAGTTGTAAGCAGTTGAACCAGATGGAGTTGACACAAGAATACCATCTCCTGAAAACCTCTCGATAAAGCTGCCGCTAATTGAGATGTTTAAATGAGTAGAGCTAGTAGACGGTCCTTTAATCTGTATTTCATTTATTCCAACTAATCTATGAGTCGCTTCTTTAGTTTTAATCTCAGCTTGCACAGTAGTTATCTTTTGTATTCTATACTTATTTGTGTTGTAGTGGTATATGAACTCGTCTAGTTGATTTGGCATAATTTCTTGAAAAAAACCAAGATGACCTGTGTTTATTCCTATAAAAGGAACATCAGGAAAGTTATATTCATGAGCGGCCTGAAGAAATGTACCATCTCCTCCAACGCATACTAAAAGATTAATGCTTTTGTCAAATTTATCTGTAACTAGAAAATTAGCTTTTTCTAGCATAGCTACAAGTCTAGTTTTTACAGCATTTGATGTTTTACTTTCGTTTGTATGTATGAATACTTTAGTTCTCATAAAATACTCCTTAATTCCGATACTAAATTATCAAAAGTTGACAGGGCGTCGCTTATGGATTCTTTTTTGCTCATATCAACTCCTGCAATTTTTAGAAGTTCTACAGGGAAATCACTCGCTCCGGTTTTTAAAAATTCCAAATAAGCTAGTCTGTCTTTATCTTTTCCTGTTAAGATTTTGTTAGAAATAGCAGTAGCTGCAGAGTAGCCCGTAGCATACTGATAAACATAGTAGGCTCTGTAAAAATGAGGGATTCTTGACCATTCATATTTAATATATTCATCACCAGATAAAGCGCTTCCGAAATATAGCTGGTTTAGCTTTTCGTATTCACTAGATAAAAATTTAGGTGTTAAAACTCCGCCATTTTCCACTGTTTCATGAGTTAGTTTTTCAAACTCAGCGAACATAGTTTGTCTAAACAAGGTAGTTCTAAACTCTTCAATATGAAAATTAATCAAATACTTTCTCATATTAATATCTTCTTCATTTTCAAGAAGGTAATGAATAAGTAGAGCTTCATTTACAGTAGATGCAACTTCAGCTGTAAATATCGAGTGGCTTCCGTATATAAAGGGTTGATTGTGCCTTGTATAATATGAATGCATTGAGTGACCGCATTCGTGAACTAGTGTAAATACATCCTTTAAATTTCCATTAAAGTTCATCATCACATAAGGCATACTGTCGTATGATCCGAAGCTATATGCGCCTGATGTTTTTCCTTCGTTTTCAAAGACATCAACCCAGCCGGATTTTAATCCATGGCTTAAAATATTTATATATTCTTCACCTAATGGAGCTAGCGCTTTTTTTATAATTTCAGTAGCCTCATCAAATGAATATTTTCTTTCGTCGCTTTTACAGATGGGAACGTATACGTCATACATTTTTAATTTTTCTAATTTTAATTTATCTTTTCTAAGCTGAGAGTACTCATGCATAGATCCTAAATGTTCATGAACTGCATCTATTAAATTAGTGTAGACATCTTCAGGGATGTTATCACCGTACAAAGCAGCGCCTAAAGAAGACTTGTAATTTCTAAGTCTTGCAGATATTACGTCTGTTTTAACGCTGTAGCTGTATGTTGTAGCTATTGTATTTATTTGGCTCAAATACTTTTTATATACATTTTCGTAAGCTGTTTTTCTTATGTTTCTATCGTCTGATTCCATAAAATTTATGTAATTACCATGGGTTAAAGTCTCGCCGTCAACATCATCGAATTTCATATCAGCATTGTTTAGCATTTTAAAGGTTTCTGATGAAGCTCTAGTTACTTCGCTTAGCTGAGCTAATATGTTTTCTTCGGGCTCTGAAAGAACATGAGCTTTTTCCCTAAAAACAGAATCTAAATAGAAAGTATATACAGTTAATTTCTCATTTTCCTTAATATATTTATCAATTGTATCTTTGGACTCAGATAAAATTTCAGGTGCGTAGAAGGACATTGAAGCAGATACTTTAGCGATAACTGACTCGCATTTGCTGTTCATTCCTTGATACAGAGTAGAAGTATTGTCCTCGTCTAATTTCATATGTGAAAAGACAAAAGCTTTTTCAAGTTTTTGCCAAATATTATCATGCTGATTTATTGCCTTATATAGATTATCTGCAGAACTAGTTATTTGCCCAGCAAGTTTTACAAACTCTTCAGTGAGATTTAGAACTTCCTCAATATCATCGTTCCAAAGGTCATTTTCACTGTACATATCCTCTATATTCCATTTAAATCTATCGTCTATTTCGCTTCGCTTCTTTATAGCCATTTTATCCTCCAAGGTGGTAATTTTTGTCTTAATGTAGTATAATATCTTAATATTAATAATGATATTATAACATATAATAAATATGATGGGTGGTAATAATGAACAAAGACAAACTTTATGAAATGCTTAACATTGAAAGCGGAATTGAATTTGAATATTTTGAAAATATGTCGGATCTATTAGAATGCGACGAATATATAGATGCCGATGCAATATTTGTATTAATAGAAGAATCCGATATTAAAGTAGTCAAAGGGCTGTTCGAAACGTATTTTGAAGATATAACAGAATCCGTACCTGATGAAGAATCGGAATTAAGCGCGCTGATGGAAATGATGAAGATGGCTTTCATGGGTATATGTGATAACGGAGGCAATGCTTTAACATATGACAGACTAAGCGAAGAAATAGTTAAATTTAGAGAATGGTTTGTTTTTGAAGATAAAGTAAAAAAAGGCGACACTATGCTAAATGTAAGAGATGCTCTTACAAACTGTAGGTTTAATAGTTTAAGCGGCAGCAAAGATAGGTTTGACTTTAGTGAAGCTTTAGAATATGAGATCGATGAATATGCGGTAAACTTTGAAGATACAGAAGAAATAGAAGAAGATGAAGAATTCTAAAACTGGTAAGGTTAGTCTTACCTTCTTTGGCGTAGCGATAATGTATACCTCAGCTATAATGGGAGCAGGATTTGCATCAGGCAGAGAAATTTGGCAATTCTTTGGTGTATTTGACGAAAACGCTAAGTGGGGCGTTTTCTTTGTTGGTATTTTGTTTATAACAATGGGAGTAATGACTAGCATAAATGCAATTCATTTTAATACGAATGATATGGGAAGAGTTATAGTTCCCGGTGGCAATAAAATACTTGTAAATTTTGTAGGTAACTTTATGGCGATTATATTATTTACTGTAATGATAACTATGAGCGCAGCAGGTGGCTCTCTTGTAAGGCAGGAATTAGGTATAAATAAAATATTTGGTGGAGTGGTTATAGTAATTTTGGTACTAATAACTGTTCTCGGCGAATTTGAAAGAGTATCTAACGTTTTTAGATATATTATGCCGGTGATGTTTGCAGTAGTTATTTTAGTTTGCTTAATGGTCATATTTAAGGATATGAGTGACATGGGTTGTGACGATCCCATTTTGCCAAGCCCTATAGCACCCAATTTTGCAATTGCTGCGCTTTTATACATATCATATAACATATTATCTATGATACCAATAGTTGCAACTGCTTCAATTAACGCAAAGAATCATAAACACGCAATAGGTGGAAGCATTTTAGGAGGATTAATGCTAGCTGTTTTAGCATTTTTGCTTGTAATGGTGCTTCAAAAGGACATGCACTATTCTCAGGCCCTTGATCTTCCAATGCTAGGATACTCTGCTAAACTTTCTAAACCAGTCCATTTTGCATATGCATCGGCATTGATGCTATCAATATATGCGTCAGCTACTAGCAATTTCTACGGCTTTACAACCAAATTAAAAAACGGGCCTAAAAAGAAAATATATATAATTATATCTGCTTGGATAGGCTTTTTATTGGGCCTTTTAGGCTTTAAGAATATAGTTGCATACATGTTTCCTATAGAAGGATACTTAGGCTTTATAATAATAATAATGATGACAATCAATTTTATAATCGTGATAAAGGAAATAAGAAATGAAAGATCTGAGAAACAGAGCAAACATATACAAAGATTTTGACAATCATGATAGATTTAAATATCCTGAAAATCTAAAAAGAGTTACTGCGGGAATGGGGGGAGAAGCCATTCTTATTTTTACTGATAAATATACATCCCTTTATGATACAGGGATGGCTTATTGCGCGGAAAACTTTATCGAAAATATTAAAATGGAGCTAAAAGCAAGAGGTAGAGACAAGGTAGATAAAATCTTCATATCTCATACTCACTACGACCATATAGGAGCTATGCCCTACGTTATAGACCAGTGGCCAGATGCAGTAATATATGGCTCTAAGAAAGCTAAAAAAGTATTTGCAAGCCAAGGCGCTAGAGATTTAATGAAAACACTAGGAGAAAAAGCCAGAGATAATTTTGTGGACACAGAAGTTGAAATTAGGAACGATAACTTTAAAATAGATGAAGTAGTTATTAACGGAGATGAAATAAGCCTAGGTAGTTCATATATGAAGGTCCTTGAAACTAAAGGCCATACTGACTGCAGCTTGACCTTTGTTCTTGAACCAGAGAGCATAATGTTTTGTTCAGAGAGTACTGGGGTACTTAGATGTAAAGGTGATATTCATTCAGCCATATTAAAAAGTTACAATGATGCTATAGAATCGGTCATAAAATGCAGGGAGTATAAGCCTAAACAATTAATATCTCCTCACTTTGGCATGATACCGCCATACTATATTGAGAAATACTTTGAAATATTTATAGAAGAGTCTGAAAGAGAAAAAAAAATGATACTAGGCTCAAAGAGTAAAGGTATGACGATAAAAGAAATACAGATGGAGCATGAAAAGTGTTACTGGTCTGAAGAAAGAAGAAGCACGCAGCCGAAATCAGCATACGTAGAAAACAGGAACCATACTATCAACTGTATCATAAGAGAGTTTGAGGATGAATTATGATAACCATAGATGAATTCATAGAAATAGCCGGGGAAATAATTGATGAGATACCAGATATACTTTTTAAGGAATTAAATGGAGGAATTATCATCAGAGAAGAAGAACTGCTTCACCCTGAGAGAAAAAGAGATGACCTATATATACTAGGTGAATACGTCAAAGACTATTCTGGAAAAACTATCTTAGTATTTTATGGTTCATTTGTTAAAATGTTCGAATTTCAAAGCACAGCATACATTACGGATAAGATAAGAGAGGTTATTCGGCACGAGCTTAGGCATCATATGGAAGGGCTATCGGGCATGAAGGACCTTGAAGTAGAAGATCAGGAATTTTTAGAGAAATATTGGGGGAGAAAATGATAAAAAGAATTAAGCTAAAATCGGGAATTGATTTAATTATGGATAAATTTGAATCTGTGTCATCTGTATCCATTGGAATTTGGTCAAAAACAGGAGCTATTAACGAAACAAAGGGAATCAATGGGATATCCCACTATATTGAGCACATGCTATTTAAGGGAACTAGTAACAGAACATCCATGGACATAGCGTCAGAAGTGGATAGTCTAGGCGGACAGATGAACGCTTTCACAGGAAAAGAAGGCACTTGCTTTTATATAAAGTGCTTAAATACCAATTTATTTAAGTGCGCAGATGTGCTAGTTGACATGATTGAGAATCCTCTGTTTGATGAAGAGGAAATGGAAAGAGAAAAAAAAGTTATATGCGAAGAAATTAAAATGTGCTTTGACGATCCAACTGACCTTATACTAGATGTAACAGATGAATTTGTCTTCGGAGACTCTAATCTTGGAAACAGCGTTTTAGGTACTGAAGAAACAGTAAATTCAATTACGCCAGAAACTATAAGAAGCTATTATGCCAATCAGTATACTAAGGATTCAGTATTTGTTTCAGTAGCAGGGTCTTTTGATGAAGAAGCCGTAATTGATTACTTTAATAGTAAATTTAATGACCTCTTAGATACTAAAGAAGAGCCAGAAGACAGAATTTACGCATATGAGCCTAAGACTAAATATCTCGAAAAGGATATAAAGCAGGCCCACATATGCCTTGCAAAGGTTGGTTTATCAGTAGAGTCTGAAGCGCATTACGCCCTTGCCATACTTAGCAATTTATTAGGAGGATCGATGTCATCTAGACTTTTTCAAAACATTAGAGAAAAAAGAGGCCTAGCATATTCCGTATTTTCAACAGCATCATATTATAAGGGAAATGGATACTTTAAGATATATGCAGGGGTTGGCAAAGATAAAATTGATGATGCTTTAGAGGGAATTAAAGAAGAATTAGACAAACTAAAAACAGGAGAGATCACTAAAAAGGAAATAGAATCAGCTAGAGAGCAGTTAAAATCAAACTATATGTTTAGTTTAGAAACTGTGCAAGGCAGAATGATAGTTAACGGCAGAAGCAATCTCCAGTGTGGAAGAGTGCCTGAGCAAAATGAACTCATAGAAAAGCTAAACAAGGTGAGTCATGAGGACATCATAAACGTTAGCAAAAATATTTATAATATTTCGGATTATTCACTGGCAGTAGTAAGGGGAAAGTAATATGAAACTTAAAGTTGTTAGTAAAAGCGGACTTATTCCTAAATACGAAACTATGGGATCTGCTGGTATGGACTTAAAAGCATATATAAAAGAGCCGATAGTTTTAAAACCTATGGAAAGAATGCTCGTTTCTACAGGGATATTTATTGAGCTTCCTTTAGGATACGAAGGGCAGGTAAGAGCTAGATCAGGCCTTGCTATAAAAAAAGGAATAGGTTTAGTAAACAGCATAGGAACAATCGATTCTGATTACAGAGGAGAGCTTAAGATACCAGTTATAAATTTTGGAAGCAAAGACTATGAAATAAAAAGCGGAGACAGGATAGCGCAGCTTGTAATTGCAAAACACGAAAGAGCTGAAATTCAAGTAGTAGAAGAGCTAAGCGATACTAAAAGAGGCGCTGGAGGCTTTGGACACACAGGAGTATAAAATGCTTAAAAGAGTTGATATAGAAAATAGAGAAATTGAAATATTAGATGAAAGAGCCATGAAGGCAGTTAATACTAGAGGAAGAGCCTTTCCTGAAGAAAAGTGCGAGTACAGGACTGAATTTGTACGTGATAGAGATAGAATAATCCACTCTAAGGCGCTTAGAAGATTAAAGCATAAAACGCAGGTTTTCTTATCACCAGAAGGTGATCACTATAGAACTAGGCTAACTCATACACTAGAGGTATCACAGGTGGCAAGAACAATAGCTAGAATCCTTAACTATAATGAGGATTTAACTGAAGCCATAGCTCTAGGCCATGACCTAGGCCATACTCCCTTTGGTCACAATGGTGAAATCGTATTAAACAGCATACATCCTGGAGGATTTAAGCATAATGTCCAGAGCTTAAGAGTAGTTGAAATGCTTGAAACAGGTAAAGATAAAAGAGGTATGAATTTAACTTTTGAAGTAAAAGATGGAATACTTAATCATACAGGAAACGTTTCACCCATAACTTTAGAGGGTCAGATTGTAAAATTAAGCGACAGAATTGCATATGTAAATCATGATATGGACGACGCTATCAGAAGCGGAGTAATAGCAGCAGAAGATTTTCCCAAGGAGCCTCTTAAAATATTAGGCGGTTCGCACAGCAAAAGAATCAATAACCTAATTGAGAGCCTTGTAAATAACAGCGAAGGAAAAGACTATATAACATTAGATGAAGCTAAAGGAGCTGCATTAAATGAGATGAGAAATTTCATGTTTAATAAAGTTTATACTAGTGAAAGAGTAAAAAAGGCTGAGGATTTAAACAAAGTCGAGGTAGTTATAACATCGCTATACAACTACTACATAGAGAATCCAGAAAAGATGCCGAAGATTTATCATGAAATAGTAAAAACAGAAGGTATAAACGTGGCTGTTAAGGATTATATCGCAGGAATGACTGATAGATATGCATTATCAGAGTATACTGAGCTGTTTGTTCCTAAAGCTTGGAAGTAAATTAATATAAATAAAGGAAATTGATGTTTTCTGTTGAATAATACATTAGAGAGAATGAACAGGGGGTAGACATGGGTTTTAATAACAATGTGATTGATGAATTAAAATCAAGAATTAACATTGTAGATGTTATAGGCAGAGTAGTACCTCTTACTAAAACTGGAAGCAATTTCAAAGGTGTTTGTCCGTTCCATAACGAAAAAACGCCTTCTTTTATTGTGTCTGAAGCCAAGCAGATATTCACTTGCTTTGGGTGCGGCGTTAAAGGTGATGCTATAGAGTTTGTGATGAAGTATTATACTTTAACATTTCAGGAGACCATAGAAAAACTAGCAGAAGAATATAACGTTCGGCTTACTAATTACAATTTCAAAAATGATGAAAACCTAGATAGGTATTATGAAATAAATAAATTGGCTGCAAGATTTTTTTATGATGCCTTTACTAAAGGAAAAAACCCAGGATATACTTATATGAAAAAGAGGGGATTAACTGATGAAATCCTTAAGAAATTTGGAGTAGGGTATGCAGACACTGAGTGGAATACTTTAAGAGACTTTTTAAACGAATCAAAAGTAAGTGATAAAGAGATGATGGCCCTGGGCCTTATATCTAATAAAGGCGATAGATATTTTGATAAATATAGAAATAGGGTGATGTTTCCTATATTTAACACCATGGGTAAGGTTATTGGCTTTGGAGGAAGAATTTTAGATGATAGCATGCCTAAATATCTTAATTCAGCTGAAAGTTCTGTATTTAAAAAGAAAAATAATCTGTACGGTTTAAACTTTACAAAGGGAGATATTGGTGATGCTGATAATGCCATAATTGTAGAAGGATACATGGATTTAATATCACTTTATCAAAATGGCATAAAAAATGTTGTAGCGTCTCTAGGTACTGCTTTAACAGAAAATCAAAGTAGACTTATACAAAGATATACTAAAAATATAGTTTTATCATATGATTCTGATAATGCAGGTGTAAATGCTGCATATCGGGGTATAGATGTAATAAGGGGATCTGGAGGAAGGGCAAAAGTGTTAAATGTGCCTGGCGAAAAAGATCCCGATGATTATGTAAGAAAAAATGGCAAGGATGCATTTGAAAAACTTGTAAAAAACGCAATACCCAGTTCTGAGTTCATGCTCGATAACAATAAGAAAAAGTATGACTTAACTGATAAAATGAAGGTGCTAGAATACATAAGAAGTACCATTCCTATATTTAATAAAATGAGCCCAGTTGAAAAAGACATATATATAAATAAACTTTCTGAGGATTTAAGGATATCATCCCAAGCAATTAGTTTGGAAATAAGCGGCGATGAGCTAAAGAGAAAGCCCACAGCAGTACAGGAGCAGGTTAAGTTACAAGAATCTGACATATCAAATGTGGAAAAGAATCTCATAAGAATAATGATATCAAATCCATATTATGTAAGTAGGATAGCAGAAGAGGACTTTAGATTCGAGTCTTCATTAGGAGATAGGGTTATAGAGGTTATAAACGATAAGTACAAAGGTGAAACTGTAATAGATTTTGAGGAATTTATTAAAGCCTTTGAATTAGACCAAGAATTAGCATTAAGATATATATACGAGCAGCTAATAATTGGTTCAGATGAAGATGATTTCTTCAATCAATGTATAGACAGCCATAAATATGCTAAATATAAAAAGCGGGAAGCCGATCTTGTTGACTTAATCGCTGTAGCAGAAGAAGACGATAACGAAAAGAAAGTCGATGAATTAACGAGAGAATTAATGGAAGTTAGCAAAGAAGTAAGAAAGTTTAGGAGAAATTAGAGCATGAAAAAAGACGTTGTAATAGATGAAGCTACGATAGACGAAAAACATAAAAAGACCCTTAAAATGAGAAACAGATATCTGGCTGATTTAGAGTCGGATGCTAAGAAGAAGAACAATGAGCTTACATTTACTGAAATCAGTTTATATCTATCTGAACTAGAGTTAGATAAAAACGAAATCGAAGAGGCTTATGCAATTCTTGCGGCAAAATCCATCGATGTAGTCGAGGCAAGAGAACCTCACGCAAGTGAGCTAGCCGATTTAGAAGGCAAAGAAAAGAAAAAACCGGATAATGCTGTACCAAAGGGAATGGCTATAGACGACCCTGTTAGGATGTACCTTAAGGAAATTGGCAAGGTGGCACTGCTTACTGGAGAAGAAGAAAGAGCACTGGCTATAAGGATGGAAAACGGCGATGAGGAAGCAAAGAGCAGACTTTGTGAGTGCAACCTAAGACTTGTAGTTAGTATAGCAAAAAGATACGTAGGTAGAGGAATGCTTTTCCTTGATCTGATTCAAGAGGGTAACTTAGGGCTTATTAAAGCTGTTGATAAATTCGACTACACAAAAGGATATAAGTTTTCAACTTATGCGACTTGGTGGATTAGGCAAGCAATAACAAGATCTATTGCAGACCAAGCAAGAACTATCAGAATTCCAGTTCACATGGTGGAGACAATCAACAAATTAATCCGCGTTTCAAGGCAGCTACTTCAGGAATACGGCAGAGAGCCTAGCGCAGAAGAAATTGCTAAGGAAATGGGAATTACTGTTGAAAAGGTAAGAGAAATTCAAAAGATTTCACAAGACCCTGTTTCGCTTGAAACTCCAATAGGAGAGGAAGAGGATAGCCATCTTGGTGATTTTATTCCAGATGACGATGTACCAGCGCCTGCTGATGCTGCAGCTTTTTCAATGCTAAAAGAGCAGCTTGTAGAGGTTTTAGATACGCTTACTGAAAGAGAAAAAAAGGTTTTAACCTTAAGATTTGGCCTTGAAGACGGAAGACCTAGAACTTTGGAAGAAGTTGGAAAAGAGTTTGACGTAACAAGAGAAAGAATACGCCAGATTGAGGCTAAAGCTCTTAGAAAATTAAGGCATCCTAGTAGAAGTAAAAAGCTTAAGGACTATTTGGAGTAAAAAATGAAATTAAGTGACAGATTAGATGTCATCTATAATGCGATAAGAGAAGGAGAAACTGTGGCAGATATTGGAACTGACCATGGTTTCGTTCCTATTAAGCTCGTAGAAACAGGCAAATCGCCTTACGTAATATTAGCTGATATAAGTAATGATTCTTTAAAAAAGGGCAGAAAAAATATACTTAGCCAAGTAAAAGATGACTATGATGGAATAATTGATTTTAGGCTTGGAGACGGCCTACAAGCGCTTGACTATGCTGAAGTTAATGATGTGATAATAGCTGGAATGGGCGGTAGACTTATTAGAGAAATTATGTCGTATAACATTCAGAAGACGAGGTCATTTGAAAAGTTTATACTTCAGCCTAGAAATCACGCAGGTGAGCTTAGATATTGGCTTTTTAATAATGGATTTAATATAGCATCAGACATACTTGTTAGAGAGAGTAGACATATTCCGGAAATACTTATAGTAGAATCTGGGATGCCAATATTAGATATTTCAGAATTAAACGAAGAATCAGTTGAGCTTTTAGCTCCAGTAACATTAGCAGAGAATGATAAAGAACTTTTGCTAGAGTTTTTAGAGCGAAATATCAGAAACACCAAACAAGTGCTCAGTAATTTATTGCTTAGCTCAGATGACAAGTCTGAAACTATCAATGATTATAAATATAGGTTAAATTATTTAACAGAGTTTATGAATAAGGTGAAATAATGAAGATTAGAGAATTCACGCTTTTAGCAGACAAAATAGCGCCCATTGGCATCCAAGAGGATTGGGATAACAGCGGTTTCCAAGTAGTAACAGAAGATAAGGATATAACGGGAATATTAATAGCATTAGATATTACTAAAGAAGTAATCGAAGAAGCTATTTTTAAGAAGGTTAATTTAATTGTCACTCACCATCCCCTTATTTTTGGTGGAGTCAATTCTATAGACACGGAAACAGGAACTGGAATGCTTGTAAGTCAGCTAATAAAAAATGATATATCACTTTATTCAATTCACACGCCTTTTGACAAAGTTGAAAAAGGTAACAACTATTATCTTGGAAACATGTTAAATCTAAAAAATATGAAAAAATTTAACGATTACTGCGTAATGGGAGATTTAAACTCCGAGATAAGTTTTTTGGGCTTAATAAAATACTGCGCGGAAGAACTTGAAATTCCTAAGAATGCAATTAGCTATACGGGAGATCCAGGTAGTCTTGTTAGAAAAATTGGAATATGTACGGGATCTGGAGCAGAATTTATAGGCGATGCAATAGAAAATAAATGTGACGTATACATAACTGGTGATATTAAATATCACGATGCAATGCGCGGAAAGATAGAAAACTTTAATCTTCTTGATTTAGGCCATTATGGGACAGAGAAATTCTTTATTGAGAACTTTTTTGAGCTTCTAATGAATGAACTTGATTTAATTGGTGAATACATACCGATTTATGAGTTTATTGAGAACGCAGATCCATATAAATATATTGAAAATTAAGAAATTTATGTTATAATAAAACATTGGGCAAACCAGACAATCGCGTGCAGATTTTTCTGTATGAGGAAAGTCCGGGCTCCATAGGGTAAGGATGCCAGATAACGTCTGGCGTAGGTAACTATAGGGAAAGTGCAACAGAAACATACCGCCGAACGGCCTCATGGCGCGTGGCAAGGTTGAAATGGTGAGGTAAGAGCTCACCGGCGTAGTGGAGACACTGCGGCCGTGTAAACCCCATCCGGAGCAAGACAAAGTAGGGCAATGATGTAGCTACCCGTTACAGCCCAAAAGGTATGTCGCTAGAGGCTATCAGCAATGGTAGTTCGAGATGGATGATTGTCAAATACAAAACCCGGCTTATAGGTTTGCCCAATATATTTATTTGGAGAATAAATGACAGAAAACAAGATGGGGACGGCCCCAATAAAAAAATTAATACTGGGAATGTCATGGCCAGCAATGCTTTCAATGATGATAAATGCAGTATACGCTATAGTAGACAGCATCTTTGTTTCGTATCTAGGAGAAGGAGCACTGGTTGCTGTAACTATTGCATTACCTGTTCAGCTTATGTTAGTCGCCCTTGGGGTTGGTAGCGGAGTTGGAGTAAATTCAGTTATAGCAAGAAAGCTAGGCGAAAGAAATCAAATAGCTGCTGATAATGCAGCAAATGCAGGAATATATATAGAACTTGCAAACTATTTATTTTTCCTTGTATTTGGACTTTTCATTGCAAAAACTTTCGTAAGTCAATATACCACGGATCCTTATGTACTGGAAAATGGTATCGGATACCTAAAAATAGTAACTTTAGGTTCAGTATTCGTATTATCTGCCATGGGATTTGAGAAAATATTGCAAGCAACGGGCGACATGATACACCCTATGATATCAATGCTAATTGGTGCAGGAAGCAATATAATCCTAGATCCAATACTAATCTTTGGTTATTTTGGAGCACCAGCTCTTGGAGTAAAAGGTGCTGCTATTGCAACTATAATAGCTCAGTTTTTAGCAGTGTCATATGCTTTATATATAATAGTTAAAAAAGAACATCTAGTAAATATCAATCTTAAAAATTACAGGCCAGATTTTAAAATAATAAAAGATATTTATGCTGTTGGCCTTCCAGCCATAGTAACGCAAGCGCTATCATCTGTTATGATAATGATTTTAAACTTACTGTTATCTGCATATTCCTCATCTGCTGTTGCAGTTTTAGGTGTTTATGCAAGACTTGAAAGATTCATCTTCATGCCTGTTTTTGGTATAAGACAGGGAGCCATGCCTATTATGGGATTTAATTATGGAGCCAGAAACAAAGAGAGGATCATTTCAGCGCTAAAGTATTCATACATTTATGCAGGTATAATAATGATAATTGGAATGTTACTTTTCCAGCTGATGCCACATAAACTGCTTGCAATGTTTAATGCAGAAGGTGAAATGATGGAAATAGGTGTGAGCGCTCTTAGAACTATAAGTATATGCTTTATACCTGCAACATTTGGAATTATAACTTCATCTTTATATCAGGCCGTTGGCCGTGGGTTCTTGGTTTTAGTTGGATCATTTATAAGGCAAATAATTGGAATATTGCCTGTTGTATATTTAATCCTTCGCTATTCAGGAATCAAATATGTTTGGTGGGCATTTCCTATAGGTGAAATATTTGGGGTAATCTTTTATGGTATATCTCTTTATGTAGTATATAAAAAAGAAATAAAAATATTGGAGTGATTAGGAGAAACATATGAGATTAGGTATTGACGTAGGCTCTACAACTGTTAAGTTAGTCTTATTAGATGAAAAAGATAAAATAGTATACTCTAGTTATGAAAGACATATGTCTAATGTGTTTAATAAGGTTACTGAGCTTCTTAACGATTTATACAAAGAACTTGGGAATGTTGATGTGACTGCTGTTATAACAGGCTCAGGAGGACTTTCTTTAGCTGAACTGTTAGAACTTAAATTTGAACAGGAAGTAATTGCATGCAGCGAGGCGGTGCAGAGAATTATTCCGGAAACTGAAATTGTAATTGAACTAGGCGGAGAAGATGCCAAGATAACTTTTTATGGAGCGACTATAGAGCAAAGAATGAACGGTACATGCGCAGGCGGTACCGGCGCTTTTATTGACCAAATGGCAGTACTCCTAAACACAGATGCTAAAGGCCTAAACGAAGCTGCTAAGAATTATTCTATAATATATCCTATAGCTGCAAGATGTGGAGTTTTTGCTAAAACTGATATACAGCCACTTATAAACGATGGGGCAGCTCACGAGGACTTAGCCGTATCAATATTTCAGGCAGTAGTAAATCAGACGATATCTGGTTTAGCTTGTGGTCATACCATTAAAGGCAAAGTTGCATTTTTAGGAGGACCTCTTACTTTTCTTTCTGAACTTAGAAAAAGATTTGTTGAAACACTTAAGTTAACTGATGATGAAGTCATATTTCCCGATAACGCAAAGTACTTTGTTGCTATAGGAGCAGCTTTTTTATCTGAAAATTTAGAGACAAAAAAACTGGAAGCATTAATTAATACAGTTAAAAATACTGACAGAAGCCTTCTGGCTGTTTCTAAATATCTTGATCCATTATTTAGTGACGAAGAAGAATATAGGAAGTTTAAAGAAAGACACGATAAAGCTAAGATAAAAAGAGCTAAGTTAAGTGAGGCACAAGGACCCGTATTTTTAGGAATAGATGCAGGTTCAACTACTACTAAAGCAGCACTAATTGATGAGAATAAAAGCCTGTTATTTGAATACTACTCTGGTAATGAGGGAGATCCTCTAGGAATAGTTAAAAAGATATTAACAGAGCTATATAGCAAGATGCCAGACAAAGCATACATTGGTAAATCTGTAGTTACAGGATACGGCGAAAGCCTAGTAAAGACAGCATACAAAGTTGATAAAGGCGAGATAGAAACCATGGCCCACTACAAGGCAGCTGAGGAGTTTTTACCTGGCGTTAACTTCATATTAGACATTGGTGGTCAGGATATGAAGTGTATAGAAGTAAAAAATGGAGCCATATATAACATAATGCTTAACGAAGCATGTTCTTCAGGTTGTGGTTCTTTTATTGCAACATATGCTAAATCAGTAAATATGGAACCAGCCGAATTTGCAGAGGAAGCTTTAAAAGCTAAAAACCCCGTAGATTTAGGTACTAGGTGCACTGTATTTATGAACTCTAAGGTTAAGCAGTCGCAAAAAGAAGGAGCTACCATAGGAGACATTTCTGCTGGGCTTTCTTATTCCGTTATTAAAAACGCTTTATACAAAGTAATTAAGCTTAGAAATCCTGAAGAAACGGGAGAAAAAGTAGTAGTGCAAGGCGGTACTTTTTTAAATGAAGCTGTATTAAGGAGTATAGAAAACATACTTGGCAAAGACGTAATAAGGCCAGACATATCTGGCATCATGGGTGCTTACGGAGCTGCTATTATAGGTAGAAACGAATATAAATTAGGCGAAAGATCAGACGTACTTTCTTTAAGCGAACTTGATGATTTCAGGGTCGTTACAAGCAACAGAAGATGTAAAGGATGCGAAAACAATTGCATATTAACCATATCAAAGTTTACAGACGGTAGCAGATATGTGTCTGGAAATAGATGCGAAATAGGAGCTGGGAAAGAACGATCTAATGAAGATGTTCCAAATCTTTACGAGTATAAATACAAAAAACTATTTGATAGAGAGAGCCTGACAGATGAGAAGGCAGTAAGAGGCCAAATAGGCATTCCACGAGTATTAAATATGTTTGAAAATTATCCGTTTTGGCATAAGTTCTTTACTAAGCTTGGATTTAAGGTTGTGCTAAGCCCAAACAGCAGTAAAACCATATATGAGCTGGGAATGGAAAGTATACCTTCTGACACTGCTTGTTATCCTGCAAAAATAGTTCATGGTCATATAAAGTGGCTTGTGGAGCAGGGCATAGAAAGAATATTTTATCCTTGTATCAATTATGAAACTAGGGAAGATATAAGTGCGCCTAACCACTATAACTGCCCAATAGTTGCAACTTATCCTGAAGTAGTTGATAAGAACATGATGGAACTAATTAAAAATAATAAAGTCGAATATTATCATCCCTTTTTACCATTTGATAATGACGAAAAGATGGTAGATGAGCTATACAAGTTTTTTAACGGGAAAAGAGAAATTGATATTGAAGGCATTAACAAGGTGAGTCAATCTTACGGCTACGATGTAAACGCTAAGAATTATACGCTGTTTAATCAAAACATAACTAAAAAAGAAATAAAAGAAGCTATAAAAGATGCAAGAAATGAATATAAAGAATTTAAAACTGACCTTCAAAATAAAGGTAAGGAAGTTTTAGAATACATCGAAAAGAACAATAAAAAAGCGATAGTGCTTTCCGGAAGACCTTATCATATTGACCCTGAAATAAACCATGGTATAGATACTTTAATAACTTCTTTTGATATGGCAGTGCTAACTGAAGATTCTATTATAGGAGAAACAAATCTAGATAGACCAATTAGGGTACTTGACCAATGGGTATATCACTCAAGGCTATATAAGGCGGCAAAATTTGTTTGTAGTCGTGATGATGTTGAGCTAGTTCAGCTTAATTCATTTGGCTGTGGACTTGATGCAGTTACCACGGATCAAGTTGAAGAAATATTAATTGATAATGATAAGCTTTACACAGTTCTTAAGATAGATGAGGGTTCAAACCTAGGCGCTGCAAAGATTAGAATAAGATCACTTAAAGCTGCAATAGATGAAAGAGGTAATAGCAACATTAAATCAAAGGATCTTCACACTCACTTTGAAAGAAATATTTTTACAAAAAGAATGAAAAGAGATTATACGCTATTAATACCACAAATGTCTCCAATACATTTTCAATATTTTGTTCCCATTATGGAAGCTGAAGGCTATACTGTGGAGCTTCTTCCTGCTGCTAGTAAAAATTCAGTGGAAGAGGGACTAAGATATATAAACAATGATGCCTGCTACCCTACAATAGTGACGCTAGGACAGATGATTGATGCTTTAAAATCAGGCAAATATGATTTAGATAAAGTAGCTCTCTTTATGTCTCAGACTGGTGGAGGCTGCAGAGCAAGTAACTACGTTTCCCTTCTTAGAAAAGCGCTTAGAGATTTAGGAATGGAGAACGTACCTGTAATATCATTTAACGCAGGTGGCCTTGAAACAAACCCAGGATTTCATATATCTAAGAAGATGGGAATTAGGCTTGTTTATGCTGTCTTGTACGGCGACCTATTTATGCGCTGTTTATACAAGACCAGGCCATACGAAGAGGTAAAAGGCTCAGCTAATGCTATACATGATGGGTGGTACGAAACGATTGTTAAAAATGTAATGGATATGAGCCCTAAGAGATTTAGGTCTAATATTAAAAAGATAGTAAAGGATTACGATGAACTTCCTTTAAAAGATATTAAAAAACCTAAAGTTGGAATAGTGGGAGAGATTCTTGTAAAGTATCATCCTAATGCAAACGACTTTATAGTTGAAAGAATCGAAGAGGAAGGCGGCGAAGCTGTAGTTCCAGATTTCTTAGATTTCTTCATGTACGGAATGTATAGTAAAAAGTTTAACTACAAAAGTCTTTCTGGAACTAAAAAAGCTATGCTTATCAATTGGCTTGGAATACAGGCAGTTGAATTTTATAGGAGGCCAATGAGAAAAGCTCTTAGAAAAAGTAAGAGATTTACAGAAGGTGGAAAGATAGAAGAAATTGCTGAAAAAGCAAGTAATATTTTATCGGTTGGTAACCAGTGTGGCGAAGGCTGGCTCTTAACTGGAGAGATGGTAGAACTTCTTGACAATGGAGTAAAAAACATACTTTGTTTGCAGCCTTTTGCATGTTTACCAAATCACGTTACTGGCAAAGGTATGATAAAAGGTCTTAGAAATTACGACAAGGATGCTAATATCGTAGCTATAGATTATGACCCAGGAGCTAGCAACGTAAACCAATTAAATAGAATTAAATTGATGATGGCCAATGCTTTTAAAAACATGCAATAGCCTTGAAATGGTAATGACTTTAGTGTATAATAATCCTAACATATAAGAATAGGAGGTGTCTTGATTGGGAAGACACGGGACAATTGCAGGTAGAAAAGCGGCACAAGATTCTAAAAGATCAGCTTTGTTCACAAAATATGCGAGGGTTATAACTGTAGCAGCAAAAGCTGGAGGAGATCCTGAATATAATTCAGCTCTTAAGACGGCTCTTGAAAAGGCTAAATCAATCGGTTTACCAAACGACAACATTAACAGAGCAATAAAAAAAGGTACAGGCGAACTATCGGGTGAAGTTTACGAAGAATTGGTATTTGAAGGTTATGCACCTGCAGGAGTAGCGATAATTGTAGAGACTTTAACGGATAACAAGAATAGAACAGCTTCATTTATTCGTTCTACATTTGATAAATACGGTGGCAACTTAGGTTCTCCCGGATGCGTATCATATATGTTTTCTAGAAAAGGCGCCATACTTATTGAAAAGAAAGATGATGTAGAAGAAGATGGTGTACTAATGGTAGCATTAGAAGGTGGAGCTGAAGATATGCTCCTAAATGAGGACAGTTTTGAAATTGTAACTGATCCAGCAGTATACCATGATGTATATAAGGCAGTTGTAGCGGCCGGTTATGAAATTGCAGAAGCAGAGATAGAATACTTGCCATCTGTGGAAGCAAAACCGACAGAAGAGCATGATATCGTTAAGATAAAAAAGATGATAGATGTTTTAGAAGAAAATGATGATGTACAAAAAGTGTACACCAACTGCGACGGCGATGTACTTGATTAATTAAAGAAGTTCCTGGAATATGCGTTGAGACATTTTAATTGAACCTACATATTTTTATTGGGAATCTGAGCTTCATAGATGGATGTCAGGCCTCCTTGAGGGGAAGACAAAAGCTTGAATAAGATACCCACCTTATCTACAGATAGGGCGTCAATTAACATTCTTAACGGTATTTCGGGATTTTTTATTGCAAAAATTCAATTTTTGTGCTATATTTTTTGAAGACTTGATTTGAGAAGAACAGGTACTTAAAGAGGCATAAGCCAGGAAGAGGAAGAAATGAATAAAGAATCCGTTAATGCTGTAGTAAAGCAGCTTACGGCAAGAGGCATGGTTATCGGGGCTATTGGAGCAGTCATTATTACAATGAGCTCTATGTTTGTAGCACTGAAGCTAAGTTCATTGCCATGGCCAATTATGTTTGTAGCACTAATTTCTATGTTTACTTTAAAAGGACTAGGAAATACTAATTTAAACGAGATTAACGTAACTCATACAGCGATGTCTGCAGGAGCTATGGTATCGGGAGGATTGGCATTTACTATACCTGGTATTTGGATATTAAGACCTGACGCAGAACCAAATTTTCTTATGTTACTTATCGTATCAATTGGTGGCACCGTACTGGGTCTTATTTTTACGTCATTAATTCGTAAGTATTTTGTTGAGACTCAGGATTTAGCTTTTCCAATGGGGCAAGCTGCAGCAGAAATACTTGTAGTAGGTGATGAGGGTGGCTCAAAAGCAAAGCTTCTTTTTTCAAGCCTAGCGATAGCTGGACTATTTGCCCTCGTTAGAGATTGGTTTCACAAAATACCTGCAGTTTTATTAAATCAAAAGATGATGTCCTATGGATCACTCGGCGGAATTTGGTTATCGCCAATGCTTATAGCTGTTGGATATATAATAGGGCCATTAGCAATTAGCATATGGTTTTTAGGAGCCGTAATAGGTGATTTTGGAATAATGATAGGTACTCAGTCAATGGGTATATTTAATTATGATCAGGCAATAGCCTTTAAACAGTCCCTTGGAATTGGACTTATGGTGGGAACAGGACTTGGAATACTTCTAAAGGGAATACTTCCTAAATCAAAAGAAATATTTGGAGCTATGTTTAGTAAAGAATCTGGAGATTCAATAGTAGGAATGAGATGGGCACCGATTGTAATGGTACTTTTAGCATTCATATTTGCAACTGTTTTAAATCTAGGAGCTTTAGCTTCCGTTATAACGATACTAGGAGTTTGGCTAGCTACTTCAATGTCATCTCAGTGCGTAGGTCAATCTGGAATAAATCCTATGGAAATATTTGGGATTTTAGTATTAATAGCAGTAAAAACTGTTACTCATATTGGAGATATTGAGGCATTTTATGTAGCAGCAATAGTGGCGGTAGCTTGCGGACTAGTTGGCGATGTAATGAACGATTTTAAAGAAGGTCATATACTAAAAAGTAATCCAAAGGCACAGTTTATAGCAGAATCAATAGGTGGAATCATTGGTGCGGTAGTGTCTGTAGCAACTCTTTATGTAATATTTAAAGCTTACGGTGGAGATGCCATAGGATCTGAGGAATTTCCGGCGGCTCAAGCAGCAGCAGTTGCATCTATGGTAGGCGGCATATCTAACGTATCGGCGTTTTTAGTTGGTATGTTTGTAGCTATAGTACTTTACTTTGTAAATTTCCCTGTTATGACCCTTGGGCTTGGAGTATATTTACCGTTTTATCTAAGCGCAACAGCATTTATCGGAGGAATGATAAGGCTAGCAGTTAATAAATTAGGTAAAAGTCCTAAGGCAAAGGAAAATGGAAATATAATAGCTGCGGGAGGCCTAGCAGGCGAAGCCGTCGTAGGAGTTGTAATAGCAATATACGTAGCTATTACAGCAATGTAGATAAAGGCGTCGTAGTAATTACAGTATAATTAATTGAAATAAAAATCGAACTAAAGGGCATGGGACTAATTGATGATCCAAGCCCTTTTTCTAATGGTTTTGTGTCATTGCTGTGTATGATAGGTAATAAGTGTGTAATTATTTTTAAATTAAATGGTAAAATAAAAAATAGTTTAGTACAAAACCTCATATATAAACAGATTTAAAAGTGAAAATATAGGAAATAGTACTAAGTTTGCAATATTATAAAAATTAACCAAAAATAA
>JAAYHV010000191.1 GCA_012744355.1 Clostridiales bacterium
ATACATATCCTGCAATCCTAAGACGCTATTTATCAATCTAGAACAGTTCGGTCAGTATGGCTATGAACCCACTTATTTAAAAGGTTATGATAACTTCCCAGGGACTAAACACGTTGAGACGGTAGTACTGATGTCTCGGGCTTAGGTGGAGACAAGATAACTATTGCCAAGAGAGATAGACTGGAATTTTAGCATAAATGCCCATCAATAAGCTGATGTTAATATGCATTGCTTGTGGCAACGGCTCTTTTGACTATAGAATGGTGCTATCAAAAACAAGGAGGCACAGACTATGTTGAACGAAAACATAAAAAATCTTAGAAAATCAAAAGGACTATCGCAGGAAGAACTTGCAATCAAACTGAATGTGGTAAGGCAGACCGTATCCAAGTGGGAGAACGGTTTATCAGTTCCAGACTCCAGTACGTTGATTTCATTGGCGGATGAATTGGATACTACTGTAAGTGAATTACTTGGAGAACCTGTAACGGAACCAACTACAGATGACTTAAAGGCTATTTCTGAAAAGCTGGAGGTGATTAATCTACAGCTTGCAAAGAGAAGTAGTGCAAAAGTAAAAGCCATTCGATGGATACTCATTTCAATATGTGCACTAATTGTTATGGCTTTTGCTGCTTTTGTAGTTATAAACGGTTCTTATTTGGATTGGAATTACAATGATCCTGAGTTAGCGGTTGCAGGAACAATCATGCATGGGTTTGAATTTGTTTTTGTAAGACTTGCACCGATTGCTTTTTTAGTTTCTCTTGTAGGAATTATTATCACGTATAAAAAGTGATAGATTTCAGTTTTTACTTTACGACAACTATCCTAACACATAGGATAAGAAAGATAATCCAGAGCGTTACAGTCTATGAAGAACACTTCGTCATATCCTTTAAATCTGGCATTGAAATGGAAATATGAAAACCAGAAGTAAACAGTCCATGACTCTACAGTAGAGTTGTGGGTTTTCTTTTGTTTGCTGATTATAATAATATTTTAATGACTATTGTATATATCAACCAAGTGGTTTATACTATTCTTAGTGTAAACTTGGAGGTGCTGTATGACTACGGCAGAAATGATTAAAGAACTGTGCAAGCAAATGAATATAAGCGTTTCTGAACTTGCTAGACGTATTGTTCAGACTCCACAGAATTTCAACAAAAAATTAAAACGAGAAACGGTAACCTTGGATGAATTGAAAGCCATCGCAGATGTACTGGGCGTCAGGTTTGAGCAGGCATTTATTTTACCTGATGGTGATGAAATAAAAACAAGTAATTAGGAGGTGTGATTTGTATTGAAAACCATAACAATAAATGATGTTGAGTATGCTGTATTTGCTGCTAATGAAGGTACTGCCAAACCACAACCTCATATCATAGAAACGAAATCTGGCACTATTCCAGAAGGAAAACAACTGAGTTTATTAAAAGAATATCTTAACCAGAATGATATTTCCCCTATAAAAGGAGCAACTACATATTGGTGCATTGACAAGGTTCTTAGGCTTGGTTCAAGTAAAGAAAAAACTATAAGGGAAACAATCCATAAACAGAAATACCTACCTTTAACAGAAGAGAATATTGAGAAACAGCATAAATTTGTAGGTGCAAGCTCTAATTATGGAAAAGAAGGTCTAATAATTCATGATGTTATGAATGCATTTCCTCTTCATAATGATTTAAATACTATTGCGATGAAGATTGCGGTAATTGATGTAACCAATTCAACGCATCTTTCTCAATATAAGAGCAGGTTGTCTTTATATGATTTGGCTAAAGTAATTCTGGAGATTCCTAATTTTGATGATCGGTTGGCAAAAGGAGCTCCTGAACTGGTAAATATTATCGCAAGGAACATTGGTGCAGTTAATATGTTCTCATTTGCATCCAAGTACTGTACATATCATAACGTGGAAGTGTATGGGAGAGATGATTACTCCATCTTTGATGGCATCGTTAAAAATACTCTTCCGCACTATATCCAAGGACTAACTACGAATAAGATTGATACGTGGCGAAGAAGTTTTGATTACAAGACATTTAACGAATGTGTTGGAAAACTACTTGATGAAAATAATATACACATTCCTTTTAGAAGAAGAAAGTTAGATCACTTCTTGTGGTATGCGAATAGGTAGAATATAAGAAAAAGGCATCGTAAAAAGCGAGTCTGGATAAAATTAGTGAGGGAGGAAATAATAGTGGGATTATTTGATTTTCTAAAGAAAAAACAAGGAAAGGTTAGTAAGCAAGTTGATCATCAGCTGGTTTCTAGTCCCTTTCGTACTGGTAAAGTTTTTGCTGAAAAATTGGATGTGGACATATCAAATGTAGATGAGATTCGTAAAACTTTTATCGCTTTTGATGTGGAAACAACTGGCCTAAATTCTTCTTCAGATAGAATTGTAGAGATTGGTGCAGTGCTATTTGAAGAAGGAGTTCCAATTCAATCATTCGGAACTCTTGTCAATCCAAAAGTTAGAATTACATCCTCAGCTTCGGCTATAAATAATATAAATAATGAAATGCTAAACTCTGCTCCAAGTGAGCAGGAAGTTTACCCCCGGTTGGTAGAATTTTTGGGAGATGCACTAGATGGAAAAATCGCTATGTGTGCACACAATGCAAATTTCGATTTTGGATTTTTAAGTAACACATTTTCTAGGCTTGGGTATGATGCAAAAATTAAGTATGTTGATACGCTGAGTCTCTCTAGAAAACATATAAAAGGCATTGTAAATCATAAGCAAGAGACTGTAGCGGAATATTTCGGATTAAAAAATGACACTGCCCATAGAGCGGAATCAGATGCAGATATATGTGGAAAGATCCTTTGGGGTGTTTTAGATATTATTGAGGAGTTGTTGGAAGAACAAAAAAAGCAAATAGAAAAGATGACTCCAGACATAAAAGAACTTGAAGTTTGTGCTTTTATTCAAGATATTATTGAGAAAAAAGGACGTGACACCAGTTGGATCAGGTATCGAAAAAATAGTAATAATTATGTCGATGTAACTTGTCTTTATACATTCTTAAAGTTTAAGTTTGCTAAGAAGGGAAATTACATCATTATTAGAAAAGATGCTACAAATGGAATTGATTTACCTATAGAACCTTGTACTGTAAGTGAAGGCGGTACAACAAATGTGCGAGTCTATTTTCGTAGCCCCTTTGACTTAACGCCTCTTTCAAATTATATTTTCAGTGCTTATAGCGATTGTTATAATTCTATGAATGAATATATGAGTGTTAGTAATTATACTAAAAAAGAAGCAGAGCAAAGCCTTAGTATGCTGAAATCTATTTCAAAATCAGCGATGAAAGAGTTATTATTCGATGCAAAAAATCGTGGATATGATGAGACTGAAGTTAACCTAAATATTGAAAAAGTGATATCTAGAGAAGATGTAATTATTAACGTGTTGCATAATCGAGTTTCATTAAACAAGATACGAAATATAGGGAATTGGGAGAAAGGATTTGATGCAGGTTATCCATATTGGGAACGTGGAGAAACTGCTAGGAAAAATGGCAAAGTAGATGAAGCTATTGCACTTTTTGATAAAGCTCGATATAACGGCTATGATGCTCCTGCGCTATATGATTCTTATGCTAAAGCTTATCGAAAAATTAAGGATTACGATAATGAAATTCTCATTCTTGATGAAGGAATTATGCGTAAAACACGGCACGATGTTGGTACTTTAGAGGCTCGTAGGGATAAGGCAATTAAGCTATTATTTGCTAAACAAGAGGCAGAGCGGATAGCTAAGGAAAAATCTGATTTTCTAAAAGCGAACAAAAAAGAGGATGCGATTAGTGAGCCTAGCAAGAGGCGTGGAAGACAGATTATTCAAATGACTGATGATGGAACAATAATAAAAGAATTCGATACTATAGCTTCTGCTGTAAAAGAAGTTGGCATTAACTCAAAAAGTATTAGGGATGCTGCAAATGGAGTTCAGAAACATGCTGGAGGATACTGCTGGAAATACAAAGAGTAGCAGATAATCTAAGATAACCTAGGATAGTAGATATGTTCCCACATACGAAAGCTCTCAGTGGATATCTTCCCTCACAGAGATTATGTAATAAGAATATTCAAGCGAATAATTTTTGACAGCTATCCCCTCATCTCAAAACACGTTGAGACGGTAGTGTTGATGTCAAGGAAGTAAGTCTGAAAAGCCTTATTCTATGGGCTTTTGCGAGGATTGGACAAAAGTGTAATTCCATCAATTCACAGATTTATGTGTTTTCTCGTAAAGGAGAAAATTATACCAAAAAAAAGAATGAAATAACCATACACAGCTCCGTAGCGGAGTATTTAACCTATGCTGCAGCTATGGGTAACAATGCAGATAGTATCGAGATGCTTTATGAAGATGAAAACTTTTGGTTAACACAGAAGATGATGGCAGAACTTTATGACGTATCGATTCAAAATGTAGGGCAACATATTAAAAAAATATTGGATGATGGTGAATTAGTGGAAGAAGCAGTTATAAAGAAATACTTTATAACTGCAGCAGATGGTAAAAAGTATAAAACTAAACATTATAATCTTCAAATGATAATTGCTGTTGGTTTCAAGGTCAATAATGACCGTGCGGTACGCTTCCGCAAATGGGCAGGAGAAATCATTAAGGACTATACAAATCAAGGCTGGACGATGGATAAAGAGCGTCTTAAAAAAGGTCACATGTTCACAGATGAATACTTTGAGAGTGATTTCCAGAGTATTCGTGAGATTCGTCTGTCAGAGCGTAAATTTCATATTTTATAATCGCGAAACGAATGAAACAATAGGTGATTATAATGGGCAAATAGAGTTAGATAGATACAATGTAGAGTCTGATGAGGTCCCTGATCTGATTTCTATTAATTTGAGGGGTTCGGATTGGCCTGGAGGCATGTATCTTTTTAAACATAGAACAATTTATGATGGTAAGCGTGTAATGTCTTGGTTCTTCGCGGGGAATGGTAACTGCATCTTGGACATGCTAGGAGATATTAATAATTTTGAATATGCACCAGAAGAAGTAATATTTGAAAAAGTAACAAGGCAAAAAATAAAGCTTAGTCCTCGCAAGGATAGTGAGTTTTATGCAGTTTTTTGGGGACTAGACGAAGATAAGCAAAGCATTTGGATAGATGAAGCTCAGTGGACGCCAACGGATGAATATGACTCTCAAGACTCTTATCCTATGCGAATGACACTTTATGAAGATGATATGCCGGGGAGTTCACTTTATAGTATTTCTGAAGATAAAATTTCACATATTTTAGGTAATCCGATATATGCAGGAGAGGTTTATTTTGTACAGACCGATGAAAATAGTAATATTATAAACTTTGAAAATGCAGCATTTAATTAATATATTGATACGATAAATAAAGATGAAAATTAAAGATATGGATTGAAGAATCGCAGATCTTGAAATTAACGAAGAGATTAAGGTATTAGAATTTGTGGATATTAACAAAAGTGGTATCATCCAAATATAATAATATTTAGATGATTGCCTGTCCATATTTTATACCCAAAAAAATACAATAAACGATGGTGAGGATTGGCACAATTTAGATTTAGTGACAGGTCATGCAGAAGCATTTGAAACGGAATATTATATAAAATAGTGATTTATTCTTTAGATTGCGCCGTACTTTTTTGCACATAAAAGCATGCAAAATGATAACATTTTTATTCAGAAAAATGAATAAAATGGTATAATAAACAAAGACATTTAAAATCGTACAATTCGGAAAACTCATCTAAATTTTGTCCGGAATTTGAAAGTTATTTCATTATGATAATTTCAATCAGGAGTTAGGAGAAGATTATGAAAAAGAAATTAATGGTAGTGATAACGGTATTTATAATATGCTTTTGCATAACAGGTTGTGGTGACAGTTCTGGCGGGGATGTTGAGAAAAAAGTAAAAAAAACAGAGTTGGAAATAACTTCTATTGAAGGTGGCTGGAAATGCGTAGACATAAAAATAGAAGAAGATGGAACTAAAATGGAGAAGAAAGAAATTGAAGATATGTATGAAATGAAGGCCGATGAAATCATCCAACTGACAGCTTACGGCGACGGAACAGGTGAGATGATATTTTTTGGAGACTATGCAAATATAACGTGGACAGAAGAAAAAGATAAATATGTGATTAAAGTAACATCAGCTGAGTCTACAGAAGAGCCTTTAACTATGGATGCATTGCTTAAAGATAACAAACTTACAATTAAATTTGTTGATTCGTATACTGCAGATGGTGTGGAATTGGAAAGTACTATGAATTTTGAGTTTGAACATCAAGGTAAAGTTTCTAAGTTCTTTGAAAACTTTGACATTAACCTTTCTGACAAAGAAGTTCTTAAAATGAGCAATTTCATGGCAACTGGCCAGTGCATTGTGGTTGATGAAACTCTGTATGGTAATTTTGGAGGTGAATTTGTCGGAAAAGGCACATTCTCCATGGGTAAAATCAAAAAAGGCGATGAACCAAAAGTGAGTGATGTAAAAGAAATTGCAAAGCAATCACTTGCCACTTATCTTACTGAAAAGGACGGGCACATATATGGCATATTGAACAATGAAAAAATTATTAAGGTAAAGGTGGGGAATAGTAAGGTTGAAACTTTATACGAAGGTGGATGCGATTATTTGCAGATTGTTGGAGATAAAATGTATTATACTGATGAAAATTACAGCCTATATACTATGTCACTTGATGGTAAAAACAAAACAAATGTTATAGATAAGAAGGAAATATATTATACTTATATTTTGCCAAACGAGAAGGTCTTGTATCAAGACGATTCAGATAAAGAATCTCTTCATATGCATGATTTGAAAACTGGTGAAGATGTTAAGTTAAATGATGTTGTTTCATATTGTCCTATAATTTATGGTGATCACATTTATTATACATCTCCTAAAGGCGAGAAGTATACATTTAACCGTCTAGATTTGTACTCAGGAAATGTGGAAACAGCTCCAGGAAATATGTTGGAAAGTGAATTCGTTATAGAAAATGGAAATATTGTATTTGGAGAAGGTGGGCTACCAACTCTAAGCGTAAATAAGTGGAACAAACTTTCAGAAACAAACTATGGAGGTATGGTTTCCAGGATATATTACAGTGACGGAAAGACAAGGCTGTATTCAGATTCTAATGGTAAGATGTATCTTACGTTTGATAAATTTAATAGTGCTGAAGATAAAGTTACAATAGGTTACAACCACATAAACCAGTAAGAGAGCTGTGATCTCTTTCAAGGAACTTTATATGTAGGGGATATGTAGATTTGTTAAGGATTGTTTAAAAGAGTGTTTGTTGTTGCGATCGCGCTTATTTTGGCGTTTAACTTCAGCTTGCGTAGGGGAAATAAAGAATCCTTTGGAATAGATGGAAAAATCCTGCAAAAGAAGAAAAGTGGTAGTTATGTTAGAACAATATATTGACTTAAAGAAGCTAATTAGGTAGTTATGCCCTTTGAAGAAAGGGAAAATTATAAGCGTTTTGGTTAAAAAATGAAGATATACAACAGAAGCATCGATGCCAAAGTTGAGAAATAGAGTACAGTCAAGGTACTTATAAATAAAGATTTTTAAGATATTAAATCTTTTTTAGCCGTTTAGCGGAGTCAATAAAACGAAAATTAAGGCTGAATAACTATATTGATTGTGATATATTTAATAAAGCGTATTAAAACATGTTGTAAATATCAAGTTATTTCTAATTATTGAAAGGTGGACTATACCAAATTTATGCTGGAGTAGCAGAAGATGAAGAGATGGAAATAGGCGAAAATACTGTAATTGACGAACCAGAAGTTGACGAAGAAGTACCTGAATCACCAAAAACAGGTGACGGCGGAGCTACAGGTTATGCTTTATTGATAGGTATGATGGCATTAATGGGAATGGCTATCGTAACTAGAAAAGAGTAAAGCAAAATATTAAGATATAAGCAAGCGATTTAGGGCTCAATATTGAGCCCTAAATTTATTTGAGTTGGTCAGGCGTTGGGGTAGCTCCTTAAATAAATGATACAAATCATAATTGGTGCACTACCATCATATATACTGACATTATTCTTTAGCGGACTTAAATAAAAGATTTTATTGTATTGTAAAACTTTGCAAATTAGTGTATGTTTAGTATTAGAAGATTAACAAATTGTGATTGCATAATTAACGGTAACGAAGGATTTTATTATAACACTTGTTTTAATTTTTATGATTAATATTGGGTATTATGCGCCAGTCAAGTTAATTTGTGAAGCGGGTTGCTAGAAACAAGCTGAAGGTTTAAAGTTAAAAGTTGTATATATTGTTTTTTAAGGTGGCCATGGATAAGGAGGTTTAAGTAGCGCGGGCCAGAAATGAGTCTTAAGGAATAAAACATTGTGTCTTTGTAATATTAAAAAGGGAGATAAAAAAATGAAAAAACTAATGTTTGTAATAATGGTGTTCGTAATGGCATTTGCACTACTAGCATGTGGTGGTGAAAGCGAAACTAGTGATGGAGAAACAGACGCAGTTCCAGAAGTTGAAGTAGAAGCTTTAAAATCTACAAATGGTGCAATAGAGGTTACTGTTGTAGACGGATATGTTGCAGAAATTGGTGACTATTATGAAACTATAACTGTAAAACCTGAAGGATCCGAGGAAAATAATAGCGACTATATGTTAATAGAAGCACCAGGAGAAAAAGGAACTCATGAAAATTTTCGGTTTTATGTATATGAAGATAGCCCTTATAAATACAATAAAGAAGAAGCATATGATGCAGATATGCTCAAATTTGATATAGACAAATACATAGAAGCCAACCCGAATATTTATTCAAATCCAACAGATGTAACTATTGGGGATTATGAATACATAGTATGTGACAGTACTACAAATGGAGAGGTTTCTCATTACTATTTTACAATCGTACAGGATAAACCATGCACGATTGCAGTGGTAGGTGGTGATATCTTAGACATCAACTCAGATGATGTAAAAAAGATGATCGAAAGCATTAAATTTCAATTGTAAAATAAAAAAGAAGAATAAAGTTGAATGAATTATAGTCAATAAACCCAAAATATTCTTTAAAGAAAAATAAGGACTTCCAGATGTTGAGTCACTCTCTTAAGGATATAATAAGAGGATGTTATTTAAGGAAGTCCTTATTTTTCTGATTTTAAGGCACATAGTAATCAGCTAAAAGAACTAGAGTTGAGTGGTAATTATTAAAGAGTTGCAACCTTATTATGAACTGACCCTTAAGAACAAGGCCCATAAGCTAATATTGGGAAACATATTTTAAAATTTACTTTATGGTTGCGCGAGAATATTGGGAGACAAGGGTTGATATATCATTTTATTTATATGTAATAGTTATTCTATATTCTTGTTATATATTAAATGAGAGGAGAAAATTATGGAAAAGTTGAAAAAATCCTTAGAATTGTATAGACTAATGTTAGAACGAATGGAAAAATCTGGTCATGCACCTCATCAGGCAGATTACTTTAAAGAGTGTGCTGAATTCGTGAAAACTTGTAAAACAGGAGATGAAGCAACGGCTAAGATGCGAAAAAGCCATCTTTATACGGCCGGAGGTGACGCCTTTGCTTTGGATGATGTCCTAAACAGGAAGTGGGCTGCGGAGAAAAATAAAGAGGAAGAACTAATAAAATTGTATAGCAATAGATATGAAGAAATAAAAAATAATCCTAAAGTAGTAATGGATTATAACAATACAATGGATTTCACCAGGAAAGTACAAGACATTGAAATAAAGATTTCTAGAAGAAGGGACAACTTTGTTCAAGTTTGCCAAGGATATTTTGAGATGAAGATGGAAATCCAGGGATCAGAAGACTATAACAAAGCTTTGGCAAAACTACAAGGAGGCTATGGAAAAATGGAAGCTGATGGAAAACCTTTTTTTGAGGCTTCATCCGAAGATAAATTTCGAAATTTACTCTTTATTCCTGACGAAGGTTATAAAATATTCGTAAAAGAAGTAGAACTGATTATAGCAAACCCAAATGTTAATCAGTCAGAAGAAGCTGATACAGAAGACCAATGGGAAGAGCTTAAGGCTAATAAAGAGGAAATAAAGCAAATAGGGGAAAGAGAACTGAAAAAGTATAGGCGAGGCTGTTGTTTCTGTGAATCTCCTAAAGATGTAAACGGAAAATACACTTACGAGCATTTTGTAGTTGAGGAGGTGTAAAGATGGATAAAAATGTAAAGCTTATAGTTGATGGATATATAAGCCAAATGGATGAATATAAAACGACTGACCCAGAATTAAAGAAAGAAGTATCGGAGTGGAAAGCTGCTGTTTATAAATTTGCTGAGGAATGTGAAAATATACAAGTTTTTTCAACCAGCATGTTAGAAGGACCGCTATTTACTCAAATGAGCGATTTAATATATAAAATCACTATGGAAAACTACGATGAAACTCAAGGAGCGGCTAATGCTGAAGAAGTGCAGAAAATGTATGATAGTGCAAGTTTGACTCAAGATGATGCACCTCCGCCTTTACCAACTATTAGGGAATATTTAGAACAATATAGATATGGATATGATGTTATCAAAGAAACTAAATACCGTAAAAAAACGATAAAAGCCTATGATGATCTATTTGCTGTTGCTGATAGAACTGATGATCTTATGGAAGGTCAGATTATAATAGAAAAAGAAGGCCTTGTTAGAAAAATGACAGCCGTAAATGGTAGAGAAGTGGCAGAAACTCTTTTAGAAGCTATGGATCCTCTTTTTGAAGCAGTACGTGGTATGACAGAAGAGACGGCAGAGCAGTATGCAGACTTTCTTACTCCGGAAGAAATTACCTATAGAAGTAGTGTATTAAAAATAGAAACCATCAAAAAAGTTAATAGAAGTCAGATTTTTGTTTGGCTGGGAGCAGCATGGGCTTTACTTACCTTAGAATATCAAAAAGGAAAAAGAGCGGTACATGCATGGCCTGATGATAAAACAGCAAGAATTGGATTTAATCTTATGAATAATAGACGTAAAAGAATGAGGCAATTACATAAGACTATGGTAGAAGTAATGGGAATTACTTGGGATGATCTAATGGCAAATGAATTTATAAAAAATAATATGCTTGGTCCTGTCTCTTTAGACATAATGGCTAGGTGCAAGCGTACTTTGTTAGCAGATAATATTGACGCCATTGATGAAATCGTCAGGGAAGAAGTTCTATCGGATTTAACAATATTAGAGGTTTTGAAAAGAAATCAAAAAACAATAGTTGCTGGTAATGTTGATCATGAAAAATCAAATCAAACTGATGAAGAATATCACATGATTGCATCTGAAAAGAATAGCAGCATCCCATATTTTATATATATGGAAAGTCTTTCGGATGAGGATAAAATGATTATTAATAAGCAGGCTAATGTAAAATTGCCAGGAGAAGAAAAAAAAGATAGTAAAATAGATTTGTTTAATAATTTCGATGATTTTGATTCAAGTGGTAATGGTGAAAATAACAAGATGTCAGGTATGGATACTAAAGACACAAAAGATAATATACTAAAAGAAAAAACAACATCACCGACAAAAACGGCAGAAAGCACTTTAAAGGGATTAGGAAGGTTTTTTAAAAGATAAGAGAATATACTAATTCATATAACCACTGCCGGTGATAATAAAACTCTAAAACCTTGAAAATATTTCAGTCAAATGACTGTTACACTAATTACAGGCTAAAATAGGAGAGATGCAAATGACAATAAATAACCAGAAAATATGGAAACAAATATTAATTAAAATGCCTTCATTGTTTTTTGGTTTCTTTTTATTTTCTATAGCGATACTATTAGCGCTATATTCAGACCTTGGAATGAGTCCGTGGGATGTTCTACATATGGGAATCGTTAACCATTCCATTCTTTCTCTGGGTCAAGTTTCACAGATTGTGGGGCTTTGTGTAATAATATTATCGGTTTTTCTAGGTGTAATACCTGGAATTGGTACCGTGTTTAATATGATTTTTATTGGATTATTTGTAGATTTGATTGATAAAA
>JAAYHV010000032.1 GCA_012744355.1 Clostridiales bacterium
GCCCAGAGATTGTATATATTTCTGATGAAGACGGTGATATTAAAGTAGATCTGTTAGCAGAATATACTGTAGAAGCTGTAATTAAAAGTAAAAAGAAATATTCGGACTATCCTTCTCGAATTGCAAAATATGATGTTGCATTAGCTTGGGGTGAATTGAATCAGAAAGAAATAGATAAGCATATTAGATATTCGCAAAGAGGAAGATGGTATTATTTTACTTGCGATAGTGATTCTCCAGTCAGTGTATCGTATGTTTCAGAGCACTCTTCTAATGTGCATCTAATAAATAAAGACAGCTTAGTGCTAAAGGACATAAAAAAATTAGATGTTGACGATCATATTAAGCTCGTTGGATATTTGGTTAATGTAAACTTTGAAAATGGACCTTGGAAAAGTAGCTTAACCAGAGAGGACACAGGCGATGGTTCGTGTGAAATAATGTATGTGACAGATGTTGAATTGATAAAATGAAAAAGCAATTTATAAAATATTATCAGGTGTATTTAGATAATTAGAAATACTATAGGGAGAATATATGAATGAAATGGAAAAGACGACTAACAAGTTAATAAACGAAGCCTCGCCTTACCTTATCCAGCACGCACATAACCCAGTAAACTGGTATCCGTGGGGCGATGAAGCATTTGAAAAAGCTGCAGCAGAAGATAAGCCGATATTTTTATCTATCGGCTATTCAACGTGTCACTGGTGTCATGTCATGGCCCACGAGAGCTTTGAGAACGAAGAAGCTTCTGAAGTACTTAATTCTGGATTTGTATCCATCAAGGTAGACAGAGAGCAGCGCCCAGACATAGACGAAGTTTACATGAGCGCCTGCCAGGCAATGACAGGTAGTGGTGGCTGGCCGCTTTCAATATTTATGACAGCAGACAAGAAACCTTTCTTTGCTGGCACTTACTTTCCTAGACGCGCTGCTTACGGAAGTGTAGGCTTTATTGAGCTGTGCACAAATATATCGCGTTTGTGGAATATAGACAGGCCGAGTCTTCTCAAAAATAGCGAAGTTATAATTGACTATCTGTCAAAGGAAAGCACGCAAAGCGGAGCGACGCCAGATTCAGACCTTATAATAGATGCCTGCTATTCTAGCCTTAAAAGCTCGTTTGAAAGCAAATATGGAGGGTTTTCTCAAAGCCCTAAGTTCCCAGCACCACATAATATATTGTTTCTTTTAAAGTACGGCAAGGCAAATAACGATTCCGATGCAATGCACATGGCGGAGCATACTCTTGTTCAGATGTACCGTGGCGGCATATATGACCACATTGGTGGAGGTTTTTCACGCTACTCGACAGATAGAGAATGGCTAGTGCCCCACTTTGAGAAGATGCTCTACGACAATGCCATGCTTCTTCTTGCATACAGCGAAGCTTTTAGCAGGACTAAAAATAAAGAATATAATAAAGTAATTGACGGGATAGCTAATTATGTTCTTCGTGATATGCGATCTGAAAACGGAGCCTTTTTCTCTGCTGAAGATGCCGACTCAGAGGGAGTGGAAGGAAAATTCTACGTATTTGGATACGAGGAACTAAAATCTGAGATTTCAACGGATGAGTTGCGCTGGCTTGAAAGTAACTTCGGCGTTAGCAGAAAAGGTAACTTCGAGGGCGAAAATATACTTCGCATCACGGGCAGTAGTGGAGATGACGGTAAGATACTAAAGAAGCTATATGACTTAAGAAGCAAAAGAACTAGGCCGTTTAAAGACACTAAGATATCAGTTTCATGGAATGGACTTATGATAGAAGCACTTTGCCGCGCAGGTGAGGTTACAGGAAATAGGGACTATATAGACAGCGCAAAACAAGCAGCGGAATTCATACTAGAGAAAGTAAATGAAAACGGAGAACTGTTTGGTATATATAAAGAAGGAGCTAAACCGACAAAGGCGTTTTTATCTGATTACGCTAACTTTGCAAATGGATTGATTGAGCTTTACTTAGCTACGCTAGAGCTTAAGTATCTTAAAGAAGCAAAATCCCAAGCAGAGCTTATTGTATCGTTTTTCTGGGACGATGAGCAAAGCCGTTTCTATATGACGCGCAAGGGGGGCGAAGAGTTATTCATCCGCCCAAAAGACGAATATGATGGAGCGATGCCTTCGGGAAGCTCATGCGCCGTCAAGTGCCTTAGCAGCCTGACAAAACTTACTGGTGATACAAACACTTCAAACATGCTGGATAAAGCTGTTATGGGGCTCCTTGGCAGTGCTGAAGGCATGCCAGGCGCTTATGTTCACTTCATATCTTCGCTTTTCGACAAAACCGTGCCGCATAGGCAAATAATAATCTCTGCGAGGAAAGACAATGACCAAGCGCTGCAGGTATATAGACGTCTGCAGAAAGAATACCTTCCGTTTACAACGCTTATATTCTATGATGGGTCTTTGGAAGCGGAGCAAGTCTTTCCTCAGCTCAGAAACTATGATTCATCTCATGCTTTTGCTGCATATGTGTGCGAGAACTTTGCCTGCCAAAGTCCGATTTATAATCCTAAAGAACTTTTAGAGATTCTCGGATTACTGACAGAATAAATATATGCTTCCGTTTTGTAATTAATTGAAGAAAATAGAATAGGCAATGCTAAAAAATAAAGTCTTGATTTAAGCAAAAGTTTTCATTCCATTTTGAATTTTTACTTGTTATACGGTATAATTAGTTATGGAAGACATATAGTGTTTTTACAATATAGACTGAGTTAATACACAATCGTATGCGGCTCTTATATTTTAACCACCGTCCTTCTGGGAGATTCTTGTTTCCATTGCATCGATGAACCTTGTGGATTTTACTAGAACCGAAAAGACACGTTTATTCATATCTGTTTACAGGATAAAATAAATGTATATTAACACAGTAAGTCTTCCATAAAATGAAGTAATTGCTTAAAAGCGGCGTTTATGGGTAGTCTATATATAACGTTGCTACAATATATTTTTTAAAGAAAGGGAGGAAGAGTATGTTATATCAAATCGTGAATGATTTTCCAAATACTATTATCTATGAGGAGGAAGGACCTTTTATTTCTCTATACCAGCCGACACATAGGCATGGACCTGAAAACCAACAGGATGTTATCAGATTTAAAAACCTAATCCGTGAAATTGAAGGTTCTTTAAAACAGAATTATCCAAACGAGGATATTGAAATGTTTATGAAACCCTTTAATGCTTTATCTGACGATAAGTCGTTTTGGGATCACGCAGCAGACGGATTGGCTATATTAGCCAGCAAAAATACCTGCGTGATATATAAGTTGCCAAGAAATGTTGAAGAACTTTCAGTGGTTGGCGAACGTTTCCATATAAAACCATTGATTAGAACCTTCCAATCTTCTGATCGATATCATTTGCTTGGACTTGATAGAAAGAACTTTATCCTATATGAAGGAGATAGATATGGGTTTGAGGAAGTTGAAATAGATCCAGAAGTGCCAAGAACTGCCGAAGAGGTTTTGGGAGATGAATATACTGATTCTTACCTAGGGTATGGATCTCATGGCGGTGCGGGTAATACGCCCCTTTATCATGGCCACGGTGGAAGGAAAGATGCACTGGAGATAGATACTCAAAGATATTTCAGATATGTGGATAAGTTTATCACTGAGAACTATTCTAATACTATGAAATTACCTTTAATTTTAATGACACTTGATGAATATCATGGCGAATTCAGGAAAATTACAAACAATGCGCACTTGCTTGATAAAGGCATTAGGAAAGATTATAAAGAGCAGTCTATGGATCAAATAAAGCAAAGTGCATGGGCATTAATCGAGCCAATATATCTTGAAAAAACGAAAGCATTGGTGGAGCGTTTCTATAAGAAACAGTCTGAATTTGTAGCATCAGATGATTTGTCTGACCTAGCTAGAGCGGTACGAGAAAAAAGGGTGGAGACACTTATATTGGAAGCAGATAAAGTTGTGATTGGTTGCTTTGATAAAGAAACAGGCAAGCTAGAAAGAAAAGAAAATACCGAATCATGCAATGTGCTCGATGAGCTAGCGGACATGATGATTAAAAACAAGGGAGAGGTTGTGATTCTTCCGAAAGAAAGGATGCCTAGTACGACAGGCGCAGCAGCCATTTATAGATATTAAAAAGCAAAAGAACTATCTTCCTCTATTAAATTAATAGAGGAAGATTAAGTTTACATTTCAGGGTATTTATTATGATTTCAGTCTTAGTATTAAAAATCTATTTAAACCCGAAGTCAATTACAGAAATGAAAGTGAATTTGATATACTTTAAAGAAAGGAGAATATCACTCATGAAATTAAAAGAAAAAATTGCGATAGTCACAGGAGCAGGCTCAGGAAACGGCAGACAAATCGCTCTTGAATTTGCGAAAGAGGGCGCGACTGTTGCCATCATAAATCGAACAAAAGAGAAAGGTGACAAAACTCTCAGCATGATAAAGGAGCAAGGAGGAAAAGGAATCTCACTAGAAGGTGATGTTTCTGACTCCCAAAATCTTAAAGAGGCTATATCTAAAGTTATTAAGGAATATGGTAGAGTAGATATCCTGGTAAATAATGCAGGTATATTTGATGGGCAGGAAACTTTCCTAACCACTGATGAAGAAACATTCGATAAAATAATAAACGTTAATCTTAAAGGAGTATTTTTAGGCACCAAATATGTTCTTGAGAATATGATAAATAATAAAAGCGGAGTAATTATAAATATTGCTTCGGTTGCCGGCTTAAGGGGTGGACTTGGTAGCCCTGCGTATACTGCATCTAAGCATGGGATAATAGGGCTTACAGGAGATGCTGCAGCTAAATACGGGGCTGATGGTATAAGAGCAGTAGCTATATGTCCGGGGACGATCGAGACATCTATGACGAAAGATTTACTTGAAAATCCTACAGAACAAACTAAAGCTATAATAAATACAATCCCACTAAAAAGAGTTGGCCAGCCCGAAGAGATAGGAAGGCTCGCAGTTTTTCTTGCATCTGATGATGCCAAATATATCACAGGTACTACTGTCGTAATCGATGGTGGTATGATAATTTAACA
>JAAYHV010000192.1 GCA_012744355.1 Clostridiales bacterium
ATGTCTGCTACGCTAAATGACAGAGAAGTATTTGTAAATGCACTTTTTAGTATGTTTGCAAGTAACGATATAAATACGGTAAAAGATCTTAACTCCCTTGGTGCAAAAGACTTTTTAGAGCTGCTGAACGCCACAGAAGGACTCGATGAAGAATCAAGAAAAGTGCTCTATGACATGTTAAAAAAACTAATATTAATAAGCTTTACAGGTAGAGATGAAAGCATACTAAAGAGAATTGACTTTGACAAGAAACCACTGGAAAGATTAATATCAGAAATTAACAGCGGAAACTTGCCCAATAAAGATAAATAAAGGAGCGTATAAATTATAATGAATAACTTTGAATTAAAATTTAGAAACATAGAGAAATTTGAAGATGCTATAAAACTGAAGCACCCTGAAACTGAGAAAGCTTTAGACGAAATGTTTTCTAAAGATTCTAAAGAAGCATCTTGGATTCAGCCTACTATGAGTAGCAATAGAGATTTAGTCGAAGCTATTAAGCTAGCGCTGGAAGATATAGAAAATAAGGGTGAGGTTACTATAGTAATTGTAGACGGAGCGATAAAAAAGCTTTTAGAGTTTTTTTATGTAGCATCTGATTCGGACAAAGAAATCTATTTTCTAGGTGACAATTTGTCTACGTTAGAATATAAAAATGCTATAAAGGCCATGGAAAGTAAAGACTTTAGTATCGTTGCTATATCTAGCGGCAATGAATCAACTGAGTTGATTTGCGCATTTACCTTAGCAAGAAAAGAACTTCTTAACAAGCATGATTTAGAGAAAGCTCAAGAAAATGTATATGTTATCGCACCGAATGGCAGTAGTTACTTTATGAAGGAAGCTTCTGAAAACAAATATGTAAGGCTACATTACCAAGAAGAAATTAAATCACCAGAGTGGCTAATAACGCCAGCTGTATTGTTTCCTCTAAGTATAATGGGTTACGATATTAAAGAGCTTGTAGAAGCTTATGAAGACATGGTTACAAATGTTCTATGGGACACTGATGGAAGCAAGTTAGCAAGACTTAGTAAGCTTCTTAAAACTAGCGGTAACGGTGAAAGATTTGCTCATTTTTCAGAAACAGAATTTGCTCCACTTATAGAGTATATTAAGTATAGAACCAATGATAGATATCTAACTAAACCTGAAGATAAGACGATGATAATTGATTTTAGCGTAGAAGAACCCAACAGAGATATTATGACACCGCCTTTTCCAGGATGCCACCCTGAAGGATTGTTAAAGTTTATGGCGGAAGATGCTAGGCAGGAGTATTTGGAAAAATGCACGGAGAATGACTTACCTGTAGTAGAGATAAGAATTAAAGATTTTAAAGCCAAATCCTTAGGACAACTTATATACTTTTTAGAGATGTCATTAGCTTTAGAAAATAGACTTATATAATTGAAATGTTTGTGCAAATAGTGTATAATCGCAATTAGCGATTTGCTACTGTGGCTCAATGGTAAAGCACTTCACTCGTAATGAAGGGATTGTGAGTTCGATTCTCACCAGTAGCTCCAAAACCCGCTGAATTTTCAGCGGGTTTTATATTTCAGAACAAAAAAAGTGGGGTTGTATTCTGTAGCTTTTATGTATAATATAAGAATATAGAAGCTGGTTCTATTAAAAAAAGAAACAGTATCAATTTTTGGAATTAAATTGATATTATTGAAAGGAAAACATATGAATAATTTTAAATACTATGCACCTACTGAAGTTATCTTTGGTAGGGATGTAGAAAACGAAGTGGGCAGCGAGTTAATTAAGTCAGAAGCTACGAAAGTACTTGTGCATTATGGAGGACAAAGCGCTATTAAAAGCGGACTTTTAGAAAGAGTTAAAAAGTCTATTGAAGAAACTGATATTGAATATGTAATGCTAGGCGGTGTAGTTCCTAATCCAAGACTGTCTAAAGTACGCGAAGGTATAGAGATATGTAAAGAAGAAGAGGTAGATTTTGTCTTAGCAGTAGGAGGAGGTTCGGTGCTTGACTCTGCGAAAGCCATAGCTTACGGCGCTGTTTACTCTGGAGATATTTGGGATTTTTATGATGGCAAAGAGCAAATAACAAGTGCCCTTCCCCACGGAAATATTATTACTTTAGCAGCTACCGGTAGCGAAACTAGTTCTAGCTCCGTTATAACCAATGAAGAAACAGGCGATAAAGTAGGAGTTAACACGGAATATGGAAGACCGGAATTTACTTTGATGAATCCGGAGTTAACATATACACTGCCACCGTATCAAACTGCATGTGGAATAGTGGATATAATTATGCATACTTTTGAAAGATATTTTTCACCTGGTGGAGTAAATGATATGACTGATGAAATAGCAGAAGCAGTTATACGTAACACTAAAAGATACGGAACTATAGCTATGGAAAATCCAGATGACTATGATGCCAGAAGTGAGCTTTTATGGTCTGGAAGCTTATCCCATATTAATTTAACAGGCCTTGGCAGAGTAGGTGACTGGGCGTCTCATCGCTTAGAGCATGAGCTTAGCGGTATGTTCGATGTTGCACATGGAGCTGGGCTTTCTGCTATCTGGGGGGCTTGGGCAAGATATACATATGAAGAAGCACCGGAAAGATTTATACGTATGGGTGAAAATGCATGGGGACTTGATCTCAAGGAACTTGATAAAAAAGAAGCGGTTGAAACCATGATAAATACAGTTGTTGAATATTTTAAAACTTTAGGTATGCCCGAGAGCACAACTGAACTACTTGGAAGATCTCTAACAGAGGAAGAAATTTTAAAACTTGCAGACAACGCTAGCAAAGCAGGCAATAAAACATTAGGAAGCTTTAAAGTGATAAACAGAGAAGACATGATTAACATCTTTAGAATGTCAGTTTAAGAAATGAAAGACGATTTTAAATCCAAATAATTATGCAAAACTCCCGGAAAACCGGGAGTTTTAAATTGCGTTTAGTCATCTTCATCTTCAACTTCAGAAATATAATCGGGCCCTTCTTTTTCGACTGTAGAATAAAAATCATCTTCTAAGGCTATAGTTGCAGCTTCATCAAAGCCTAAGTCATCAAAACCAAGATCATCACGCATAGTTTACTCTTCTCATATCAGTATTAATATAAAATTATTATAAAATAAAAAGTAGATTTAAAATTTGCCAGTGCCAAATATAAAACGATATGTATTTATACTACCAGAAATGTATGGTATTATTGTCTTAAAAAGAGTTCATATTTTAAATAAAGGGGGACATTTATGCAGGATAAAAAAATAAGCTACTTATACTTTTACTTTATGTGCTATGCTTTTGTAGGGTGGTTATATGAGACTTTTTTCCAAATAATAGTCTACCAGAGAGATTTTAATAGCAGAGGTGTACTATCAGGTCCATATTTGCCAGTTTATGGATTTGGCGCACTAGCATGTCTTCTGTTTTTAAATACACTAAAAAATAAAAAGATTACTATGAAAAAAATAAATGTATCACCAATACTTATTTTTGTTGGTAGCATGGTAATTGGTACACTTACAGAGCTAGTAACTAGTTACATGTTAGAAGATGCTTTGGGTAAGTGGATATGGAATTACACTAGATTTACAATAAATTATCAAGGAAGGATAGCCCTTCTTCCGAGCGTACTTTTCGGAATAGGAGGACTAGTCTTCATATATATCTTGCAACCACAATTTGAAAATTTTGCTAAAAAGCTTGGCGAAAAACACGTCAGCGCAATTTCATCGATGCTTTTTGCAATAGTATTAGTTGACTTAGTTATGAAAATATTTAG
>JAAYHV010000193.1 GCA_012744355.1 Clostridiales bacterium
GGCTTTAAAACAAAATAATATAACCTCCTGGTTTTATTTACCTAAAACTGGAGCGATTTCAGGCGTTCAAAATTCTGTTTTTGGAGTCATAAATGAAAATGTAACAAATATCGATGAGCTCTATCAGGACTATAAGCTTATTCATCCTTATGATGTTTACAAGGTTAAAAGAGTGTACGAGGAAATTGATCAAGGTAAGCAAAATGTTAGCTGTGAAGCAAGACTTATGACATCTGGTGGTTATAAATGGATTAAAATAAGCTATACCAGCGTGTTTGACAGGGATGGCACGACGCTTTACTCAATAGGATCAAGTTGCGATATTACTGAGCAAAAAGAAAAAAAGTATCATTATGATGAGGTAATTAAACTCTTTGAAAATGCCAATGAAGAAATGGAGCTAGCTATTTTGGCTGATGTTACTGATTCGAGAATTGTTTTGTTTAATGGAAAATCTAGTGTTATTGAATTACCAGAAGTACAAGATTATAAAGGGTATATGGACTTGCTAGTAGAAGCTTCAAATAAACAAGAAGATAAAGCCTGGTATAGGAGCCTAAATAATAGAAATTTGTTAAAATCGTATAATAAAGGTGACCGCTTACTAAAAAAAGAAGTGGAACTAAATACGAAAAATGGTGTTAAATGGTATAGAGATAGAGCAAAACTAATCAAAAACCCCGAAAATGAGCACTTGATGGTTTTGTTTACTACTCTTAACACTTCAAAAGAACAGAAATTATTACGTTTAATCGAAAAGTTTGCGACTGCAGAATTTGACTTTGTAACGGTTGTTAATCTCCAAGATGATAGCTATATCATTTATGGAAATAAAGGTAAGTATTTCGGTGATGATAACTTTTTCATTTATGCAAAAAACAGCATAAAAGGAATTACTTTAGAAGATACAGCTGATTCTATAGATGTAGTATTAAACAAAGAGGTGCTGCTAAAAAAATTAGAAGAAAAAGAAAAAATTGTAGAATACTATACTGTCGTTAAGGACGAAAAAAAATCGCGTAAAAGATTAAATATTAGTTACTTGGACTCTAAAAAAACTTCCATATGCATGTACACAGCAGATGTTTCAGATATATATTTTAAAGAACAGAAAAAGAATAGGGAATTAAATACTGCCAAGGAAGAAGCTGAAAAGGCAAATCTGGTTAAGACCGAATTCTTAGGAAGAATGTCTCATGATATGAGAACTCCGTTAAATGCCATAATAGGCCTCTCTGATTTTGGAGTTGATGAAGCTAAAGACCATGGTATAATCGGATACTTTACCAAAATTAGGTCTAGCAGCGAATTTTTATTGGGGCTTTTAAATGATCTTCTTGATTTAACACAAATAGAAAAGGAAAAACTTCAACTGAACAATATACCAGTTAAAATATCAACTCACGTAGAAGAAATCTTAGAAATGGTTAAACCTAGAGCTTCAGATAAGAATATCTCAGTTAGCTTTGAGTATGATTCGCTAGGATTCAATGAATACGAGATATTTGACCCTATTAGGACAGCGCAGCTTTTCGAAAATATTATTGATAATGCTATCAAATATACGAATCAAGGTGGAAAGGTCAACTGGAAGGTGACAGATGAGCTACTGGAAAATGGCAAAATCCGTCATCATCATATAATATCAGATAATGGCATTGGTATGAGCAAAGCCTTCTTATCAGAAATGTATAAGCCTTTCACTAGAGAAAACAGAAGTCTCAGTGAAATTGAAGGTGGAAACGGATTGGGAATGAGCATTATTAAGATATTGATCGAAACTATAGGTGGGAAAATAGATTGCCAAAGCAAAAAAAATGAAGGAACTACTTTTAATATTGAATTTGATTGTGATTTATCATCAGAGAAAGAATACTTAGATAACAGCAAAACGGTTTACAGAATGGATTTGAACGGTAAAAAATTGTTGCTATGTGAAGATGTGGAAATAAACGCATTGATAGTCAGAAAATTACTTGATAATTTAGGGGTTTCTATAGATGTTGCGGAAAATGGATTAATAGGTGTTGGAATGGTTAAGAATAATTATTATGATGCAATACTTATGGATATTAGAATGCCGATAATGGATGGCTTAGAAGCATCTAGAGAAATTAGAAAATTTAATAAAGAAGTTCCAATAATAGCTCTTAGTGCAAATGCATATAAAGAAGATGTCAAAAAATCATATGAAAGCGGTATGAACGCACATTTAAGCAAACCAGTAATGCGAAATGAGTTGATCGAAACCATAATGAGTTTATGTGGAGGATAGAGTTTATGAAATACGAGATTGTGCTAGGCGAACTAGTAGTTAAAGTCGAAAAAAAAAGAATAAAAAACATGTATATTAAATTAAAAGAAAATGGAGATATTTTAGTAACGGCTCCACTGATGGCTACAAGTTACCAGATAGAAGAAATGCTGATGCTTAAAAAGGAATGGATTAAAAAGCATAGAAAGAATTCAGTTCCTAAAGAATTCATCACAGGTGAAAATATTCAGGTGTGGGGAAAGACTTACACTTTAATAGTCGAAGAAGCTTTGAAAAATGAAGTAATTCTTGAAAACAACAATCTACTTCTAAGAGTTAAAGACTTAAGCAGGCGAGAAGAGGTATTAAACAATTGGTATAGAGAAATTCTAAAAAAAAGACTCGTAGTAGTTAGTAAAAGTTGTGAAATGAACTTGGGAATCAGAGCTTCTGAATGGCGCATTAAAAACATGAAGACTAAATGGGGAAGCTGCAACACATCTAAAAAAAGAATTTGGATTAATTTACAGATGGCAAAAAAACCACCTGAATGCTTGGAATATTTAGTTACACATGAATTGACGCACCTATATGAACATAGTCATAACTATAGATTTAAAGCGCTTATGGATGGATATTATCCTAATTGGAGAATGGTAAGAAAAATTTTAAATGAAAAAATCGAAATCTAATGGATTGATTTTATTAAATAATTTAAGAAGAGGAAATTTATGGAAATAGCAGTATATGGAAAAGGCGGAATAGGTAAGTCAACAATTTCGGCAAATCTTTCAGTAGCATTGGCAATGAAGGGTAAGACGGTTCTACAAATAGGGTGTGACCCTAAACATGATTCTACCAGATTGCTTTTACATGGTAGAAGTTGCATAACAGCCCTTGATTACATAAAAAAAACAGGCGCTGCGGATTATAGGATAGAAGAAATACTGAATAAAGGGGTTATGGATATAGGTTGCATAGAAGCTGGTGGCCCAACTCCTGGAGTTGGGTGCGCAGGAAGGGGAATAATAACAGTCTTTGAGCTTCTAGATAACTTTAAGGTTAAAGAGAACTACGAAATAGTCGTGTATGATGTACTAGGAGATGTGGTTTGTGGTGGTTTTGCTGTTCCGATAAGATCAGAATATGCAGACACCATATTTTTAGTTACATCAGGAGAATACATGTCAATATATGCAGCTAATAATATACTAAGAGGTATCTTAAATTATGATGGCGAGAAAAAAAGAGTAGCCGGGATACTATACAACAAAAGAGATATTGAAGGCGAAGATCAAAGGGTTAAAAAGTTTGCTGAAGCAGTTGGGCTTCCTATATGCGCAACATTTCCAAGAAGTGATGCTTTTTCTGAAGCTGATAGAAAAAAAATAACTGTGATGGAAGGAGAATGTAGTATTGTCAAAGATATTTTCAGTCAACTGGCGGAAGATATAGTAAGTGACTTAGACCTATATAAAGCGAAGCCTCTTTCTGACGAAGATTTAGAAGAAGTTGTTTTAGGTGTTAAAACTAAGAAAGTAAAAACAATTGATACTATCGAAACCAATAAAGAGCCTGAAAAAGAATTAGTAAGCGAAGAGCTATATTTATCAAAAAATATAGTCAGAGATGAGCCACTTCACGGCTGTGCTTTTAACGGAGCCATATCTCAGTGTATTCATATTATGGATACAGCAGTTTTAGCTCACGCACCTAAAAGTTGCGCTCATCTGGTTTTTCAAAGCATAAGTTCTTCCGGAAGAAGGACACTTTTTGAAAGAGGAGCACTTCTTCCTGTTTCAATTTCACCTAATCTTAGGGGGACTGATATGGGAGAGCAAGAAATGGTGTTTGGTGGAATGGATAAGCTAAAAGACAAGATCCAGGAAACAAAGAAAGAAAAACCTAAAGCAATCATTGTAGTTAGTTCATGTCCTTCTGGCATAATAGGGGATGATATAGATCA
>JAAYHV010000194.1 GCA_012744355.1 Clostridiales bacterium
ATCGATGTTTGAAATACCTAATAGTCCCGCATCAACATAATTATACTTGTTGCCACAGTTCTTTCGGGCTTCTTCATAGCGAATTTGTGCCGTATCGGGGTAGTAGATTTCGACTTTCTTTTTTCCTTTAATTTGAGAAACCTTTCCACGACGTATTTCGTTTCCAATGGTATTATATGCGCGGCCAAGTCGTTTTGAAATGGCATAGACGGATAATCCATCTTCTAGTAATAGTTGAATTTATCCACGTTTAAATGCATTTAAGTGTTTATTTTTTCGTAAATCCGTTGTATGATTGTCTTGTTCCATAGCGTGAGCACCTCTTTGTAAAATAATGGTTTGTGGTAAATTCATTATAATACAGTGTGTTCCGTTATGGAACTTTTATTGTTTCAATTTCATTTTACAATTAAGCAATTTTTAATTAATTCCTAGTCCTACGTTGTTTTTTACTCTATTCATTGTCTTTGCTGAAATAAGGTTTGCTCTTTTAGCTCCGTCTTCTAATATTTTAGGAAGCTCTCCAGAGTATCTTATTTCTTCGTATCTTTCTTTAATGGGTTTTAGCCCTTCATTAACCACTTCAACTAGATCCTTTTTAAAATCTCCATATCCGCAACCCTGATATTTTTCTTCCAGTTCTTTTACTGTATATTCAGACATTTCACAATAAATATTTAATAGGTTACTTATTCCTGGTTTGTTTTTTACATCATATTTAATAATACCTTCAGAATCGGTGGTGGCTTTCATTATACTCTTTTTTATTTTGCCAGGCTCATCTAAAAGAGATATTCTGCTGTGAATATTTTCAGCTGATTTACTCATTTTAGATGAAGGATCATCAAGAGACATGATTCTAGCACCTTCCTTTAAAAATCTTCCCTCTGGCACTATAAAGGATTTGGTTTTGTATTTGTTATTTACTCTAATTGCTAAATCCCTACATATTTCAATGTGCTGTTTCTGATCGTTTCCCACTGGAACAACATTAGTATCATATAGTAAAATATCTGCTGCCATAAGTATAGGATAAGTAAATAGTCCTGTGGGCGCTGATTCTTTTTCCTTGCTCTTGTCCTTAAACTGAGTCATCCTAGAAAGTTCACCTGTATATGAATTGCAAGTAAGTATCCAACTAAGCTCAGCATGACCTGGTACGTCAGATTGGACGAACACTATTGACTTTTTAGGATCAACTCCTACGGCCAAATATAGGGCTGCGACATCAAGTATATGTTCCCTTAATACCTTAGGTTCTTGAGGCATTGTAATAGCGTGCAAATCCACTATGCAATATATGCACTCATGATCTTCTTGAAGTTCAACAAATTGCTTCAGCGCTCCCAAATAGTTCCCTAAATGTATATTACCGGTTGGTTGTACTCCAGAAAACACTCTTTTCATCTTGCCCTTTACCTCCTGATTTCATTTCTTAGTATATTTATAATTGCCTTTTCTTCTCTTGAAATAGTCATTTGAGAAACATTTAATGCTTTAGCCAAAGAATCTTGTGATCTATTATATACGAATCTTTCTTTAAAAACATATCTTTGTCTTTCAGTTAAATTTTTTACAGCTTCTTTTATTATTTCTGCTATTTCCAGTCTTTCATATCCTAAATCTTCAAAGCCTAAATATCTATCAAGAAAAACTCCTGAATTTTCGCCACTTTCATCGTCTAATGTTTTATCAATCGAATATGTGCTATATGCATTTGATGCCTCTAGTGCTTCAATTATTTCTTCCTCTGAATATTCGGTTCTTTCAGCTAATAGCTTAACTGTAACGTTTTCTTTTCCTTCGCTGGCCAATTCCTCTCTTGCGTTAGTAACCTTTAGCGAAATTTCTTTAAGCCTTCTTGGGACCTTTAAGCTCCATTGCTTGTCTCTAAAATGCTTTTTTATTTCACCTACTATAGTGGGCGTTGCAAAGCTGGCAAATTCATATCCTCTTTTGTAATCGAATCTTTCGGCAGCCTTAACTAAAGCTAAGGCGCCTACCTGATAAAGATCGTCGTCTTCAACTCCTTTGCCTCTATACCTTCTTATCAGAATATCTACTAGGTATAGATTTTTTTCCACTATTTGATTTCTAAAGTCCAGTGATTGTGTTTGTTCATAAAGTTCAAACAGGTTTTTGGCCTCTACGCTCATTTGTTTTTCACCATTTTAATCTTTTTTTGTCCTGCCTCTGTTTTATCCAGGGAAACATCATCCATAAGCGACTTCATAAGATAAAATCCTATGGCATTTTCTTTATGGCAGTTTTCACAGTTAGATACTCCAAAGATGTCTAGATTACAAAAGTCAGTGACGTCAATTGTCAAATTTTCATCGCTAATTGTACATTTCACTTCGTACTTGTCAGAATATCCTTCATAACCGTGACAAGAAATAGTTTTGCAAGCTTCTTCTACTGCAATCTTAATATCATCAGTTTTATCGAGATCAAATCCCATAACTGAAGCTATTGAACCTATAGACAATCTAACCATTCTTATATATTCCGGCTTACCTGGAACTTCAAATTTTATTTCTTCCATTTTTCTACCTCTAAAATAGCGACATTTGTTTTGCTTTGTCGTCACTTTTCTTTTCTAATTTCTTTTCCGCTGCTTCGTGAGCAATTTCTAAATCATCTTCTTTAAGAACTTTTGCAAATGCTACTATTTCAGATTCATTTTGAACCTTCATTATTTTAACACCTTGGGTTGTTCTTCCTGATTTAGAAACTTCTTTCGCTCTAATTCTAATCATTATGCCATCCGAATTGATTAACAAAATTTCATCATCTTTATCAACTACAGAAGCACCGATAAGCTCACCTGTTTTATTAAACTTATTTTTATCATAGGTAAGCATTCCTTTTCCGCCTCTTGCCTGCAACTTATATTCTTTAACCTTAGTTCTCTTGCCGTAACCTTTTTTAGTTATTACCAAGAGCTCTTGATCAGGTTCAACTAGCTGCATAGAAACTACTTCGTCACCCTTTTCTAGCTTTATGGCTCTTACTCCAGCTGCAATTCTTCCCATGCTTCTTACATCTTTTTCGGAAAATGCGATACATTTGCCCATTCTCGTAACAATTATAATTTCATTGTTTCCAGAAGACTGCTGTACCGAAATAAGTTTATCATCTTCTTTTAACGTAATTGCTATTAAGCCTGATTTTCTATTCGTATCAAACTGAGATAACGGGGTTTTCTTAATGGTACCGTTCTTAGTAATTGCTATTAGGTATTGGTTTTCTTCAAATTCTTTAACAGGGATAACTGCAGTTATTCTTTCCTTTTGCAGAAGATTTAGGAAGTTAACAGCAGGCGTTCCTCTAGCTGTTCTTGATGCTTCAGGAACTTCAAAGGCCTTTATCTTATGTGCCTTTCCCGTATTTGTAAAGAAAATCAAATAATCATGCGTGGATGTTATAAACATATCCTTTACAAAATCATTTTCTCTAGTAGTAAGGGCGGTGATACCTTTTCCTCCCCTCTTTTGAGGTTTGTATGTATCCGATGTAACTCTTTTTATATAGCCTAGATGGGTAATGGTTATAGCAACATTTTCGTCAGCTATTAAATCTTCTTCGTCTATTTCACCCTCATCGACTATGATTTTTGTTCTTCTTTTATCGCCATACTTTTTCTTTATTTCTAAAAGCTCTTCTTTAAGAACTCCCATAAGCATTTTTTCATCTGCTAAAAGCTCTTTAAAATATGTGATTTTCGTCATAAGCTCAGCATATTCACTTTCAATCTTTTCTCTTTCTAATCCTTGAAGTCTTGAAAGTTTCATGTCCAAGATAGCTTGCGTTTGTATTTCAGAAAGACCGAAAGCATCCATAAGTTTTTGCTTAGCATTATTGTAGCTGCCTCTAATTATTCTAATAATTTCATCAATGTTATCTAGTGCAATTCTAAGACCCTCAAGTATATGGGCTCTAGCCTCCGCCTTTTTAAGATCATATTGAGTTCTTCTCGTCAGAACTATTTTCTGGTGCTTTAAGTATTCGCTTAATATCTCATGGATATTTAGCACCTTTGGTTGCCCGTCTACAAGAGCAAGCATTATCATGCTGTAGCTAACTTGCAATTGAGTATGCTTATATAATCTATTTAAAACTACATTGGGATTTGCATCCCTTTTTAGCTCAACAACAATTCTCATACCTTCTCTGTTTGATTCGTCTCTAATGTCAGAAACTCCTTCGATTTTCTTGTCTTTAACAAGATCTGCCATTTTTTCAACAAGTCTTGATTTGTTAACCTGGTATGGAATTTCAGTTGTAATTATTCTTATTTTTCCTTTTTTTGACTCTTCAATTACGCATTTTGATCTAACTTTTACTTTTCCCTGACCTGTCCTATAGGCTTCTTTGGCGCCACTTTTGCCTAATATAAAAGCACCTGTTGGAAAATCGGGTCCTTTAATTATGCTAATTAAATCTTCAATGCCGCAATTTTCATCATCAATCATTTTAATGCAGCCATCTATAGTTTCAACAAGATTATGCGGCGGAATGGAAGTTGCCATTCCAACAGCTATACCGTTTGAACCGTTTATTAATAAATTAGGTACTCTAGATGGAAGAACTGCAGGCTCCACTTCTTCTCCATCAAAGTTGTCAATATAATTAACTGTATCTTTTTCAAGATCTCTGATCATCTGAAGAGAAAAGGGTGTCATCCTTGCTTCTGTATAACGCATAGCAGCAGCTCCGTCACCGTCAACGGAACCAAAGTTACCATGTCCATCTACTAACAAATATCTAGTTGAGAATTCCTGGGCCATTCTAACCATGGCGTCATAAATCGAGCTGTCTCCGTGAGGATGGTATTTACCCATTACTTCACCGACAATACGCGCAGATTTTTTGTGGGCTTTATCAGGCGTTATACCAAGGGAATACATTCCAAATAGTATTCTTCTGTGTACTGGTTTAAGTCCATCTCTAACGTCAGGAAGAGCTCTTCCTACAATAACACTCATGGCATAGTCCATATATGAATTTTTCATTTCGTCGTGTATTTCGTGTTGAATTAGTTTTGTATCTTCTGTAAGTGTTGGCATTCTGTCCCCCTCTTAATTAAACATCCAAGTGCTTTACATACCTAGCATTATCTTCGATAAATTTCTTCCTCGGAGGTACTTTATCTCCCATAAGGGTTGTGAATATTTCATCTGCTGCGGTGGCATCTTCTAGCATTATTTGAATTAGTGTTCTTGTTTCATAGTTCATAGTAGTTTCCCAAAGTTGGTTATAGTCCATTTCACCAAGACCTTTGTACCTTTGAATATCTATTTTTCCAGGAGTTTCTGATAATTTTTCTAGCATCTTTTCCTGTTCCTTGTCAGAATACGTATAGTGAATCTTTTTTTGTTTTTTTAATTGAAAAAGTGGAGGTTGAGCCGCATAAACAAATCCACCTTCTAATAGTGGGGTCATATATCTATAGAAAAATGTAAGTAGCAGCGTTCTTATATGCGCTCCATCTACATCGGCATCGGTCATTATTATAATCTTATGGTACCTTAGTTTTTCGATATCAAAGTCTGCGCCTATTCCGCAGCCAAACGCAGTTATCATATTTTTAATTTCATCTGAACTTAAAGCTCTGCTTAGTGTGGCTTTTTCAACATTCAATATTTTACCTCTAAGTGGTAAAACGGCTTGTCTATGTCTATCTCTACCAGACTTAGCGCTTCCACCAGCGGAATCACCTTCGACTAAGTAAATTTCAGATAAAGCTGGATCTTTTTCTGCGCAATCTGCAAGCTTTCCAGGTAAAGAAGTCTTTTCTAAAGCACTATTTTTTCTGGTCATTTCCCTTGCTTTTCTTGCGGCATCTCTTGCTTTTGCCGCTCTTACGCACTTTTCCATGATAGATTTTGCTTGCTTAGGATTTTCTTCTAAAAACGCATTTAGATTGTTATTTGTATTAGTTTCTACGAATCCTCGCATAAAACCATTTCCAAGTTTTGCTTTAGTTTGACCTTCAAACTCAGGGTTTATAAGTTTAACACTTATAATAGCCGTTATGCCTTCCCTCACATCATCTCCTGAAAGAGCTTGATCGGCATCTTTTAAATACTTATTTTTTCTTGCATAATCATTAAAAACTCTTGTAAGCGCTGATTTAAATCCAATTAAATGAGTTCCTCCTTCAATTGTATTAATGTTATTAGCATAGGCTAAAACAAGCTCGCTATATCTATCTGTGTACTGTATAGCAACTTCTAATTCCTTTTCATCGGACTTATATTCAAAGTATATTATGTCGTCATGAATAGTATCTTTGTTTTTATTTAAATGCTTTACAAATTCTTTAATTCCGCCTTCATAATGGAATATATCACTTTTTTCGCTTCCTTCTCTTTCATCACTTAAAGTAATTTTAACTCCTTTGTTTAAAAAGGCCATTTCTCTAAGTCTGTGTTCTAAAATTCCATATTCAAATAAAACTTCTTCAAAAATTTCAGGGTCTGGCCAAAACTGAGTCATAGAACCTGTTTCTTTGGAAGTTCCTGTCACTTCTAGCTTTGTAATAGTTTTGCCTTTTTCGTAAATTTGCTTATATACTTTTCCATCTCTTTTTATTTCAACTTCCATATGGCATGATAACGCATTTACAACAGATGCTCCTACGCCATGTAGACCTCCTGAAACCTTGTATCCTCCGCCACCAAATTTACCACCTGCGTGAAGTACCGTATGAATGACTTCTACTGCGGGTATTTTTAATTTAGGATGATTATCTATAGGCATTCCTCTGCCATCATCAACTACTCTAATTGAATTATCCTTTTGTATAGTGATTTCAATATTATTGCAGTATCCTGCAAGTGCTTCGTCTATACTGTTATCTACAATTTCATATACTAAATGATGAAGTCCTTTGGGCCCTGTACTACCTATGTACATACCTGGTCTTACTCTTACGGGCTCTAGCCCTTCCAACACTTGTATTTGTGAAGCATTATAGCTAACGTTTTTCTTATTCTCTGTGCTCATTAATACCACCTTGCTTTAAATTTTTGTAATATGAAAATAGCTCAATATCAACTTGGTAATTATACCAAATAACGCGGCGACATTCAAGCCTTTTTGGTAAAGTGTCTGTTTTTAATTAAACAACCAAAAAAGGCTTGTCAGAGGTTAAATTATCAACAAATACGCACACTTTAGTGGCTCACATATGTCTCCTTGCCCCTTTTTTTCATTTGAGTCGTTTTTTATCTTTTTATTTTGGCTCAATTTACTGTTAAAGTTATGAAACCGGATAGTTTTTTGTTAGAAAACATTAATATTTCACTTTATTTTGTGTAAAACACATAAATCATTGACACATGGACTCAATACCTGTAAAATAATTATAACTAAATGACAGCTTATCAAGAAGACCGAGGGACTGGCCCTACGACGTCCGGCAACCTGACACAAATCAAGGTGCTAACTCCAGATGTTTTAAATTGAAGATGAGCATAAGATACTAACCGCTTATTTTCCAATAAGCGGTTTCTGTTTATAAAGGGGGAAGTAAAATGGCAGTTAAAAAAACTTACGACGAAATAAATGCTAAAATTAAAGAGGGAAGTGCTGTTGTCGTAACGGCTGAGGAAGTAATAGAAATTGTTAAAGAAAAGGGCTTGGAAAAAGCTGCAGAGGAGATTGATGTGGTTACAACGGCAACTTTTGGTCCCATGTGCTCATCTGGTGCTTTCCTTAATTTTGGGCACTCGGATCCACCGATTCGCATGTCTCAAATTCTTTTAAATGATGTTGAGGCATACGGAGGCTTAGCTGCAGTAGACACTTATATTGGCGCAACTGCTGAATCAACAACTAAAGGACCTTTATATGGTGGAGCGCATGTAATATGTGACCTCATTGCAGGTAAAGAAGTAGAACTTAAAGCATTTTCAAGGGGAACGGACTGCTATCCAAGAAAAGAAGTTAAAACATATATCACAAAGGATAGTTTGAATGAAGCCTATTTATTTAATCCGCGTAATTCATATCAAAACTATGATGCTGCAATAAATGCTTCTGATAAAACTATAAAAACATATATGGGAACTCTTCTTGCAAATAGGGGAAATATTAACTACTGCACTTCAGGTGCACTTAGTCCTTTGTTTAATGATCCAAGCTATAGAACCATCGGAATCGGCACGAAGGTTTTCTTTTGTGGCGCGGAAGGATACGTGGCTTGGCATGGCACGCAGTTTAATTCATCAAACGAGCGCGACGAAAACGGTATTCCTTATTCTCCGTCAGGAACTATAGCTTTAATCGGTGATTTAAAAGCTATGAATGAAGAATATATTGCACCAGCTGTCTTTGATGGATATGGTATTTCAATGTTTGTCGGTGTTGGTGTTCCTATTCCTATCTTAGATGTGGAAATGATGAAAGCTGTATCTATAGAAAACAAGGATCTCTTCACTAATATTATTGATTATAGTGTAAATGAAAATAAC
>JAAYHV010000195.1 GCA_012744355.1 Clostridiales bacterium
CTCTAACTGAACGCAGGATACTGCCTTGAGCAACATAAACACCATTTCCTAGCCTAAGCGTCCCCAACAACCTCGCTGAATCACTAATTTTTAATTTCGACATTGTCCACCTCTCCCTCTTTAAAATCAAATTTAGAGTGTCTTAATTAATACATGTTGAGTCAAGTGGTTCCCCTTCTAAGTATCAGACTCAACAAATTTACCTCTTAGCAGTTATGGCAATCTGCATCCCAAAGCCTTACTAAAAAAATGCACTCTAATCCATAAGAAAGTTACTTTTAAGATTTCCCCTCGCCTCTTTCTTTATCATTACCTTGGTTTTCCCCTTTGCACAATGTTTATAGAGGGCTCAATAGATTAATTGCACTATAAAAAAGCATAACAGCCATAATGACGTTGGCTGCACGCCAGTATTTTTGTAAAAAGCTGCTGAGAATAACTCCAAAGAAAGCCCATATCATGGCGCAAAGAACTGCAATGAAAAGCATTAGTCCAGCAAAAGCAACAATAATAGCAATATTTGGTTTAGTGGGAAGGACATAAAGGGAATAAACTGTAATCGCCCAAATATATGCTTTTACATTAATAAATTGCAACAAAAAAGCTCGGTTAAAATTAAGTTCTGTGGATTGACCATCTACACTCTCTGGTCGACTCCGTAGGATTACCCAGGCAATCCACATAATGTAGGCACTACCAATAAACCTCATATATTGAATCAAATTTGGTAAGATTGCCACTAAAGTCGAGCTAAATAAACCACACAAAAGGATTACCACTGTGAGACCTAATATCAGTCCTGCATAAATCGACCGACCACCCCGAACGCCCTGATTACCTGCCACATTCATAGCAATGATGTTCATCGGTCCTGGGGTAATCGAGGTTATTATATTATACGAAAGAAAAGACATCCAGGTAAGATAACTCATAGCTAAGGCCTCCCTAAATCTACAATGACTAGATCACATCTACTTTCAATTACCTTGGGCATTTAAATTCGAATACACACTAGTGGCAGTTCATTTGCTACACTCCCTATATTTCCTCAACTTTTATTTTTAGTTTTGAATTCAAAACTAATATGCAGCTCGCACTACTTTCCCATTCATAAAATTCAAGTTTTCTTTCTAAAACAAGTATTTTATGATTTCATTATAGCAGGTTTACAGGGCCTACTCTAAAGTTCCCTTTACTAATGCCCCAATCCTAATCCTTTCACCTCCCCTGCTGTTTTTCACCTCCGCACCACTGTTATATGCTTTTAGTTTTCCCTTCAGCATCGTCAACATCTACACTGAATTGATAAATATTACCCATTAAACACTTAAAGATCTAGTTCTTGGCAAACCATCTTTAAATATTCAAATAAACCTTGGCCGAAAACCTTCCTTGGTTGTAATACCTGATCTCACCTGCTCAACCTATCTCAAGTCTTCCAGAAAATATCATGTGTTTCAGACAATATCATGTGCGCAAAATTGTTTTGAGTATTAAAATCTACGTGTGATTCCTCACCTATTATAATGCTTGTATGCTGATTTTATAAATAAACGAAAGGAAGCCATGATGACTTCTCACCGTAGCTTCCTTTCGTTTATTTATATTATTACTTTGACAAGAGGTATTTTAGTACCAACCTCTTAGCTTCATGACATCAGCAACTTTTTTAACTGAGTTCATGTAAGCTGCGTCTCTGATTGTTACATCATACTCTTCACTTAAAGCCCAAATATCATTAAATGCACTTACCATCTTTTCTTCTTGTTTATCTTCTACTTCTTTTTCTGACCAGTAGTATCCGTATCTATTCTGTACCCACTCAAAGTATGATACTGTAACTCCGCCAGCATTTGTTAGAATGTCTGGAGTAACTACAATGC
>JAAYHV010000004.1 GCA_012744355.1 Clostridiales bacterium
CTATTTACCAATATTGCGCAATAAACAAATCAATAAGGGCCAAATATGTATTAGAATATAGAAACAAAATTCCTGAGAAAATTCTTCAAGCAAATAATGAAACGTTTAAACAATCATTAACTCAAAACGATTACAATTTTTTCTTTGGCAAACACCTTGATAATCATACTCATAGTGTCTTTTTCTTGGAAAACTGGCATAAAGGTTTCCAAACCGTAATATATAGAGATAAAAAGTCAGGAAACCTAATCGGTGGAACACATGCCAACTATAATCTAAACGAGATACCTCCCATGGCATATCCCAAATGGACTTTTAGAGAATATTTCATATCTGCATATTATCCCAATGGAAGAGAGCCCTTTATTAACAAGAGCTCCATTTTATCTGACGCAGATAAATCTAAACTTAAAAGCTTAACTGATGATGATAACCCTATCCTAATATTATTCAAATTACGTGCTTTTTAAAATGAAACGGTCAAGTAAAAGGATTTCAGACTAATATTAATCAAACCATTAAACAGGAAAAAAGACAAAAGAAATGAACTCTGAGAAAGCAGCACGTAAAAGCTGTAATAATTCCTTTGGGGAATTCAGCTAATTGAACTTGCCTACCACAGCATTGCTCTACCAAGTCTGCTTCTGCCCAAAGCTTATTGCAAACAAGCGAATGTCACAATAATAAAAAATTTACAAATGAAAAAACAATCCATTTATATTTTAATCATTATTTCACTAGTACTGATAAATATTTTTACTTGGACACAACAATACTTCTTAAGAAAGGAACAAACTATTTTCGCACTAAGTAACTCCATTAATCAAACAAAAAATAATGATGAATTACAAACCTTCAAACAAAATTTAAGGTTAAGCATAATGAATAGTAATCTTAAGGTTGAAGAGTTGGTAGTTAAAGATTCCTTGAATAAGGAGTATTCGATTAACGAAATCTTTAGCAATAAAGAAAAGGAAACCCTAATTTTTCGCTTTTCTCAAATGCATTGTGAAAGTTGTATAAACGCATCTATGCAAATTGCACGAATGTGGGTTGATTCTATAGGTGTTAATAATATAGCTTTTTGGGGAAATCACAGAAACAATAGGATTTTCTTCAAGAACATACCCTTTTTTGGTCTTCAAGGGGTAAGTATTTACAATTGTCCACAACTAAAATTACCAGTAGAAGAATTGAGATATCCTTATTTTTTCCTAATTGATCGAAATTTAAGAATTACTAATGTTTTTGTTCCTAACAAATCAACCCCCCATATTACAAACTTGTACCTAAAAAGTGTTAGTGAAAAACTAAACAAAAAATACTAACGCTTTGACAGTATCTCAGGGAATAATGCAATTATTCGAGCAGCTTGCTGTCTAATTATGTTTGATTGGAATGGCAATCGTATAAAAAAGCTTGAATTGAGTCATTCTATTGAAGCTTTTTGCATTGATGAAAAGAACTACGACATTTATTCCTAAACAACAAACACGAGCCAAATGGTCAAGGCGCATTTTCTTTAAAACTAAGTTTTTATGAATAAGTATTTACTAATAGCAGTTTGTATGGTTTTTGCTTCCTGCTCCACGCCTTCTCAAAAAGAAAAGGCAAAAAGGTAGAGGATAATCTCCCTCTATTTAACGCAAGGCCTCTGCAAGGCAGATAGGCTTTGAGAGCACTTTAATTTATCAGCTGTTAATAGTAACAGCTAAACATTACATTATTTAAATAAGAATTCAAATGAAAAAGAAGTCTTTTATTGGTGGAGCTGCTTTGCTTTTCGCAGCAGTTACCGTGTTTAATATGAATTTATTACAATCAAATAAGGCTGGGGATGTTTCACTTGATGCTATTGCCGTAATGGCGCAGGCGCAGAAAGAGGTAGAAGAAGATAAGGAAGAAGAAGACATCTATCATAAAGGAACCACGGGAACTAATTGGAAAACATATACAGTGGAATGTGTACTTGGATCAAGTGTATCTGTGACAGAAGAAAGGTACGGCGGATCTCATTCTAGCTCTTTTGGA
>JAAYHV010000196.1 GCA_012744355.1 Clostridiales bacterium
TATGCCTTTAGTTTATGATGGTTATGACATAGGACATATATCTTTAATTGAAGATCCTACAGGGATTATTAACGCAAATATTGTATTTGATGGTGACACACAGGTATTTGATGGTATCCAGGGATGGAGTGAGCTTCAGTGCTCGTTTACTGCTGAATTAGAATATAACTATGATGTAGGCGGTGGTTCAATTGAAAACCATACTGTACTTTTACTTGGTAAGGAAGTCACAGTAAATGTGCCTGAAAATTCAGTTATAGCCGAAGTGGAAAAAACTGGAGTAAGAAACGGAAAATTTATTGATTGGGTTGTTGAAGCTGAAGCTAGTCAGGGAAATGGTAATTTTGATCTTGTAGACTTTGTTTTTACTGATAACTTAAGTAATGTTGGAAGTTATGTGACAGGAACTTTTAAAGCTGGAACTACTGCAAATATTTCTGAGGCAACTCTTCCAATTGATAACTTTGCTGAAACAACTACTGGTATCGAATATAAGTTTCCAGAAAATTCCACCGGTAAAAGATACTTGTTCTTTAGGACTGAAATAAAAGACGATGTATTCTATAACAATGGGGATAAAACTGTTACAAATACTGCTACAGTTAAAAAAGGTAACATATTTGGAACTGGAACAGGGCAAGTTACTTTTACGTCAGAATGGATTACTAAAGCTTTAGATGGCACGTTCGATCCTACTAATAGAAATATATCGTGGAACATCGAAGCCAACCACTTAGGTGCTAGCTTAAATAGTGCAGTAATAACAGATGCATTAGATGCTAAATTAGACTTTGTATCAGCCTCGTGGCAAGAATGGGATCAAACCGCTAATGATGGAGAAGGAGCGTGGGAAACAGCTGTTGCTATAATCCCTACGGCTGCAGGTGATTTTGAATTAGGCACTATTAATTCTAAAGTGCGACTTAATATAAAAGCTAAAGTTAAATCAGAATATAATACAGAACATGAAATACAAGGTATTAGTAATACGGCCACACTTAGTTGGCAAGATAGTACGGAAATAGTGAGTAATACTGTAGAGTCTAATATTGGATTTAATCCTATTGTCAAAAAATATATTGCAAACTCTGTTGACTATACTAATCATACGATGGATTGGGAGGTTACCGTTAAAGCATCTGATGAGAATAACCATTTAAGAGTATTAGATATACTTGTTTACGGTGGTAGCACTTTAAATCTTAATACAGTAGATGAGCTCGTTGTAGATTCAGGCAAAAATCGATTAACACAAATAACCAAAGCTGAACTTGCTGGTATTACGCAAAACCGTAACTTAAAATATGCAGATGAGTTTAATGGTAATGGTAATCTAGAAGTGACAGTTCATAAGCTAATAAATACTGTAAGTGGGAAACCTGTGGCTGATGTTTTGGTTGTTACCGCTGTAGGCGGAACGCAAATTGACGTAGCTAGTGGAGACAAGACCTTTACATTTAAAACACAGATTACAGATCCTAACATATATGCGGTTAATGAAGATAATTACATTAACAATAGTGCTTTTCTTATGAAAACTGTAATTGATTCAATAAACAATACATTAGAAAGCAATGAGGTAATTAATAGAGCCAATGCTCGCGTACAGTACAAATCAAGAATGCTTGCTAAGGATATTTTAAACATATCAAATAACGACCTAATTGAACCAAATAAGAATTCAGTAGGAGCAGGCGTTGATAAGAACAAAGGCTTTGATTATAAGGATGGAACGGCGGTGTTTAGGCTGCACGTCAACGCAAATGGAATAACTGATCTAACTGGTGACATTACACCTACTGACGAAGCAGTGTTAGGAAACGTAGTAGTTACAGACACTTTACCAGCAGGCTGGGAGTTTGTCGAAATCGGGGCAGGTAAGGACTTTTTACTGTATGAAGGTAGCAGTGGAGATGATCAAGGCAGACTAGTTGCAGGTGATATAGTAGAAAATCCTAGTTTTGTCACAGGAGATTTTAGTGTTGGTGGAAAGGCTACTTTTACTTTCACAACAGTAGATAAGCCGTATATTATTTATGTTAAAGCAAAAGTAACAGATGAAAAATATAAAGAATATTTCAGCATTAATCAAACATATAATGATGAAAACACAGTTGTGTTGTCAGCAACGGATTACGACAACTTAAGTACACAAAAACAGAAAATTTTAATCAGAAGTAGTGTCTTAAGCAAAGAAGCCAGTTTGATACAAGCAGGAGAAGTCGAATGGACTGTTACGTATAATCCTTATACTATAGACCATGGTGATGTTGAAATTTTAGACGTATTACCAGTTGGAATAGACATAAGAATAGATTCAAACGGAAATCTCGATCTAACAAATGACAACATCAAAGTCACTCAATACGATACTTTAAACACTGATGGGACCTTATCAGGTCCTAGCCAGATTGTGCTTATAGAAGATGATAATATATTTTATGATAACGAGGCACGTGAACTTAAATTCAGGATTCCTGATAGTTCAAAGGCATATGAATTCGTATATAAAACAGATGTAACCGGATCTCCAGGTAGTAGCTTAAGTAATAGTGTAAAATTAGTAGGCTATGATTATGAATCACCTGGAAATAACGCGCAGTACCAAGTATCTGCAGCAGACACGAACGCGACCATGCGTAAAAGTGGATGGGTAGAAATAACTAAATATGGTTCAAATAATGAAGTAAAGGCTGGAGCAGAATTTAAAATAGTTACGCTTGACAGAGCAACAACAATTAGAACTGGTATAACTAATAGTTCTGGCAAGCTTTTCCTTAGAGGATTGCCGGTGGGTGATTATTTGTTGATAGAGACTGTTGCCCCAGTAGGTTATAGTATTTCACCGATTGCATATGAGGTTTCAGTTATTGCAGATGGAAATGATATTAAAACTTCAATAGATGGAAAAACTGGAGAGGGCCAAAATACAATTTCAGTAAAGAACACATTAGAAGGAACTGCAGGTAATCTAACTGTAAGAAAAGTTTTAGAAGGTAATGCTACTGATGATAATAAAGACTTTGACTTTACTCTTGAAATCGCTGGATTAAATGGTGAATACAGTTATGAAGGATCAGGCGGAAAAACCAATGGAGTCATCAATTTTGTAAATGGTGAAGCAACCTTCAAATTAAAAGGTGGAGAAAGCATAAAAATAATCGGTATTGCTAAAGATTTAGAATATATAGTTACAGAAACTAATTATTCAGCAGAAGGCTATATAACTACGCGTGTTGAAGAAGACGTAAAGGTTATAGTAGCAGACGAAACTAAAACAGAAACATTTACAAACGCTAGAAACACAGGTGGGTTAGTTGTTACAAAGAACCTAGAAGGTAATGCGACTGATCCTAATAAAGAATTTGAGTTTACTCTTGTAATACCAGAGCTAAATGGAGACTTTAACTATGAAGGTTTAGGCGGGAAAGCTGATGGCAGCATAACATTTACTGAAGGGATTGCTAACTTTACTCTAAAGGGTGGAGAGAGTATAAAAATTACAGAATTCCTAGATGGTCTTAAATATACAGTCACAGAAACTGATTATTCAGCAGAAGGCTATATAACTAGCATGGTTGGAGAAGACATAAAATTTATTACAAAAGATATTACTAAAACAGAAACATTTACAAACGCTAGAAACACAGGAGTGTTAGTAGTTGAAAAGGTTTTAAAAGGTAATGAGACTGATGCTAACAA
>JAAYHV010000033.1 GCA_012744355.1 Clostridiales bacterium
GGTCAAGTTTCACAGATTGTGGGGCTTTGTGTAATAATATTATCGGTTTTTCTAGGTGTAATACCTGGAATTGGTACCGTGTTTAATATGATTTTTATTGGATTATTTGTAGATTTGATTGATAAAATCGGAATATTAAAAACTCCAGATAATATGATAGTCAAAATACTAATGCTTAGTTCAGCTGTTTTAATTATGGGCTTTGGAACATATTTTTATTTGAAAGTTGAACTTGGAGCTGGTCCTAGAGATGGACTTATGGAAGGACTAGTAATAAAACTTAATAAACCTGTTTGGCTTATTAGAGGGTCTATAGAGATTATTGTTTTAACGATAGGTTATTTTTTGGGAGGACCAGTTGGAATTGGAACTCTTCTATTGGCATTCGCAATTGGACCATCTGTTCAACTTGCATTTAAACTAGGAGGATATGATCCTAAAGAAGCTCAGCATATTAATTTGATAGATTTATATAAAAAAATAAAGCGTAAAAACTAAAGATCGTTTTATAAACTAGGGATTATTACTTTGCAAACCACTAGGGTAATCGAGTGATTGAAATAAGGTCAAATACATATTATAATTGAATAACAATAATGCACATACTATATGGATAATAATTATGGGGGAGAATAATGAAAAATAATGAAAAACCTGAAGTAAACTCTAAAGATACAAGCAACGTCACTAAATCTTATAAAAGTCATATTAAAAACATATTAAGAAATTTAAAAAGAATAATAAATATGGCAGGTTGTGTAATGCTTTTTAAGATAATAAAGGGTTCGAAAGATAAAAAGTGTTAAATTATGTTAGAAAAGTCTTCGAATAACAAGGCTTTAGCTATTTGAAAGCTGATGAAATTATTAATAAAGCAAGTCGCTCCATGCTTGTTAAAATACTAAAGGGCTCAAAAGACAAAAAAGTATTAAATCATGTTTTAGAAAAGTGTCCGAGTTATAGGAGCTTTAGTCATTTAAAAATGGATGAGATTGAAATCATCGTCGATTGGATGATATTTAACAAGTACCTTAGGATTGTATATGATGGTAGGCTTCCAATGGTTGTCTACGATGCTAAAGGCTGGGAGTTATATAAACCCATTTTAGCATATGAATTAATTGAAAAATTATCATCAAATGATGCACACGATGTGGAAAGTTTGATTGAAGATTTTAAATATATTAATCGTGAAATTGTTTTTTTGTTGCTCGACATTATATTAGATGATGACATACAAACTGCCAAGGAGTTTTTATATTTATGGGAACCAAACGTCTCAAAAAAGGTAGCTAAAAAGATTGGAGTTGTTATCAGAGAACTTGAAAGCAAAGTTAAGAATACTAAGTATGATATTTTACTTACAAACTAAAATTTTATATAAGTAAGATTAAATTGACTTCTCAAGAAAGGAGCGGAAGATGATAAAGGAAGTAAAAAACAAAATTACACCAGTACGCCTGCATCTAGAACTTAAAGATGAATATCTATCAAGTTATCAAAAAAGAATTCTAAAAAGATATGGAGAGTCCAGTACAGGAGATTCGATAACAAGAGATGTTTTGATACCATCCGATATGCCACTTCATAACCTACACTACGCAATACAGAAACTTTATGGGTGGAAAAACTCACATCTTCGTAGTTTTAATTTATCTAAAGAGTTATATCAAGAATTAACTGATGGAACTGTTAAAGGATGGACTGATTTAGTAGGCACACTATTTCAACCACCATCAGAATGTGAGTATGATATTTTTTGGGATGATGATTTTCAAAAAGGAAGCATAAACTTATGGCTTAGAAAAAAATATACTGGTCCATATTTTTATGGCGGTAATATGGAACACCCTGAAGTAGCAAAACAAGACATTAAAAAGCTTTTAGATCACTTTGTAGAGATGCAAGTACAGGAATCCTTCAGCGAATATCTGAAGCGTTCAAAACAAGATAAGGATGAAGAGGTTAAAACACTAAGAAAAGCCTCGCTAATTGATTTAACTCTTGAAGAGATGAATTCTTCTATTTTAATTGAAGGAGGAACAGAAAGTTTGCTTGAACGATTAGAAGTTGATAGATTAATCGCAGCTCAAGGTGAGAAGGTTGATTCCAAAGAACTATTTCCTATAACAAAGGAACTCATTTACAATTATGACTTTGGTGATAATTGGATTGTGACTATAACTAAATATAAAGATTGTGATGATTTGCTTAAACAAAACATTATCGACAATAATGAGCTCGAAGAAGCAAAAGAAACTGTATTAAATAAACATAAACCAGTTTGTATTAATAAAGATGGCATATCTCTCCTAGATGATGTGGGAGGATTGCGCGGATTTGCAGATTTGCTAGGAACTATCTACGAAGGTGAAGATAAAGAAGAGACAGCTAACGCTAAGGCTTGGTCAAAAAGTCTTGGTTGGAGTGATAAGAAGATTTCTAACAAAACGATGCTCTAGTCAATAGTATTTTCAGAGTCTTATAAAATATCAAAAAGGAAATTTAATCAATATGAAATCATTACAAGAAACGACCAAAGGTTACTTATACATACTTTTAGCCGGTATATTTTGGGGTCTAATCGGATTATTTGTCACTGTTTTAAGTGATATGGGATTTGATTCTTTAACTATTGCATTTATTAGAGTCTTCTACGGATTTATATTTCTAATACTAGTTGCTTTATATATTAGTGGTAAAAAAGGATTAATTCCAAACAAGACGGAATTGACATTTGCCTTTCTAATGGGAATCATATGCCAAGCGCTGTTTAATCTAAGCTATACGTATACGATTAACTCAGTAGGCGTTGCGACTGGAGCTATACTTTTGTATACTTCACCTGTGTTTGTTGCAATTATGTCTAGAATCGTATTTTCTGATAAGATAACAAGCATTAAAATACTAGCTTTATTAATAAACATTATTGGCTGCTCGCTTACAGTGACTAACGGCAACATAGGCGTTTTAGAAATATCTAAATTAGGCTTACTTATGGGAGCTACATCTGGCTTTTTTTATGCATTAATCACCATATTCGGAAAACTAGCTGCAAATAGAAATTGTAACATGGTAACTATTTCACTATACAGCTTTTTCTTTGCTACGATATTTTTAACATTCGTAGCTAAGCCATGGGAATCTATTGAAATGTTGACCTCAACAAATGTAATACTAGTGTCTTCATTATATGGAATAATTCCGACTGCTTTAGCTTATCTTCTATACATGAAGGGCCTAACTAAGCCAATTAAAGCTTCAAAGGTGCCTGTGATAGCTTCCGTAGAAACTATCGTGGCTGCATTAGTTGGAATACTCATTTTTAACGAAATATTTGGAATATATAAAATAATGGGGATGGCACTAGTTATCATTTCAGTATTACTTATAAGCAGCGCCAGGGAGGAAACATGTTAAAAGAAAAGATTGAAAAATTAAACAAATTAGATAGTAAGTTATCAGCAATATTTTTCGCTCAATCACTATTAGAGTGGGATTCAGAAACTATAGCATCTGATGGCGGAGTTGAGGAAAGAGCAATTGTAGCAGGAGAAATATCCGAGATATATTTTAATACTTTCGTAAATGATGAAACAAAAGCTTTACTTGAAGAATTAGATGAAAGAAAAGAAGAGCTAGATCAAGTAACTAAAGCAATAGTTTTCTTATACAAGAGAAAATTTTATAATATCGCTAAGATACCTGTTGAGGATTATACGGACTTTCAAGTACTCATATCAAAGTCATACAGCGCATGGGAAAAGGCTAAAAACAATAAAAACTATTCCATCTTTGCACCCTTTTTAACTGAAATTATCAAATATCAAAAGAAATTCATAAAACTTAGAGGAAAAGGTGGTCATCCATACAATACACTTTTAGATGACTTTGAACCTGGTATAACTGTTGAGATACTTGACGAGTTTTTTTCTGAACTTAGAAAAAACATAGTACCTCTAGTGCAAAAGGTTTGTGACAAACAAAACAATGAAATTGATTTTATAAATAAAAAATTTGATATTAAAAAACAAGAAGAATTTTCAAAATACATAATGCCAAAACTCGGATTTGATACTAGCAGGGGAATGATGACTACAAGCGCGCATCCTTTCACATTGAATTTAAGCAGAAATGATGTAAGAATAACTACTAATTTTAAGGAAGATGATATAACTAACTCAATATTTAGCACTATTCACGAAACAGGTCATGCAATTTACGAACAAAACATAGATGAAAAGTTTGGACTAAGTGCTCTTACAACTGGAGTTTCAATGGGAATACACGAGTCTCAGTCCAGGTTTTATGAAAACAATCTAGGAAGAAATATTAACTTTTGGAATGTTAATTTCCCGGTTATTAAGAAGATGTATAAAAAAGAGCTTAATGATATAACCGTTAATGATTGGTATAGAGCTGTTAATCATGTTAAGAAATCCTTGATAAGAATAGAAGCTGATGAAGTTACTTATCCGCTTCACATCATGGTAAGGTATGAAATAGAAAAAATGATTTTCTCTGACGATATTGATGTTAATAAATTGCCAGATATATGGAATGACCTCTATGAAGAGTACCTAGGCATAAGGCCTGAAAACGACGCTGAGGGCATACTTCAAGATGTTCACTGGTCAGGAGGTGCTTTTGGATATTTTCCTTCATATGCCCTAGGATCTGCTTACGCCGCGCAATTTGAACATGCTATGAGAAAAGACATAGATGTAGATAAAGCGCTCAAAAATTTAGAAATGGATGAAATAAAAGAATGGCTAAAAGATAAAATTCATAAATACGGTTCATCTAAAATGCCTTCTGAAATATTAAAAGAGGCTACAGGAGAGACATTTAATCCTGAATATTTTATCAAATATTTATATAATAAATACGAAATATAAACAGTAAAACCCCTAAAAATAATTTAGGGGTTTGTCTTTAGTCTGATGCAGATAAATTATTTATCTATTCAATTATTTTACCATCCTCGGTAAATTTTAAATTAGAATCTGACAAGTATGTTGCTATGCAGCCCGTTATATCTTCGTTGTCTTCAGGATTAACGAATATATGTACTATATCTAAATTCGTATTCTTGCTTTTCAGATAAGTGCAAGAAGTAAATCTAACTGAGTCATAAGTTTCCAGTTCATCTTTTGAGTATTTGATATCAGAATGGTTTAAGCGATTAAGAAGTTTAGAATCTTTTATACCTCTAAAATGATCTAAACTTTCTTTAGTCTTTAATTTTGCATTTACAAAGCTAGTGACCGTTTTGATTTCTTCAGTAAGGTTGCTCATGGATTCCTTACTTCTGGTGTTTGAAATTAGATTAAGTGTAAAAGAATCATCTTTTACTTCAAATCCATTCAACGTAGATATAGCATAAACATCATCGTTTGAGTCTAGAGAATTTCCATCAGTTATTGTATATAGAAGACTTACAATGTTTTCGGTAGATTCACGGCTATACATCAATGAAGGTAACTCCACTTCTTCATAAGTGTAACTTATACCCTCAAAGTCTTCCTCATATTTTTTGTTAAAGGATTCTATCTTACCATCCATATAATCTGTAAAATTTGTTTTATTATAGTCATTTATTAGAATTGTAAATTCAGCTCCCAAGGGAAAGTCGCCACCTGCTGTTTCATAAGATAAATCAGCTAACTGATAAGCCATGGATTTCATCTTGAAGTACGCCATCAATTCACCTAAAATTTTAATAGGGTTTGGTTGTTGCTTTACCTGCTCATCAAGTACAGCTTCTTTTATATCTGTTATTCTGATTTTATAAGCTGAATTAAAAATATTATCATCAGTTTTTGCGATGTCTACTTTTAAGGCAGAAGAAAACTGATTGCCTGTGTTTAGTGAAGCATGTGTTTTATAGCTGTAGTCTAAAGATATTACGTTAGCACCTTTGTCAAAATAAACATCGGAAAGATTTAAAGCACCTTGATGCTCGTTCAAGGCATTATTTGTAAATATAACTTTATATGCGCCGTGATTTTCCGAGTTTTCTATAAGGTACTGACACATGGCAATTGTAGTTATATCACTAGAAAAAAAAGAAGGGTTATAGTTACAGCATATAACAGTTTGTTTAATTTTCTCATAACCTTCAGTAGCCGCTATGGAAAATATCATATTTCCATGCTCATCTGTTTTTACATCTGTTTTAGCTTGCTCAGCCCAGTTTGTCATATAATCTAAGAACCTACTAGTTGAGCAACCATAAGAGAAGTCTAAACTTAGAGTTTCAACATATGTACTAAGGTCTACTTTCTTAACTTTGAAATTACCAGTATTAGTTTTAGTGCAACCAGTAACTAAAAGTATCAGCATTAAAACTATTAATATTGTAGTTGTTTTACGTTTCATCATTTTATCCTCATTTGTAAATATCTATATCTTTTTTTATAAAAATCATATATAATAATACCACGATTAGCTATTAATTAGCAATTAAATATTTAATTGTTATAGGAGGGTACATATGGAAACGAAAAATCTACTGTTAAGAAACACAGAATTATCTGATTGCAAGTGCTTTTATCATTGGGAAAAAGATCCTGAAATAATAGAATATTTATCAATAGATAAAGATATTCAGTATGAGGACGTAGTTAAGGATTTCGTATTAGCTTCAATTGACCCTGAAATGTTGATGTTTACCATTTTAAGCAAATCGGAAAACACTCCAATCGGAAGGATCATTATTTCAAGAATAGCTAGTAAAGAAAAATCTCTTGATATAACCAAGTTATACATAGGAAAGAAGAACTATCAAGGAAAGGGACATGGCATAGAGCTGATGGAAGCGATGCTGCAGTATGTTTTTTTTGATTTAAATATGGAAAGAGTAACTTTAGACTACTATGTAAACAATAGAAGAGCAGAACTACTGTATAACAAACTGGGATTTAAAAGCGAAGGCGTACTAAGGAATTCCACAATAAAAGATGGTAAATACTACGATTTAAAGCTTATGTCAATGCTAAGAAATGAATACTTTTCTCTATATAAAAAAGTTTAATAAAAAGCTTGATATAGTATGCAAGCCATGGTATAATATCGCTTGCGTTGAAAAATAGATTATTACATATTCATATATAAGGAGGTGCGGAAGATGTCAAGAAAATGTGAAATTTGCGGAAAAGGTCAAGTGTCTGGAAACAATGTTTCTCACTCTAATAGACATACTAGGAGAAAATGGAATGCCAATATTCAAGCAGTTAGAATTGTTGATGAACTAGGTAGAGTAAAGAAAACTAAAGTATGTACAAGTTGTTTGAGATCAGGCAAAGTAAACCGTGCCGTATAACTTAAAAAAAATACAGAATTAGCCTTAAGCAATTGTTTGAGGCTTTTTTTATTTACAAAATTAACATTAACAAATATAGTCTAAATATGATATAATTATTTGATATATAACAAAGGAGTCAGTTATGGCGATTGTAAACAATAACGAATATGGTGAAATCAGTATAAATAATTCAGCTATAGAAAAAATAGTTATAAATAATCTACTTAAAATGAAGTATGCTTTTTTTCCTACAAACAAACGAGGCAAACTCATAATGACTAAAGGATTAAGAACTAAGATTACCGATTACGTAGGTGCCGTTGAGGTATCTGAATATCAAGGTAGACTTTTTATTAAGATATACTATATTATTAAGTTTGGTGAGAGCATAACCCTTGAATCAAACAAGTTGTTTGATTTAATAGAAAAAGATCTAACGAACATAGGTTTAAAGTTACCTGAGCAGATTATCGCTAAAATAACAGGAGTTATGTCGAAAAACATAGCTAAAAGGGAACTAGAGGTGGTTAGGAGAAATGAATAACAACCTTAACATAAACGACAACGTATATAAAATTAAAGGCATAGGTCCTAAAAAGAGTAAATCGCTAAACGATCTTGATATTTATACAGTATTAGATTTACTAAATTACTATCCTAAAAAATATAGCGATAGAAGGTATTTAAAAAAGATTAACTCCTTAGTAAATGGGGAGGTTTCCTTAATTGAGTGCAAAATACTAAACGTAAAACTGGATTCTAAAAGTTACAATAAGAAATCAGGAAGAGTAAAAATAGTTGCAGAAGACATCACAGGTAAAATCTCAATAGTGTTTTTTAACGGAGGGTATCTGTATAATAGTTTTAAAAAAGGAAACTTGTTTACTTTTTATGGAGAAGTTTCAAAAGCTTATGGTAAGACTTTGGCCTTTAAACATCAAATGATAAATCCCAGCTACGCTCTTTCGGGAAGCGAAGGTGATGTAAGAAGTATCATGCCAGTTTATCAAACGGGAAAACACCTGCACCAAGGTGATATTAAAAAATGGATAAAAGCAGGCCTTAACCTTGATGAGCAGCTAACAGAATGGATACCGGGCAGCTTAATTGAAAAAAATAACATGTGTGATATTAAGTATGCACTAAATAACATTCATTATCCTAAAGATGAAACCTCAATAAAAGCAGCAAAGTACCGTTTAATTTACGGACAATTTTTAAAATATAAATTATCAAATATATATAAAGAAATGGAAAATAAGCAGTGCACTAATTCTAAGATTGAAGATATTTTAATTGATGAATTTGTTAGCAGCCTAGAATTCACTTTAACTAAAGGACAGGTTGATGCCATCAGTGAATTAGAAACTGATCTAATTAGTGAAGAACCAATGAACAGGCTTTTGCAAGGAGATGTGGGCTGCGGCAAGACGGTAGTTGCTGAAGCTTTGCTCTACAAGGTAGTTAAAAGCGGACATCAGGCGGCTTATATGGCGCCTACTGAAATACTAGCAACTCAGCTATATAACAACATAAGCAAAGACTTTGAAAGTTTTGATATAAACATAGAGCTACTTACAAGTTCAATTAAAGGAAAACAAAAAGCTGAAATATTAGATAATATAAAAGATGGTAAGGTAGATCTACTTATAGGTACCCATTCTTTGATACAAAATAACGTGGTATTTAACGATCTCATGCTAGTAATCACAGATGAGCAACATAGATTTGGAGTTAACCAGCGTAAAACACTTAAAGAAAAAGGCTATTGTCCCAATGTGCTTGTTATGACAGCAACGCCTATTCCAAGGACACTTGCAGCTACTGTTTACGGAAATCTTGATTTTACAGTTATTAAAACTATGCCAAAGGGAAGAAAAAACATAATAACCACAGTGACAGATGAACTTAGCAAGGAAAAAGCATATATATCACTGGAAAAAGAACTAAAGCTAGGGCATCAAGGCTACGTAGTAGCGCCTCTTATAGATGAATCTGAAAACTTAGATTTAAATTCGGCATCTGAGATATACGATGAGTTAAAAATTAAATTTAGTGAATTTAAACTTGGTTTACTTCATGGAAAACTAAGCAGAGAAGAAAAAGATATGCTAATGAGCGAATTCTTAGAAAAGAGAATTGATTTATTAGTAGCCACAGTTGTAATAGAAGTTGGTATTGATGTACCAAACGCAACAGTAATGCTTATAGAAAATGCTGAAAGATTTGGTTTAGCACAACTTCATCAACTTAGAGGTAGAGTTGGAAGATCTGATATACAGTCATATTGTCATTTAGTATCTTACGGTAAGTCTGAAATTTCCAAAAGAAGAATGGATGCTATGAAAATGCATGCAAGCGGCTTTGATATAAGTGAAGAAGACTTTAGGTTAAGAGGTCCTGGAGATTTAAATAGTACTATTCAGCATGGTAATGATTTTAATTTAGATAATTTTATAAGGTATATAGATATATTAGAAAAAGCCGGAAGAGATGCTAACGATATATTTGCAAAAGATGAAAATTTAACCAGCGAAGAAAATCGATATATCAAAGATGAAATAAACGATGTTAAAGAAAGTGGATTTAGAAACGTTTTATAGAAAGGGCATAATATGAGAATTACATCAGGCGATTTTAAGTACAGGAGATTGATAGCACCTAAAGGCTATGATTCAAGACCTACAAGTGAAAAAGTAAGAGAAGCGGTTTTTAGCATGATAGGTACTAATATAGAGGGTGCTAATGTATTAGATTTGTTTGCAGGCACTGGAAGTCTTGGACTTGAGGCGCTTTCAAGGGGAGCAGATAAGTGTACATTTAACGATAATTCCTCTAAAAGTTTAGAAGCTTTAAGGGAAAACATTGAAAATTGTAAGGCAGAGGGATGGTCTACTGTTTTAAGAGGCGATTTTAAAAGAACCTTAGACAAAGCAACAGAACCTTTTGATATAATTTTTTTAGATCCTCCATATAAAGCCGGTTTTTATGATGATGCTTTCAAATTAATAAGTGAAAAAAACTTACTTAAAGAAGATGGACTATTAATTGTAGAACATAACAAAAGAGATGGTCTTGATGATAAAAAGGCAGGATTTGTAAAGATAAAAGAGAAAAGATACGGCTCTGTAGGAGTAAGTGTATTTAAACTTGCTTAATATTAACATATAAAATTGGAGGATGAGATGATAAGAAAAGCCCTATATGCAGGTTCCTTTGATCCAATAACTTGCGGTCATTTAGATATTATTCAGCGAGCATCTAAGATGTATGACGAAGTCACAGTAGGCATAATCATAAACCCAAGCAAAGCTGCACTTTTCGATGTGGAAGAGCGAACAAGCATGATAAAGTGCGTGACTTCTAAACTTGACAACATCAAGATCGATAGTTTTACAGGTTTACTTGCTAAATATGTAAATAATAATAAATTTGATGTAGTTATCAGAGGTTTAAGAGCCATAACGGATTTTGAATATGAAATTCAGATGGCGCAAATGAATGCAAGGCTATATAATAAAGGCACAGAGACAGTATTTTTAATGACACAACCCAAATATTCATTTATTAGCTCCAGCATGATTAAAGAAGTTGTTATGCTAGGCGGCGAAGTAGACGGATTAGTACATGAGGAAATTTACAAATTAACCAAAAAGAAATTTAATGTTAAATAATTAGGAGGCCAATCATGAGCGACACTACCATTAAAGTTATGGATTTACTAGAAGAAGTTGAAGATATTCTTGAAAATTCAGGTAAATTTTTACTGACCGACAAGTCCATAATCGACGGAAAAGAAATACTTGATATTATCGAAGAGATAAGAATAAATATGCCTAAAGACATACAGCAGGCTAAATGGGTAAAAGATGAACAGGACAGAATTTTAAGCGAAGCTAAAACTGAATATGACAGAATTGTCATAGATGCTAAAAAGCAGGCAGAATATTTAGTTGAATCAAACGCTATAAAAAAGGAAGCTGAAAAGAAAGCAGAAACCATCTTAAATGAGGCAGAAAACCATAACAGATACATGAAGCTTAGAACATACGAATATGTTGATAAGCTAATTTATGATATGCAAAACAGCATGGCTAAGATATCTGAGGATTATTTTACACCTATGTATGAATATTTGGAAAATACTATTCAGGAAGTAGACAGTAAATTTGATAGCAATCGTTCTGAAATTAAATCGCTCGCTGCAAAGGTTCATGAGTCAACAAATGCAAAAGATGAGGAAACAGAAAAATAATGTCTATAGTAGGTATGATAGCTGAATATAATCCCATGCATAATGGTCATATATACCATATAAGTGAGTCTAAAAAAATCTCAGGCTCAGATACGGTAGTTTGCGCTATGAGTGGGAATTTTGTGCAGCGAGGTATGCCTGCTATACTATCAAAGCAGATAAGAGCAAATCATGCAATTTTAAATGGAGCTGATCTAGTAATTGAGATTCCAACCGTGTTTACGGTAGCTAGCAGCAACGTTTATGCTAAAACTGGCGTTACGCTTTTAGAAAGCTTAAATTGTGACTATATTTCCTTTGGAAGCGAAGAAGGGGACATAGACAAGTTGGGCAATGTGTCAAAAAACATATTAGACGAAAGAATCGAAGATGCAATCAAATCTTTTTGCAGCGAAGGACTTAGTTATCCAAGAGCTAGAGAAATGGCTTACAAGAAGCTCTTTAAAAATGAAGATACTAAGATTCTAAGTCAGCCTAACAATATACTTGCAATTGAATATTTAAAATATATAAAAAAAATGGAGCCAATTACTGTTAAAAGGCAAGGTAGTGCCTATGAAGACACTTCTATAGAATATAAAATGAAGTATCAATCTGCATCTGCTATCAGAAGAGCTGTATATGATAATGTTTCAATTGATGGTTACGTTCCAGATATCGTAGCTGATGATTTAAAAAAAGGCGATAGGATTGATTATGAAACGCTCTTTCAGCTATTAAGATATAAAATCATAACCGGAAGTTCATACGAGTTCGAGAAATGTCCATCAGGTGGAGAAGGTCTTGGAAACAAACTTAAAAATGAGATTAATAAAGCCTCTTCTTTTGAAGAATTGGCAGAATTAATGAAATCTAAAAGATACACACGAACTAGGATAAATAGGCTCTTTATGCAAGTTTTGCTCAGTATAGATAGAGAACAAATTGATTACGGTGATGTGGGATATATAAAATTCCTAGCTTGCAATCAAAAAGGCGCAAAGGTTTTAAATAAATCTAAGTTAGATGTAATTTCTAACGTAAATAAAACTAGCTTAGCTAGTAAAGCGTCTAGCTACTATCTTGAAAAAGATCTATTAGCTGGAGATATATACAACATATTAAGTGGCAAAAACTTGTATATTAATTCAGAAAAAGCTTTAAAACCTAACTTTATACCTTGAAAAATTTGAGTGTAGTGGTATAATTATTTGTGGAGATTAAATTTATGGAGGTTTAAATGAAAATATTAGTAATAAACTGTGGAAGTTCTTCGCTCAAATATCAAGTTATTGATATGCCAAACGAAAAGCTTTTATGTAAAGGATTGGTAGAAAGAATTGGCATGAAAGGTTCAGTTATCACTCATACACTAGTTGGTGACGAGAAGGTAAGAACTGAAATTCCTATGAAAAATCACATGGATGCAATATCCAACGTGTTAGATGCTGTCAAAGACCCAGAATACGGAGTAGTTAAAGACTTAAATGAAATTGCAGCTGTAGGACACAGAGTGGTCCATGCAGGTGAAAAATATTCTAAATCAGTTTTAATTGATGAAGATGTAGTTAAAACTTTAGAAGATTGTATAGAGTTAGCTCCTTTACACAACCCTCCAAATATACTTGGTATAAACGCTTGTAAAGATTTAATGTCAAATACGCCAATGGTTGGAGTATTTGACACGGCATTTCATCAAACTATGCCGCCTGAAGCATACATATATGCTATTCCATACGAAATGTATGAAAAGTATGGTGTGCGTAGATATGGTTTTCACGGAACTAGCCATAGATACGTTGCAGAGAGAGCATCAAAGATGCTAAATGTAGACCTTGATGATTTAAAATTAATCACATGCCACTTAGGTAATGGAGCTTCTGTAACTGCTATTAAGCGAGGTAAGTCCATTGATACCTCTATGGGATTTACGCCTCTTGAGGGACTTGTAATGGGCACTAGATCAGGTGATATTGACCCTGCTATAGTTACATATATCAGAGAAAAAAAGAATCTACCTGAAGGCGAAACTAATAAAATATTAAATAATGAATCAGGAGTATTAGGCATTTCTGGTATTTCTAGTGATTTTAGAGATTTAGAAGCAGCAGTAGCTGAAGGAAACGAAAGAGCTCAACTTGCTCTTAAGGTTTTTGCTCACAGAGTACGTTTTTATATAGGTGCATACATCGCAGAGATGAACGGCGTTGATGCTATAATATTTACTGCAGGCGTAGGCGAAAATGATCTTGGAATCAGAGACTTGGTTTGTAATGATTTAGGAAATTTAGGAATCAAGCTGGATGTGTTTAAAAACAAAATCAAAGGAAAAGAATCAATTATATCAAGGGAAGACTCAAGAGTTAAGATATTGCTAATCCCTACAAACGAAGAATTGATGATTGCCAAAGATACTTATGAAATCGTAAAGAGTTTCTAAAATTGTATTGACATTAACACGTATTTGGTTTATAATTCAATGGTTGAAATTAATGAATATACATTAAAATATAATAGTATTTAAGGAGGTGTAGACAATGGCAGTACCAAAGAGGAAAACGTCTAAAGCTAAACGAAACAGCAGACAATCAGCTAACATGAAGAAGAACGCTCCTGGACTTTCTATTTGTCCTCAGTGTCATGAGCCAAAACTTCCACATAGAGTTTGCCCTAACTGCGGACATTACGATGGTAAAGATGTAGTAGGCGAATAAAATTGTAAAGTTTAGATTTAAAAGACGTCAAGAGGCGTCTTTTTTTATACATGTGATAGGTTGATATATCTAGTTTTTAATGGTAGAATGTATTGTAATTATTTTAGTATTTCAAGGGGTAAAATTATGACAAATAAAAAATTGAGAGTTGGTATTTTAGGCGCAACTGGTATGGTTGGTCAAAGGTTCATTACACTTTTAGATAATCATCCGTGGTTTGAAGTGACTACTCTAGCTGCAAGTAAAAACAGTGCAGGTAAAAAATATCAGATAGCTGTAGAAAACAAATGGAAGATGCCAGTTCCTATACCTAATGATATTAAGGACTTAATCATCTATGATATAAATGAAATAGATGAAATTGCTAAACAGGTGGACTTTGTGTTTAGCGCCGTTAATATGAGCACAGATGAAATAAGAAACATAGAAGATGCTTACGCTATGTCAGAGATACCTGTGGTGTCTAACAACAGTGCCCATAGATGGACTGAAGATGTTCCTATGGTGATACCTGAAATAAACGACGAGCACTTTGATGTAATAGCATCACAAAAAAAGAGACTTAAAACAAGTAAGGGCTTTGTTGCTGTTAAACCGAATTGCTCAATACAAGGTTATGTGCCGTGCTTAGCTGCATGGAAGGAATTTGAGCCCTTTGAGCTCGCAATAAGCACATATCAGGCGATAAGTGGGTCAGGTAAAACATTTGAAGAGTGGCCTGAAATGGTTGGTAACATTATTCCATATATTGGCGGAGAAGAAGAAAAGAGCGAAAGAGAACCTTTGAAGATATTTGGCAAGGTAAGTAACGGCAAAATAGTAAATGCAGATGATATTAAGCTTACAAGTCAGTGCGTAAGGGTACCTGTTTTAGATGGTCATACATGCTCTGTATTTATAAACTTCAGGAAGAAGGTTACGAAAAAGCAGCTTATAGAAAAGCTTGATACATTTAGAGGATATCCACAAGTGGAAAAACTTCCAAGCGCGCCTTCCCAGTTCATTAAATACTTAAAAGAAGATGACAGACCTCAAGTAACCATGGATGTGGATTATGAAAAAGGAATGGGCGTAACCGTAGGAAGACTTAGAGAAGACAATTTATTTGACTTTAAATTTATTGGTCTTGCACATAACACTGTAAGAGGCGCAGCCGGAGGTGCTGTTCTTTGCGCAGAAGCTTTATATAAAAAAGGCTATATATATTAAAAGGAGAATAATCAATTGACATATTTAGAAGCAATAGTATTAGGACTAGTACAAGGTCTTACAGAATTTTTACCGGTAAGTAGCTCAGGGCATTTAACAATATTACAACATTTTTTCAATATAGAAGCTGACAGAGTAATAATATTTACAGTATTGCTACATGTTGGAACCTTGTTTTCTGTAACATTTATGTATTGGCGAGATCTAAAAGAGCTCATAATAGAGCTGTTTGTTACTATAAAAGATTTAGTTACAGGCAAAGGACTTAGGCTTTATGAAAACCCAATTAGAAAATTAGGTGTTATGATGGTTATAACAACGCTAGTTACAGCAGTAATTGGTCTGTTATTTGAAGATATATTCATATCCTTTTATAAATCACTTGTGCCTGTAATAATAGGTCTAGTTATAACGGGAACGCTTCTTTGGGTTTCAGAATCAATAAAGCCGGGTAAAAGAAATATAAATCATATGAATTTTAGAAATGCCATGTTTATAGGAGTTATGCAGGGAATAGCAATATGCCCAGGAATCTCAAGATCAGGTGCAACTTTAGTAGGTGGGCTTACCACTAAATTAGATAGAGCTTTTGCAATAAAATATGCATTTTTAATATCATTTCCAGCAATACTTGGATCAGCTGTATTAGAAATAGGTGGCATGATGGGAAGCCCTGTAGAGGTTAGCTCAATTGGGCCTATACTTTTAGGCATGATTATAGCAGCTATATCTGGAATATTTGCAATTAAAGCAATGATTACTATAGTATCAAAATACAGTTTGAAATATTTTTCGGTTTACGTATGGACTATAAGCTTTTTATTAACCGTTTATTTATTGTTCATAAAATAGATTTAGGAGAGCGTGATGGCTGAGCAGAAGAAAAAACCAGGAAGACCAAAGGGTAGCAAAAACAAAAAGCCTGCAGTTAGTGTTGACAAGCAGAGTGAAATCAAAAAAATGCAGGATGATAGAAAAGCCAACAAAAAGGTAATTGACGAGATATGGGCAGTTACCATATTTGCGCTAGGCATATTTCTAATATTTACTACTCAGCTAAACACAACAGGTGAATTTGGAACCGCTATAAATAATGTATTAAGCGGTATATTCGGCGGCATGTCTATAATACTACCTTACTATATTATGTCTTTTGCAGCTATGCTGTTTTTTCAAAAAACAAACCATGTAAATGTTAGAACAGTTATATTTGTATTTCTAATATATATCATGCTGTGCATACTGGATTCTCAGAGATTTATAGATGCTAATAATTTAGCATTTGGCTTTGAAGAAATCAGTAAACTTTATAACGGTGGAATTGCACATGAAAATGCTGGGTTAGTAGGCATGTTTTTCGGTCAGTTACTTATAAAAACCATCGGTGCTCCGGGATTAAATATATTTTGCATAACGGTTATAATAGTATCGATTCTTCTTGTTGTAAACACGCCTATGTCAAAGCAACTAGAGCTGTTTAAAAATAAGAGAGAAGAAAGAAAGCTTTTAAATGCTTACGATAAAAACAGTAGCGGAATAAAGGATGATATATCCACTGCACGAGTAAAGAATGAACCAGCTGAAGACGTTCCAATAATTAAGAGAAGTTCAAATAGCGGTAACGTAATGAAATATATGGCAGATGATGAATTGTTTGATAGAAAAAAATTAACTGGTGAAAAGGGATTAGAGGAAAAGAGAACCGTAATGGACGGTTTTGGAATAGATGAAGAATCTGAAACAGTGATTAAAAAGGCCAGCAGAAAATCAAAAGAAGAAATACCACCTGAAGATATTAAAATAGTAAAAAGCGATAACAACGATGAGTATAAACTTCCAGCTTTAACTCTTTTAAAAAAACCTAGTGGCGAAGTAAAAGGTCTTTCAGATTATGAACTTATGAGCAAAGCAAAGCAACTTGAAAAAACCTTAAAAAGCTTTAATGTAGATGCTAAAGTGATTCAGGTAATACAGGGTTCATCAGTAACTAGATATGAGATTCAGCCTAGCGTAGGCGTTAAAGTAAATAGCATAGTCAGGCTAGCTGATGATATTGCATTAAATTTAAAAGCTAAGAGCATAAGAATTGAAGCACCAATTCCAGGTAAAGCTGCAGTAGGCATAGAAGTTGAAAATGAAAAAACTTCACCAGTGCTTTTAAAGGAACTTATAGATTCCAATGAATTTAGGAATTCAAAATCAAAGATAACATTTGTAGTTGGAAAAGATATATCTGGGAAAAATGTCATAGCAGATTTAAAGGATATGCCCCATATGCTAATTGCAGGAGCAACGGGCTCTGGTAAAAGTGTATGCATAAATTCAATTATATTAAGCTTGCTATTTAAAGCTAAACCTAGCGAAGTAAAGCTTATATTAATAGACCCTAAGGTTGTGGAATTAGGCGTATACAACGGTATACCTCATCTTTTAATACCAGTAGTTACTGATCCTAAAAAAGCTGCTGCCGCCTTAAGCTGGGCAGTAAATGAGATGAATGACAGATATATAAAATTTGCTGAAGCTGGAGTTAGAGATTTAGAATCATTTAATGAACTTGCTGAAGCTAATGATGAAACAGATAAAACAATGCCGCAAATTGTGGTAGTAATAGATGAGCTTGCAGATCTTATGATGGCTGCTCCTTCACAAGTTGAAGAGTCAATATGTAGGCTAGCTCAAATGGCTAGAGCTGCTGGAATGCATCTTATAGTTGCAACGCAAAGGCCTTCTGTAGATGTAGTAACTGGCTTAATAAAGGCTAATATACCTTCTAGAATTGCATTTAGCGTATCTTCGCAATTTGACTCTAGAACAATTATAGATATGAATGGCGCTGAGAAGCTTTTAGGAAAAGGTGATATGTTGTTTTCTCCAGTTGGTAAAAATAAACCACTAAGAACTCAAGGCCCATTTGTAAGCGACGAAGAAGTAGCTGGCGTTATTGAATATGTAAAAAAACAAGGAAAGCCTAATTACTCGGAGACTATAATTTCAAGCTTAGATAAGACAAATAAAGATAAACCTGGCGAAATGATAGATGAACTTACAGAAGATGCAATAGAATGCATACTAAAGTCTAAGCAGGCTTCAGTTTCTATGCTGCAACGCAGGTTTAGGATAGGATACAACAGAGCTGCTAGAATCATTGATGAAATCGAAGAGAGGGGCATAGTAGGTCCGTCTGACGGTAGCAGGCCAAGGCAGCTATTAATTAGTGAGGAAGAATACTATCAAGCTAGTGATATAACTGAAATCATAGAGGAGGATAATGAATAAATTTTACATTGAAACCTTAGGCTGCTTGAAGAATGAATATGATTCAGAAGTTTTAGCTAATCTTTTTGAAAAGGAAGGGTACGTTTCTTCGTCATCTTTAGGTGACGCAGAAATAGTTATTGTAAACACGTGCGGCTTTATAAATGATGCGAAAATCGAATCAATAGACAAAATATTTGATATGTCTAGAGACAAAAATGATAATTCTATTCTAGTAGTTACAGGCTGCTTATCACAAAGATACTATAAAGATCTAGTTGATGATATGCCAGAAGTTGATTTATTCATAGGGGTTGAAGAGTATCATAAGCTCCCTGAACTTTTAAGAAATTTACCCGAAGAAAAATACTACATTGAAAAACCCAAAAGAGAACCTCTTCCATACGCTCAGCGCAAACTAGCTGAGAACCCTTATACAGCAACATTAAAAATAGCAGAAGGATGCAATAATGCCTGTGCATTTTGTATAATACCAAGGATAAGAGGCCCCTTTAGAAGTAAAAGTATTGAAGATATAATTAAAGAAGCCAATGTTCTAGCTGACGCTGGAACTAAGGAAATCGTATTAATAGCTCAAGATGTTACTTACTATGGAATGGATATATACGGCAAGTTTATGTTGCCTAAGCTATTAACTGAGCTTTGCAAAGTGGACAAAATACATTGGATAAGGCTTATGTACTGCTACGAAGAGAGAATCACAGATGAGCTAATTAGCGTTATGGCAAGTGAGGATAAGATATGCAACTATATAGATATCCCTATTCAGCATATATCAGATAAGGTTCTAAACCTTATGAACAGAGCATCTACATCTGATTCTATTAGAAATACTATAAAGAGATTAAGAGATAAAGTAGTCGATATACATATAAGGACTACGCTTTTAGTTGGGTTCCCAGGTGAAACTGAAGAAGATTATGATGAATTAATCGAATTTCTTGAAGAAATTAAATTTGATAGATTAGGAGTATTTGGGTTTTCTGACGAGGAGAATACAAAAGCATTTAAGATGGATGGTCATTTAGATGATGAAACCACAGAAGAACGCGTTAACGGAATAATGAAGCGTCAGATAGATATTAGCTTAAGACATAATCAATCTATGATTGGTAAAGTTTATGAGGTAATAGTAGATGAAAGAGACGCTGATGGCAGCTATTTAGGAAGAACTAGATATGATGCTCCTGAAATAGATAATTCTGTGATATTCGTTTCAAATAGAGAATTAACACCCGGTCAGTTCGTAAACGTTGAGATAAACGATGCCTACGACTATGACCTTGTAGGCATGGAGGTTTAAAACATGAATTTACCTAACAAATTAACCATAGCTAGAGTAATAGCCGTACCTTTTTTTATAGTAGCTTTTTTACTAGAATGGTATTTACCAGCTTTTTTAATCTTTGTAATCGCTTCTTTTACGGATTTTTTAGATGGAAAAATAGCTAGGGATAGAGGTCTTGTAACAAACTTCGGTAAGATAATGGATCCCTTAGCAGATAAAATATTAGTTTACTCAGCATTTTGCCTTTTTGTAGAAAGCGGAGTTGTTCCAGGTTGGATGCTAATAGTTATTCTTGCAAGAGAATTTGCAGTGGCCGGTATGAGAACGGTAGCTGCCTCTGAAGGCATAGTCATTGCAGCTGGAATGAGCGGTAAGATAAAGACAGTACTTCAGATGCTAACAGTGCCAATACTAATATTAGGTAGCGGATACTACGAAAGCATTCTTATGCCAGCTGGCAACGTAGTTTTATGGGCATCATTAATAGCTACAGTGTACTCTGGAGCGGAATATATAATTCAAAACAAAAAAGTTTTTTCAATGTAAAGGGGAACATATGAGAGTAGGAATACTAAATATTGGTACGGAGTTACTTTTCGGACAAGTGGTAAATAGCGATGCGGCTTTTTTATCTAAAGAGTTAAACCATATGGGTTTTGATGTTATGTATCATTACATCGTAGGTGATAATCCTAATAGAATAAGAGCTGCAATTAATATGCTCTTTAGTGATTGTGATACCCTAATTACAACGGGTGGACTTGGTCCAACTCAGGATGACATAACTAAAGAAATTGCATGCGAGTATATGAAAGACGAACTCATATTATCAGATGATGCTATGAACGCCCTTGTTAGTCGCTATCAGAGCATGAATCATAGTATGCCTGATAATAATCTTAAGCAAGGATATCTGCCTTCTAGAGCAGTTCCCTTTATAAATGACGCAGGAACTGCGCCAGGCTTTGCACTTTCAAATGACGATAAGAATATTATTTGTCTCCCTGGGCCACCTAGAGAGATGACTAGGATGTTTGAAAAAAGCGCTAAACCATATTTAAAACAATTTATAGACGGGTGTATATACTATAAAATTATTAGAACTTTTGGTCTAGGTGAATCTTCAATGGAAATGAAACTAATGCCTTTAATTGACAATCAAAAGGACCCTAC
>JAAYHV010000197.1 GCA_012744355.1 Clostridiales bacterium
CAGAAGAATATGAAGAAATTCTTTCTTCTGAACTAAAGAGTGTCTATGAATTGATGTATGAATTAACAAAGGATGACATAGTTGTAAACCTATTGTCCTTAAAGTACGATTATCATAATCTTAAGGTTTTAATTAAGGAACAAGCCCTAGATAAAAACTTGGAAGAGCTATATATTCCAATAGGTACAATGGATTTTAAAAAAGTCAAAGCAAACTATTTGTCTGGCAATCTAAGGAGTATGGATTCTAGGTTCGTAAAAGCTATAGATAGTGCTAAAACAGAATACGAATCAACAAAAGACCCGCAAAATATAGAGTTGATACTTGACAAGCACTATTTTAAACATCTATATGAATTAGCGAGGGAGACAGAAATAGCTTTATTCATAGATTATGTTAAAGATTTAATAGATTTAACAAATATTAGAACATTGATAAGACTTAAAAAACAAGGCAAGGATATGAAATTTTTAAAAAAAGTCTTGCTTGACAATGGGAACATTTCAATTGGTAATTTAGTCTTGGCCTTAAATGATTCTATAGATATAATCATCAATAAATTCCAAAATTATGATATAGGCCATGGAGTTGTAAAAGGATTAGAATCATATCAACAGACTGGACGCTTATCTGAATTTGAAATCCAAATGGATGATTATATAATGAAATTGAATAAGGATTCCAAGTATGTTACTTTTGGACCAGAACCCGTATTCTCATACATAATAGCAAAAGAAACGGAGATAAAGGTATTGAGAATAATAATGGTTTCCAAACTAAACAATATTTCTCCAGATAGAATAAGAGAAAGGTTGCGTGATTTATATGTATAAGGTTGCCGTTATAGGCGATAAAGACTCTGTACTTGGATTTAAAGCATTAGGAATCGATGCATATCCGGTCTTTGATGGAGATGAAGCAAAAAAAAAGGTAGATACACTAGCACGACAAAATTATGGTATTATTTTCATAACTGAGCAGTTGGCTAGTTTGATAACTAGCACCATTGAAAGATACAATAATAAAACAATACCTGCAGTGATATTGATACCAAGTAATCAAGGAACCCTAAACATAGGGATGGATAAAATAAGTGCTAATGTTGAAAAAGCTGTAGGGATGAATATTTTATAAAAGGAGAGGCTTAATTTGAAAGTAGGAAGAATAGTAAAAGTATCCGGTCCTTTGGTTGTTGCTGAAGGCATGGAAGAAGCAAACATATATGATGTTGTAAAAGTTTCAGATAATAAGCTCATTGGCGAAATTATAGAAATGAGAAACGACGAAGCCTCTATACAAGTATACGAAGAGACTACGGGGATTGGACCTGGGGAGCCGGTAGTTACTACGGGACAACCTCTTTCAGTTGAACTTGGGCCTGGTCTTGTATCCACAATGTTTGACGGCATACAAAGACCACTTGAAAAAATCAGAGAAATAGCTGGGGACTTCTTGGCGCGAGGTGTAGAAGTGCCTGCGTTAGATAAAGAAGTAAAATGGCATTTCACTCCTGTGGCAAAAGTAGGCGATGAAGTTGGAGTAGGCGATATCTTGGGAACGGTTCAAGAGACTAAGGTAGTACTTCATAAAATAATGGTACCCGACGGAATTAAAGGCAAGATAAAAACCATCGAAGAAGGTGACTTCACTGTTGAAGAAACTGTCTGTGTTGTAGCGGAAGATGCCAAGGACCATAATGTTCAAATGATGCAAAAATGGCCTGTTAGAAAAGGAAGAGGTTATGCTAAAAAGTTGAACCCAGATGAACCGTTGGTAACAGGACAAAGGGTAATAGATACGTTCTTCCCTGTCACCAAAGGCGGCACAGCTGCAATACCAGGGCCGTTTGGCTCAGGGAAAACAGTGGTACAGCATCAACTTGCTAAATGGGCAGATGCAGAGATAGTAGTCTACGTTGGTTGTGGTGAGCGTGGTAATGAGATGACAGAAGTACTCAATGATTTCCCTAAGATAATAGATCCAAAGACTGGGGAATCTTTGATGGAAAGAACTGTTCTTATTGCGAATACTTCCAACATGCCAGTTGCTGCTAGAGAGGCATCGCTATATACAGGTGTTACCGTAGCAGAGTATTTCAGAGATATGGGTTATTCAGTAGCTATAATGGCTGACTCTACATCCAGGTGGGCAGAGGCTCTAAGAGAGATGTCCAGTAGACTTGAAGAGATGCCTGGCGACGAAGGTTACCCAGCATATCTGGCTTCAAGGGCTGCTGCGTTTTATGAGAGAGCCGGAAAAGTTATATGTTTAGGTAAAGATGAAAGAGAAGGAGCATTGACCGTAATAGGCGCAGTGTCACCTCCGGGAGGTGATATTTCCGAACCTGTATCACAGGCCACCTTGAGAATAGTTAAGGTGTTCTGGGGATTGGATGCCCCTCTAGCTTATATGAGGCATTTCCCGGCGATTAGTTGGCTAGAATCTTACACTTTATACCAAACAAAGGCAGACGAATGGATGAATGCAAATGTGGATCCTGAATTTTCTGCAAATAGATCAAAAGCCATGAATTTATTGCAGGAAGAGTCTAGTCTTCAAGAGATTGTAAGATTAGTAGGTAGAGACTCTTTGTCCGAAGGGGATCAACTTAAAATAGAAGCAGCGAGAAGTATAAGAGAAGACTATCTGCAACAAAATGCTTTTCACGAAGAAGACACCTATGCATCTTTAGCGAAACAAAATCTTATGCTTAAGATGGTATTATCCTATTATAAAGAAGGCCTAAGAGGATTAGAACAGGGCGTTTATTGGGATAAGATAGAAAATATGTCTATAAGGGAAAAAATCTCAAGAGCTAAATATTTACCTGAAAAAGATATAGGACAGATTAATGATATTATGGAAAAAGTAAAGAAAGATATGGATGACTTTATAAGCGAAGGAGGTATCCTTGATGCTTAAAGAATATAAAACAGTAACAGAAGTAGTAGGACCGTTGATGGTGGTAGAAGGCGTCGAGGGGGTCAAATTTGAGGAACTTGTAGATATTGAAATTCAAACTGGTGAAAGAAGAAGAGGCAGAGTTTTAGAGATAGATCGAGACAAAGCTGTAATTCAGTTGTTTGAGGGTTCTACAGGTATAAACTTACAAGAGACCAAGGTTAGATTTTTAGGTAGACCTCTTGAATTAGCGGTATCTGAGGATATGTTGGGAAGAGCCTTCGATGGAATGGGAAAACCTATAGACGATGGCCCTAAAATAATTCCAGAAGAAAGACGAGATATAAATGGAGTACCTATGAATCCAGTTGCTAGAGATTACCCTTCAGAATTTATTCAAACTGGGATTTCGGCGATAGACGGATTGAACACTCTGGTAAGGGGCCAAAAGCTACCTATATTTTCTGGTTCTGGACTTCCACACTCCGAAGTTGCAGCTCAAATCGCGAGACAGGCAAGAGTTATAGGCGAGGGAGAAGACGATAAGTTTGCAGTAGTGTTTGCGGCGATAGGCATTACATTTGAAGAAGCACAGTTCTTTATTGAAGACTTTAACAGAACAGGAGCTATAAACAGAGCGGTATTATTTATGAATTTGGCAGATGACCCCGCTATAGAAAGAATAGGAACACCTAGAATGGCATTAACATGTGCTGAATATCTGGCATATGAAAAAGATATGCACGTACTTGTTATATTGACGGACATGACTAACTATGCAGAGGCGTTAAGAGAAACGTCTGCAGCTAGAAAAGAAGTTCCAGGTCGAAGAGGTTATCCGGGATATTTATACACTGACCTTTCGACTATATATGAAAGGGCTGGCAGAATGAAAGGAAGAAAAGGGTCTATAACCCAAATTCCAATACTTACTATGCCAGAGGATGATATAACGCACCCGATACCAGACCTTACTGGCTATATAACAGAGGGACAGATTATATTGTCTAGAGAGCTATATAGAAAAGGCATTACACCTCCAATTGATGTGTTGCCATCTTTATCGAGACTTAAGGATGAAGGCGTAGGAGAAGGAAAGACTAGAGAAGATCATGCGGATACTATGAACCAGTTGTTTGCAGCCTATGCTACTGGAAAAAAAGCTAGGGATCTAGCTGTAATTCTAGGAGAAACGGCATTGTCCGAAACAGATAAAGCATTTGCGAAATTCTCAGAAGCCTTTGAGGAAAGATATGTAAGTCAAGGGTATGGTTCTAATAGGAATATCGAAGAAACCTTAGAATTAGGTTGGGATTTACTTAAGATATTGCCAAGAGGTGAGCTCAAAAGAATTAGGGATGAATATCTTGAGAAGTATCTTCCACTGGAGACTGAAGGAGTTGAATAGTAGTGGCGAAGTTAAATGTTAAACCTACTCGTATGGAGCTCACAAAGCTTAAAGTGAGATTGAACACTGCAACTAGTGGACATAAACTCCTGAAGGACAAACAAGATGAACTCATGCGAGTATTTATAGATATGATTAGAAGGAACAAAACCTTAAGAGCAGAAGTTGAAAAGGATTTACAGGAATCTTTTAAAGATTTTTTGTTGGCTAGTGCTGTAATGTCACCTGCATTATTGGAGCAGGCGGTAGCTTATCCTAAGGAGAATATTTCTGTAGAAATATCCAAAAAGAACATAATGAGTGTAAATGTTCCCGTTATGAATTTTATACGAAAATTAGAGGGAGACGAAGGAAGTATATATCCTTATGGATTTGTACAAACCTCCTCTGAGCTAGACGATGCAATTTCCGAACTATATGGTATAATGCCAAAACTTTTAGAGTTGGCAGAAGTAGAAAAATCGTGTCAACTTATGGCTGACGAGATTGAAAAAACCAGAAGAACAGTAAATGCTCTGGAATATAGAACCATACCAGAATTAGAAGAAACTATAAAATTCATAAGAATGAAATTAGATGAAAACGAAAGAAGTACAATAACAAGATTGATGAAAGTTAAGGATATAATAAGCAAAAAAGCGTAAAAGCATTTAAAAAAAGCCTTGGAGTTAAATCCAAGGCCTTTTTGGTACACCATTGCGGGTTCGAACCGCAGACACCCTGATTAAGAGTCAGGTGCTCTGCCGACTGAGCTAATGGTGCATAAAGTGTTTTTCTA
>JAAYHV010000034.1 GCA_012744355.1 Clostridiales bacterium
CATTTGCACTAACGCCAACTCAAAATGATGAAGTGTTAAAGTTTATTAAGCTGTTACCAGTAGATGAGCAATCAGTTATCCTGATGATAGTATCAAACAAGGGAAAAATTACAAATACAGCACTTAAAATTAGCGTGCCATATAACAATGATAGCCTAGAGCTATTAAGCAAAAACATGACATATGACTATCAGGGCAGAACTATAGACGAAGTTTTAAAGGACTCAATCATTAAAGATTTTCATTCTGATATATGTGCGATGAGTTCGCTTGCAGATAATGTTATGCCTAATTTTATGAAAACACTTGAAACTATGCTAGATGTAAACCTATACATGGAAGGGCTTACTAATATATTTAATATACCCGAATACCACGATTTAGCAAAAGCCAAAAAATTCTTAGAGCTGCTAGATAAAAAAGATGAACTTACTAAGAAAATATTAGAAAGAGAAGATGGAATTATAGTAACTATAGGAGATGAAAATCTTGATGAAACCATGAAGGATTGTACGGTTATAACTGCTACATACCATATAGATGGAAAACCTGTAGGGAAAATTGGAGTTATTGGGCCAACTAGAATGAAGTACGCTGAAGTGACATCTATTATGGAATATTTATCAGAGAATTTAAGCAGTGCTTTTCAACTGGAGTGCAAAGAGGGAGATGAAGAAGAAAATGAGTGATGTAAAAGATGTAAAAGAAGAAAAGATTCTAACTGAGGAAGAAGAAGAAGTCAAAAGACTTCCTGAGGATGAATCCGAGGAGGTAAAAGAGTCTGAAGAAAAGAAAGAAGAAGAGAGTCAGAGATATGTAAGACTTATGGCAGAATTCCAAAACTATAAAAAACGTGTAGATAAGGAAAAGAAAGATACATACGCATTTGCTAACGAGAAAATCGTTACTGAATTGCTTGATGTAATAGACAACTTTGAAAGGGGTCTCGAAGCGGAATGCGCAGACAAGAACTTTTTTGAAGGTACGAAGTTAATTTTCGACCAATTACAAGGAGTGCTAGCAAAATCCGGATTGGAAGAAATTGAAGCATTGGGTCAGGGATTTGATCCTATGTACCACAATGCGCTTATGATGCAAGACAGCGAAGAACATAAAAGCGGTGAAATAATTAGCGTCATGCAAAAAGGGTATAAACTAAAGAGTAAGGTTATAAGACCAGCTATGGTTATTGTAGCCAATTAAGATGTATGAAATGAAAGGAAGGAAATACAAATGAGTAAAATAATTGGAATTGATTTAGGAACAACTAATAGTTGTGTGTCCGTTTTAGAAGGCGGAGAACCAACAGTAATCGCAAATGCTGAAGGAAATAGAACTACTCCTTCAATTGTAGCCTTTGCTAAAGGCGGAGAAAGATTAGTAGGAGAAACTGCTAAAAGACAAGCTATAACTAATCCTGACAGAACTATAGCATCTATTAAAAGACATATGGGTGAAAACCATAATGCGGATATTGATGGTAAACAATATACACCACAAGATATTTCAGCTATGATTTTAGGCAAGCTAAAAGCTGACGCCGAGAGTTATTTAGGAGAAAAAGTAACAGCAGCTGTAATTACAGTACCTGCATACTTCTCTGATGCACAAAAACAAGCGACTAAAGATGCAGGACAGATTGCAGGTTTAGAAGTTAAGAGAATTATAAATGAGCCTACAGCAGCAGCACTTGCTTATGGTCTTGACAAAGACACAGGATCGCACAAAATTCTCGTATATGACCTTGGCGGAGGTACATTCGACGTATCAATTTTAGAGCTAGGAGACGGAGTGTTTGAAGTTCTTGCCACAAACGGTAACACAAAGCTTGGTGGAGATGACTTTGATAATGCTGTTATGAATTTCTTAGCAGACACATTTGCAAAAGAAAACGGCATCGATTTAAGAAAAGACAAGATGGCACTTCAGAGATTAAAAGAAGCTGCAGAAAAAGCTAAAAAAGAATTATCAAGTGCTCAGAGTACAAAAGTGAGCCTACCGTTTATAACAGTAGGAACTGATGGACCTCTTCATATGGATATAGATGTGACAAGAGCAAGGTTTGATCAATTGACAGCAGACCTTGTAAATAAGACAATAGATCCTATGAAAAAAGCTATGTCTGATGCAGGAATCAGCAATAGCGATATTGATAAAGTTATACTAGTAGGAGGCTCAACAAGAACACCTGCTGTACAAGCTGCAGTTAAAAAGATTACGGGGCAAGATCCGTTCAAGGGAATTAACCCTGATGAATGTGTTTCATTAGGAGCGTCTATTCAGGCTGGAGTACTTACAGGTGAAGTTCACGACGTATTACTTTTAGATGTAACACCACTATCACTTTCAATAGAAACATTAGGTGGAGTTGCGACTAAGCTAATAGAGAGAAACACGACAATTCCTACAAAGAAGAGTCAAACTTTCTCTACTGCTGCTGATAACCAAACAGCTGTTGATATTCATGTTATGCAAGGTGAAAGAGAAATGGCTGCAGGTAACATTACACTTGGAAGATTCCAACTTACAGGAATAATGGCAGCACCTCGTGGAGTTCCTCAAATAGAAGTTACATTTGATATTGATGCTAATGGTATCGTTAATGTAAGTGCTAAGGATATGGGAACAGGTAAGGAACAGAAGATTACTATTACTTCATCAACTAAGCTAAGTGAAGATGAAATTAATGATAAGGTTAAAGAAGCTGCACAGTATGCTGATGAAGATAAAAAGAAAAAAGAAGAAGTCGAAGTTAAAAATCAAGCTGAAACATTAGTGTATGAGACAGAAAAACAGATGGAAGAACTTGGCGACAAGGTTACTCCAGATGAAAAAAATGCAGTAGAAACAGCTAGAGAAGAGCTTAAAACAGCTATAGAAAACGGAGACGTTGAAGAGCTAAAGGCTAAGATAGAAGCACTTACAAATGCATTTTATCCTATTTCTTCTAGAATATATCAAGAAGCTCAACAAGGACAACCTGATCAAGGCGCTGGATTTGATCCAAGCAACATGGGTGATTCTGAAACTGAGGATAATGGACCTGAAGGCGACACAGTAGATGCTGATTTTGAAGTAGTAGACGACGATAAATAAAGGGCCTATCTAAAGCCTCACGGCTTTAGTATATATATTAAGAAATGGCAAGTTAAGGCTTGCCATTTCTACCTTAATTAATCAAAAGCGAAAGGATATAAAATGTCTGATAAGAGAGACTATTATGAGGTGCTTGGTATTCAAAAAGGCGCATCTGATGATGAAATAAAGAAAGCTTTTAGAAAGATGGCTATGAAATATCATCCGGACAAGAACCCGAATGATAAAGGAGCCGAAGAGCAGTTTAAAGAAGTAAACGAAGCATATGCTATACTTTCTGATAGCGAAAAGAAAAGCAAATACGATAGATTTGGTCATGCTGGGGTGGATCCAAGTGCTGGGTTTGGCGGAGCAGGTGGTTTTAATGGCTTCGGAGGATTTGAAGACATATTTGATATGTTTACAGGCGCTTTTGGAGGCGGATCATCTTCAAGGCAAAGAAATGGCCCACAAAAGGGAAGAGATTTACAAAAGGCCATGACAATTACTTTTGAAGAAGCTGTATTTGGTATTAAAAAAGAAATAGGCATTACTAAGTACGTTAAATGTAAGACGTGCAACGGAAGCGGAGCTGCTAAGGGAACAAGTAAGAAAACGTGTGATAAATGCGGCGGAAGCGGCCAGGTATCTTCTGTTTCTAATACGCCATTTGGTCAATTTAGAAATGTAACAGCGTGTGACAAGTGCGGCGGCACAGGCGAGACTATTGCGACTCCATGTTCCGATTGTAATGGAGCCGGAAAAGTTAGAAAAACTGTTAAAATCAATATAGATATTCCAGCTGGCGTTAATAACGATAGCATAATACCTCTTAGAGGACAGGGCGAGCCTGGAGTTAACGGTGGACCTGCTGGAGACTTATATATAGTTCTTAATGTAAAACCCCATGATGTGTTTAAAAGGCGTGGAGATGATCTGTACATGGATCTTCCAATCACCTTTGAACAAGCAGCACTGGGAGCAACCCTTAAAGTTCCAGGTTTAACTGAAAATTATACATACAAGATTTCAGCAGGAACTCAAACTGGGTCTACATTTAGATTAAAAAGTAAGGGCGTAAAAAGCGTTAAGGGTAGCAGATACGGCGATTTATACGTAAAAGTATTTGTGGAGATACCTACTAAGATAAATGGAAAGCAGAAAAAAGCCATATTAGAAATGGCCAAAGTAGTAGATGAAGAATGTTATGTAAAAAGAAAAAGTTTTTTAGGCATGTTCAAATAAACGAAAAAACCTCAGCATATAACTGAGGTTTTTTTATAGTGGTAAGTGTATTTTGTTGATATAGCAGATTGTGTTTTTTAAACCCTACCTGCAAAATAATTTGGCAAGAAAATTATCATAACAAAAAGAATTAAAGCAACAGCGCAACTAAGTGAGATAATACCCATTATTAGTCCTGCTTTAGCAAACTTCTTGCTGCTTGAATTTTCTTCTGTTTTTTTTCTAAAATTAATCCCTAAAATTATTGTAATTACTGCCGCCGGAATAACTAAACCTGTAAAAGGTTGCATCATTCCAAAATCTTCAATAAGAAAACCAACGCCAGCAAAAATAGGTATTGCTAAAAGGCTTCCAATACCCATCACAAAAATCAATTTTGCTATACCTGAGATGGAGTTTTTTGTTTTTTGTAACATAGTATTCTACTTTCAAAAGTTATGCGATTTTAAAAACCGTGATTGTATGAAAACCAAGTATACTTCTGATCTTTTATTCGAGACCAACAAGAATATCGTCACCTTCTACTTTAACGGGGTATGCCTTTGTATCTTTAACTTTCAGATTAATGAAAGTAATTTTACCGTTTTTAATTACTTTCCCAGTTCTTGCATCAAACACGGAACCATGCTTAGGACAAGTAATATTATAACCATCCATCTTTCCGTCAAAAAGCGAACCGCCCATATGTGGGCATTTATTATCAATTGCATAATAGGTGTCTTGAATGTTTGTAATAAGCAGCACCTTGTCATTTAGAGTAATTATTTTCTTCTCACCATCTTTTACCTCATTTGTCTGAGCAACTTTAATATAATCCATATTGCACCTCCTTATTAATAAGTTAATTATAGCACTAAATCAAAGTTTTCAATGAAAATATTAAAAATATATTTGAAAATAATACAATGTAAATAACAATACATGCTTAAAATACCTTGTAAGAATAAAATGCAAACTGCTAAAGTAAGTAATCAGCTTGCCTTTTTATTTAGTGATTAACCTTAGCAATATGCTTAGGATTTTTGATTGCTGTTATATTGACTTTTGTAAATCCATTTGTTAAAATTGCCTTTTGGAGGGAAGCATGAAAAATTTCGGTATAGATAGAGTTGTAAGACCCAAATGGAATTTGCCTATGACTGCATGGGAGCTCGATAATAGCAGGGAGATTTCTGATACAGAAATTAGGGTTAGTATCGACATGCTTCACATTGAATGGGACAGCTTTAGCCAGATATGTCATAGTTGTAATTTTGAAGAAGCGAGCATAAAAGCTAAGATAATATACATGGTTGAAAGAAGGGGTAAACTTCATAACCCCTATACAAACAGCGGCGGAGTATTAACAGGGAAAATAGAAGAAATAGGTAAAAATGCATTTAATAATAAAAAAGAACTTGAAGTTGGAGATGACATTATATGTGCGGCTAGTATAACAGCTATACCATTAAAAATAGAGAGTATTGAAGATATTGACTATTCCTTAGGCGAAATCCATTGCAAAGGATATGCGATACTTTTTCCAGCCACTATATTGGTTGAAAATAAAAGGCTAGGCGGTAATCAGTTTGCAATGCTATATTTTGACGAAGCCTCAGCACTTGATTGTACTAACAGAGTTGCAAATATTAACAAATTTGAAACAGTAGGGATAATGGCAAGGGACATAGCAAACGGATATATCTATGCTGCGGCAGTTAGAAAGAATAACAAGCACATTAAGCGAATAATAGTATTTGTTGATAAAGAAGTAGAGGATTTATATTCGAACCTTGAAAGTCCTGAAACAGTAAAAAAAATATTTGACGGTCTTGTGGATGAGATGATAATAGTTGACCTTTCTAAGCCGGTGGATTCATATAATTATTTGGTGGAGAAAAAAGGTATAGAAAGCCTGGACTATCTTGTACTTTCTGAAAACAGAGATGGAGCTGAAGGTCTCTCAGTGCTTCTTTGTAAAGAGAACGGAGGGATGTTTTTTTCTAGTGTAAAGAATAACTACATGTCGGCTACACTGACAAGTGAAAGCATGGGCAAAACGCTAAAAGCGTATTCATTTGATACTTTTACAGGCATGTCAGTAGACTTTACAGTAAACTTAATCAATGAAACTTCTGATAAAATGAAATATATTAAAGAGCATCAGAAAAAAGCGGGCAAAGGTGGAAGATTTGGCTACGTAACAGACCATATAAAGCCTAACAAAGCTTCTGAAATAGATGGTTTCATATACAGCAGTAAAGTTACGAAAGCAATGCTAGATGAAGTTATTAGCGTTGCAAAGTTTGACTGTAATGTAATAATTCAAGGTGAAACAGGCACGGGAAAAGAAATGGTTCTTAAGCTTATGCACCAAAATAGCAATAGAAGTAATCAGCCTTGCATCAAGATTAACTGCGCGACCATTCAAGAAGGGCTAGCAGAATCCGAGTTTTTCGGGTATGAAAGTGGTTCATTTACTGGTGCTTTAAACAGCGGTAAAGAAGGATATTTTTCCATAGCAAATAATGGCATATTGTTTTTAGATGAAATATCTGAATTATCATTAAATATGCAATCTAAACTTTTAAGAGTGCTCCAAACCAATCAATTTTATAGGGTAGGAGGCACTGAGCAGATAACAGTTGATGTGAGGGCAGTTTGCGCTAGCAATGTATCTCTCATGGAATTGGTCGAGGCAGGTGAGTTCCGAGAAGATCTATATTATAGACTAAACATTGCCAGCATTACTATTCCTCCTCTCAGGGAAAGAAATGAAGATATAGCAGTTTTAGCTGATTACTTCCTACAAAGTTATGGCAAGAAATATGGAATGAATAAAACTATCTCAGATGCGGCTGTAAGCGAACTTAAAGATCATGTTTGGCACGGAAATGTTAGGGAATTAGAAAATACTATGCAAAGATTACTAATTGGGACAAAGAAAGATGAAATAGTAGCAGAAGATGTAAATAGAATTCTTAATAAGAGTCACTACACTGGCATAAAAGAGGAATTTAAATCAAAAGAAACAGATAAAGTAGTAGACTTAAGAGAGTACATGGCTGCTCAAGAGAAAAAGCTAATTGTTTTAGCACTTGAAAAAGGGAAGACTACAAGAAAAGCAGCAGAGCTTCTAAATATACCTCAAACAACACTTAATAGGAAAAAAATCAAATACGGTTTAGAATAATATATAAAAAGCTTGACTCTATAGCTACTATATAGTTTATGATGATTGTAAGAAAACTGAGGTAAATATGAAACTTAAATTTAGAACGAAATTATCGTATGGAATAGGTGGAGTCGCAGACAATGCTATGTACAACTTTGTGGCTTCTTTCCTGTTATTCTTTTTAACTATTATAGTAGGCATTGAGCCAATAACAGCAGGATTTATAGCTGCCCTTGGTGCTTTTTGGGAAGCAGTATGCGGACCTATTATTGGATACTTGTCAGATAATACTGATAGCAGATATGGTAAAAGAAAACCATTTCTCATGATAGCAGCAGCTCCGGTAGCATTATCTACTGGATTACTTTTTACAGCGATAGATATGCCATATGCGTTAAAAGTTTTTTATTATGGTTTTTTAGTATTAGCTTTTTGGACTACATTTGCCATGTTCTTTGTACCATACATGGCATGGGGATCTGATCTTACAGAAGACTATAACGAAAGAACAGTACTTAGGTCATACACTTATGTTTTTTATCAGATTGGAATGGGAATAGGAATAGTTATGCCTACTATTATAGTAGGTTATTTAACTGAAATGGGCAAAACTGAATCGGTAGCATGGTCTTATGTGGGATTCTTTGTAGGAATATGCGCGACCGCATCCCTATTAATATGCACACTTACAATTCATGAATCGGATAATCCATCTTTTATCAAGAAAAATAGAGAAAAGTTACTAACTCCTAGCAAGATTAAAGAAATGTTTAAAAACTATTTTATCATATTAAAATTAAAGGCTATTAGATATTTGATTTTAGCCAGTGTGTTATACTTAATATCAAACATAATTTTTTCTTCGGGAAGAATCTACTACTATACATATAATTTGGGACTTAATGGTGCGCAGGTATCGATTATATTACTAATTATTACAGTAAGCGGAATAGCTTTTGTTCCATTTATAAATGCTTTTTCAAAAAAACTTGATAAAAATTCCGTGTTTTTCTATGGATTAATAATAACAGGTGCAATATTCATAGCATTTAGATTTATAGGTGTTAATTCATATCTAATAGCTATAATTATGGGTATTGTTTTTTCCATGGCCAATTCGTGTTATTGGCAGCTAATGCCGTCTATGCTTTATGATGTTTGTGGCTTAGAAGAACTTGTTTCTGGTGGAAAGCATGCGGCTTCAGTTATATCCTTGCAAGCATTGTCTGAATCTTTAGCATCTGCAATAGGCTTGCAACTGCTTGGAGCGATACTTCAAACATCAGGGTTTGATAGCGCAAAAGAAATACAGAGCGTAGAAGCTCTGTGTGGGATTTCGAATAGTTTTACGCTTATTCCGGGAATATTTATGATTCTAGTAGCCATAATTATTACTAAGTATCCTATTAATAGAGAAACTTTTAAAAGGATTATGGTAGCGCTAGAAAAAAGGAAAAACGGAGAACAAGTGGATCTTGATGAGTTTAAAGATATTATTTAAAATATATCAAGTCCAACAGGGCAATGATCGCTGCCTAGGATTTCTGTATATATCTTAGCTTCATTGATTTTATTTTTAATATCATCGGAAACTACAAAGTAGTCTATGCGCCAACCTGCGTTGTTATTTCTAGCATTAAATCTATATGACCACCAAGAATATACGCTCGCCAAGTCTGGATAAAAATGCCTAAATGAATCAGTGAAACCTGAAGCTAAAAGTTCCGTCATTTTAGCCCTTTCTTCATCAGAAAAGCCGGCATTTTTGTGGTTGGTCTTAGGATTTTTTAAATCGATTTCTTTGTGAGCTACATTAAGATCACCGCATAATATAACGGGCTTACTTTTCTTTAAACCTACAAGATACCCTCTAAAATCATCCTCGAATTCCATCCTATAATCGAGCCTAACAAGATTTTCTTTGGAATTAGGGGTATAGCAACATACCAAGAAAAAATCTTCGTATTCAAGAGTTAGGACTCTACCTTCATCATCATGTTTCTCATCTATTCCTCTTGATACAGACAGAGGCTCTTTTTTTGCAAATACAGCTACTCCTGAATAGCCTTTTTTTATTGCGCTGTTAAAATACTGATGGTATTCTTCAGGATAGAAATCAGCTTGTCCTTCTTGCATCTTGGTTTCTTGTAAGCAAAAGAAATCGGCATCAACTGAGTAAAAAAAATCTTTAAAACCTTTTTTCAAACATGCTCTAAAACCATTAACATTCCATGATATAAATTTCATTATTAACCTCTGATTATTTCTATTGCTAATCTTATCATATAGGTGTCCGAATTTCTTCCGGATAAATTATCAAGTATATTGTCTTCGTAAATACAGCTAGCCAGGGATAAACCCTTAGATTCAGCATATTCTAAAAGCTTGTGACAATTTTCTAATACTTTTCCGTAACCTTCATTGGAATAGTATACCAAGTAATCTCCGCTGTTATCATATGCTAAATCACTTATTGATTCAGTTTTTTCTATTATAGTATATAAGTGAGAAAAAGAATAACTGTCTTTTTCCAATTGCGTAAGAGGTATAATTCCACCAACCTCAAAAGAACTATTTACTCCCAGCTGCTTGCAATAATTAAAAAGCTTAACAATAGATGCAGAAACATGTTTACCATTAGGTGATAAACCAGCAGGCGTTTCTATTCTTATCATATATTCTTCTGGAAATCGTTTTATATAGAAGGTATCGGGTCTAATGCAATTTCCTTCTTCAGTTAAGTTAATTTTCTTATCAATGAACTTCTTGCACCAATCTAGTCTTCTGATTTTTTTATCTATATCCGTTTTTTTCTTACTTAAAAGATCAATTAAAACTGTAGGAGAGCCGTTTTTTATTGTTTCTTTTATTTGTTCTAGAGGAACTCCCAATTCTTTAAGCATGGAAATAACAGGAAAGGTTTCCAGTTGATTGTGCGAATAGTATCTGTACTTGTTAGAATCTGTAACTTCAGGAGAAAACAGACCGATTTTGTCGTAATGAATAAGTGTCTGTTTTGATACACCTACTATTTCAGCGAACTCGCCTGTTTTAAAATAATCATCTGAATAATCCATTGTATTACCTCCTAAAGGCTAGTTTACCATCTAAAATTAACCTTGTAAAGTGAGCTTTTCTAGGGTATATTTAACCTAGAAAGGTGGTGGTAAATATGAGTAGATTTTTTGTAGATTCGAGAGATATAGGGGCTAAATATATTACTATAAATGATAAAGGTGATATTAAACATATGACTAAGGTCCTGCGATTGTCCGTGGGAGACGCGGTTGACATATCTGATGGAGTGCTTTGGGAGTATGAAACAGAGATATCCGAAATATCCCAAGAAGAAGTTCTGCTTAAAATAACTGATAAGCAGCACTTTGCCAGGGAGCCTGAAATAGAGATATGCCTTTTTCAAGGAATACCTAAAGCGAGCAAAATGGATAATATAATTCAAAAATCAGTGGAACTTGGTGTAAAGGAGATTGTCCCAGTATTTATGGATAGGACAGTTGTTTTGGATAAAGGTAATTTTGATAAAAAAATTCAAAGATGGCAAAAGGTTAGCGCTGAAGCTGTCAAGCAATGCAAAAGAGGAATCATACCAAAGGTAAGGCACAACGTTAAATTTAAGGATATATTATCGGAACTCGCAGAATATGATCTTGTTGTATTTCTTTACGAAAACGAAAACAATAGGACTATAAAAAATCTTTTAAGTGAGAATTATCCTAAAAAAGTAGCAGTTTTAATTGGACCAGAAGGTGGGTTTTCTGAAAATGAAGCAAAGATGCTATTAGACAAAGGGATACTTGGTGTTTCAATTGGAAAAACTATTTTAAGAACTGAAACAGCAGGGCCAACAGCTATAGCCATGATAATGTATGAATACGAGATTTAGAAAAGAGAATTTATTTCAAAGTCAAGTATAGCTCTGCCCGTGTAATTTCCTATTCCGTCAACGATAGCGTATCCTGTTCCTGAAGACGTGTTTTTTATGTATGATATCATAAAATCCTCTCCTTCGATTAAAGGAGCACAATCGACTTTAGGCTTGATTGCTCTTCCTAGATATAAAAAGCTGTCGTCCTTTAATTCTGGCTCAAAATCATTAATTGAAATATTATTGCCGGTAGCATCCTTTTGGCTATCGGTATTTATGTACCAAAAGTCTTTGTCCACGTTTTCATTTATTCCCTTGACTGCTGAATGGTCGCTGCATTGCCAAAAATTATATATACCACCGTAATTGGTTTTTTCTGTATAGTGTGCTAGCCAGATTAAAGAGTTAGCTTCTAGTCTCACGGTGTCATGGTTAGTGAGTAAAAAGTTCGCGTTGCCGTATACCATTGGTTCATATCCTGCATCTTTGATGGTGTCACAAAATGCCAAGCAAATATCTGTGACGTCGGAGGTGCTTAATTCTTTTGAATTAATTGCGTTATAAAGTCTTCCACCTTCAATGAACTCGTAGTCAATAACTAGTGGCATAGTTATTTTGTAAGCTTCAACCTCTCGAAGAAGATGCTTAGCTTCTTCACGCGCTTCTTTCTTAGTGACAGCCTGAGAAAAAATGTATGCACCTGTCATTATGCCTGCCTCATTAGCGCCTTTTATATTCTCTGTAAAAGTATCATCATTTTTAATTTCTCCATTGCTACTACCTCTGTATGATGCTCGTATCATTACAAAATCGACGCCTGAGTGTTTTACTTTTTTCCAATCGATATTTTTCCCTTGAAATGTTGAGACATCAATACCGTCTGCGACTATATAGTTGGAAAACCTCTCATCGTGAGAATAAATTGGCTCAACTACATTTTTAATACTGTAGTTGTAGCTGACGATTATGAGTATTAATAATATTCCGATCGCTATAAATAGTTTTATTTGTTTTTTTAACATGATATCTCCATAAATTCATTATGCATTTATTGTATATTATAATAGGTGTAGTATGTGATAGCAAATTGATATTTGGAAAAAAACATATATTATGTTACAATTTAAAATAACTGTGAAAGAGGTATTAATGTTAGGCTACGTTAAGGCATATATCCCTGAAATGAAAGTAAGGGAAAAAGAATTGTACAATGCGTATTACTGTGGAATATGCAAGTCAATAGGAAAAAGATTAGGTCAATTGCCTAGATTCGTGCTAAGTTATGATAGCGTTTTTTTAGCGCTACTTTTAAATTCAATGAACAGCGAAGTTGAAGAGGTAAAACTCGAGCACTGTATAACTAACCACATCAAGAAAAAACCAATTGTGGTCGATAATATAGTCGTTAATTATGCTGCTGACGTAATGGTAGTGCTTGCCTACGAGAGTTTCTTAGATGATTTGCAAGATGAGGATACGCTAAGGGGACGATTTGGCCAATTAGCGCTTAAAGGAAGCTACAAAAAATTAAGCGTAGATTACAAAGACTTAATAGAAAGTATTGAAAAGAACTTAAAAAAGCTTTACGGATTAGAAAAAGAAAAGTGTAATAGCATTGATCAAATTGGCGAGGCCTTTGGCAAGGTAATGGAAAGTGTTTTTCTGGGAGGAATAGACAAAAAGAGTGAATTTGTCACAAGACCTATCAGCGAAATGTCTAAGCACCTAGGCAGGTGGATTTACTTAATGGATGCATACGATGACATAGTTAGTGACATAGAAGATGGATCATATAATCCACTTATTTACAGATTTGACTATAAAAAGCAAGATGCGAAAGAATTTAAAAAAACTATTAAGTCAGAGGTGGAATTTAGTTTATACCACTACTTATCTTATGTATCAGACGCATTTAATCTTTTAAATATAGAAAAAAACGAGGGTATATTAAGCAATATAGTTAATTTGGGGTTGTTAAAAGAGACGGAAAGAATTATGGAGGACTAGTAAATGAAAGATGCTTATGAAGTATTAGGGGTAAGTAAGAACTCTTCGATGGATGAAATAAAGAAAGCTTATAGAAGTTTAGTGAAGAGGTATCATCCTGATAAATATCAAAATAATCCGTTAGCAGACTTAGCGCAAGAAAAGCTTCAAGAAATAAATGAGGCTTATGACTATTTAGAAAAGAATCATGGTAATTCAGCATATTCCCAAGTGCCATCGGGATTTGGGAATGCTAACAGGAATGAAGATGCTGGGATGAAAGGAATATATAACGATATAAGAGTCAGATTAGATAGAAACGACCTGGCAAACGCGGAAAGAAGATTAATCGGAATAGGTATCACAGATAGAGATGCGGAATGGAATTTCCTTTATGGAATGCTTTGCTATAAAAAAGGCAGATATGATGAGGCGCTTAGCTATGTTAAAAGAGCAATGGCTATGGATAGCAATAACTTTGAGTATCAGAGGATGTATAGCTCAATGACGAATAGGAATAACGTTTATAGAAGTTATGGAGGGGGAACGAATGTCGGTGATCCAATGTGTGAAGCGATGAAATGCTATTGCTGCGCAGATTTACTTTGTCCATGTTTTTAAAGTAGGGAGCCAGCTATATAAAAGTCAAGCAAAATAACTAAGTATTAATGCAAAGATTAGTTTTAAAAACGAGCACAACAAATAGAGGTGTAAAACACCAATTTATGATTATTCAAAATTAACTTGGGAAAC
>JAAYHV010000035.1 GCA_012744355.1 Clostridiales bacterium
GCATTTTCATAGCCATCTGTAGTGATGATAAATAAAACTTTGTCCGCCCTCTCATTTGCTGGAGTGACTCGTTTTTGTTGAATCATTCGCGTAATGGTAATACCAAGGGCATCCAGTAAAGCTGTTGAACCCCGTACATAATATTCTTTATCCGTTAAGGGAATAATCTCTTGCAGAGGGATTCGGTTATGAAGTAATTCATAATCATCATCAAATAGGACCGTGGTAATAAATACCTGCCCCTCAATTTCTTTTTGACGTTGGATCATACTGTTAAACCCACCAATGGTATCTTTTTCCAAGCCTGACATGCTGCCTGAACGATCTAAAATATATACAATTTCTGTGATTCCTGTTTTCATATGACATCTCTCCTTTTCTTTCATTGATTCAAGAATAACACTCTTGTTGTTATTCTTGGTCGCCTGATAAGCGACATTAATAAAAGAGAGAATTTTATCAAAAAAAACTTAGGGTCCTGTTAACCAGGCAAGAAAGGATACTCATGTAATTTCATAAATTTAATTTCAGTAAAATACATAGTGATTTATCTTAGCTTAATATAAAGAGGCTGACTTAATAAATACGACAAACTCCCTAACAGGTGCTTTATAAACCTATGTCAATATAAGTTGAACTTAGTTAGCATTCAAGTAGTCTAAATCCACCTTTTTACTATTTCTTTACAATAAAATTGTACCCCTTCAAAGGATTTTTAGTCGATAAGTGAATTATAATTCCAACTGCCAAAGATAACCCCCCCCAAATTAATGCAAGATAGTGTACTTGGGATTCTGGTATGCTGAAAATGAATTGACTTCCAAGAAAAACGCCAAACATTACAAGTATAAAATACCAGTAATCAAGATGCACCCAACAAAGGATAAGAAGATGCGATGCATTTATGATACATAACACAGGAAGAAGCGCAGCGGGTTTTAAATCTTTGACTAGTAATAAAACAGGAACAGAAACGACAGTTATTGATGAAGCAAAGCCGACTAAAGTTGAATATTGACTTGGATTTGCTGACATCTTAAATATTTTAAATAAAGCTATTCCAATGATCGGTGTTAGAAAACCACCCCAAATATAAAAATTTGATATCATTTTTTTTATTTAATATACTCGTTAATAGGAATGCTAATAGCAAAAAAACAGAACCACTAACGAGCATAACCCCCCCACCACGATAGTCCTTAATAAAATCATATCGTTCTTTGCTTATTTCAATTTCTTGTTTTTTGATATAAATGGAATTCTCATAATCTGGGCACCTTCCTAATAAATAATTCTTTTTATATGAACCAATGAATCATATGAAATATATAGAGATTAAATACCATCTGTAGAATATTAGCAGCTGTTAGTTTTCTCTCATTTAGAAACTCATTGTTAACTGGTAAAGATGGTTATAACTGAAGGATGTTTTGAAAGAATTCTCCAAGCGTTTCAATTCATCTTCATTCTATGCTCCTAAAAGACTTTCTTTGAAATAGAACAAAGCTTCGTTGATCTTATGAATATCATAGATTTCATTGCTAAGGAAAAACTCAATGATTAGATCGGAGCGACTGGCTGGAGATAATGCATAGCCTGCTCTTCGAAGTAGCCTCCTAGTTTCTCTTAAGCTAAGCTTTAAAGAAATAGCTAGAGCTAACACGGTGGCTTTGCTGGGCTGATAGTTTGGATTGCTTCGAATCTTGGAGAAGAGTTTTCGGTCGATATTTGCTCTTTTATAGACTTCTACATCGCTTTTACCTTTTTCGTCAATCAACTGGAGCAAGTGAACGGAGAAAGTATCTTCCTGGTCATTGAGAAAGTCTTCCAAGGATCGGGACTCTTCTATGATGAATTCTCTAGGATGGGGTGTTTTATCGTCTTCACGCATTCCCCTTCGTTCTGCTTCCAGATTGCGATATCTGTGACCTTCTTTTATAGACGTTGGTCTGTTGGAGGCATTTTCTATTGAATCACCTGGCACTTCTTCAGCTGCTAAGTATTTCTTTTTCACATAATCGTTGATTTGTTTGACCATGGTTTTTGATATGTGGAAGGATGCTCGATCAAAGATAACTAGAAAGACGGTCATTTCATGCTCTTCTAAAAAGCTGGTGATTTCTGAGACTGCTACTTCTAAAGCTTGATCTTTAGGGTAGCCATAGGCACCGGAAGAAATTAAGGAAAAGGCCACCGTCTCTAACTTGTGCTCTTTGGCTACTTCTAAAGATCTTCTGTAAGCTGAGCGCAGCAGTTCTTCTTCTTTTTTATGACCACCTTCCCAGATGGGTCCCACAGTATGGATTACATATCGAGCTGGAAGCTTGTAGCCTTTAGTGATTTTAGCGTCGCCGGTGGCACACCCCTTTAAAGTTCTACACTCTTCTAAAAGCTTAGATCCTGCTGCCTTGTGAATAGCACCATCTACACCACCGCCACCTAGCAAGCTATTATTGGCAGCATTGACTATAGCATCCACCTTTAGGGTCGTAATATCTCCTAGAATGATTTGAAATGGCATATCTTGTTATCTCCCTTCATCGAGTTCCTTTTCAAGCTTTAATTTATAGCCAACAACTTAATATAAAACTAAATGTAAAAGTCTAGTCTTTGGGTAATTTTTTCTTGTTATTGATCCTTCCCTTGATAAGTCCAAGCAATAATTGAGCTTCACCAAGTTTTAAAATAAATATTGCAATGACGTATACAAAACCGCCCACAGCGATCGCCATTAGCAAAGATAAATTTTGTCCAAAACTAAATGAAGTTTTAACAAATACAAACTTTGCAGCTAATCCCATTATCAGGGATGCCGCTATAATCTTTGCGAATGAAACAACTATTATCTTTGATCCAAATGGTCCTATCTTTTTTCGAAGACTTATAAACAAAAGGAAAGTTCCAAATACTGCCGAAATACTGGTGGCTAACGCTAAGCCACTAAGTCCCATGAATTTTGATAAAACTAAGTTTAAAATAATATTTAAAGCTACAGCGATGGCTGCATTAATTGCTGGTGTTTTGGTGTCTTGCATGGAGTAAAATGCTCTTGATAAAACATCTCTTAAACCAAAGCCGATTATTCCAAGAGAGTAGAAAAATAAAGCTCCCGATGTCATCATAATAGCTTGGCTATCAAA
>JAAYHV010000036.1 GCA_012744355.1 Clostridiales bacterium
TACTTTTCATAAGTACCTCCTAAAGAGGCACCACCTAAGAACATCATAACTTTTTGAAAAACTAAACGCCACTGTTAAGTTTGAAAAACTAACTTCCATGTTTACAATTACGGGGGTAGAATTTACTATTTCAATTAAAGAAACAGTAAAAACAAAAAAATAATGATAAAAAATCCTTGCAAATTAAGGGCTTTTTATATATAATGAATTACGTTCGATATTTATGTCGAAATTAGCTAAATTTACACGCCATATCATTTATCTGTAGGTGCCAATTTGGTTACAGGTAAAGGTGCTATGGTGGAAGTTAAAAAACCAGGAGGAAATAAGATGTCAGTAATTTCAATGAAACAATTACTAGAAGCAGGTGTGCATTTTGGACACCAAACAAGAAGATGGAACCCTAAGATGGCTCCTTACATTTTCACAGAAAGAAACGGAATCTATATCATAGATTTACAGAAAACTGTGAAAATGATTGACGATGCATATAACTTCATGAGAGAAGTTGGGGAATCAGGGAAACCAGTACTTTTCGTAGGTACTAAAAAGCAGGCTCAATCTGCTATCGAAGATGAAGCAAAACGCTGTGATATGTATTTTGTAAATCAAAGATGGTTAGGTGGAATGCTTACTAACTATAAAACAATAAGTGCTAGAATTAGACGAATAGCTGAAATTGAAACAATGGAAGAGGATGGCACATTCGATAAGTTAATAAAAAAAGAAGTTATTAAATTAAAAGCAGAGCATGATAAGCTAGAGAAATACTTAGGTGGTATCAGAGACATGAAGGGTATGCCAGGTGCATTATTCATCGTAGATCCTAAGAAAGAAAAAATTGCAGTTAAGGAAGCTAGAATATTAGGTATTCCGATTGTTGGTGTAGTAGATACTAACTGTGATCCAGATGATGTAGATTATATTATCCCAGCTAATGATGATGCAATAAGAGCAGTAAAATTAATAACTAGTTGCATGGCAGATGCAATAATTGAGTCAAGACAGGGCGAAAGTTTTGATGAAAGCGAAGTTGCAGAAGAACCTGCTGCTAAAGAAGAAGCTGTTGTGGCAGAAAAACCTGCTGCTAAGGAAGAAGCTGTTGTAGCAGAAAAACCTGTTGCTAAAGAAGAAACTGTTGCTAAAGAAGAAACTGCTGCTAAAGAAGAAGCACCAGTTGTAGAATAAAGTATAGGGGGTAATAACTATGGCAGTAACTGCTAGTATGGTAAAAGAACTACGTCAAGCTACAGGCTCTGGAATGATGGATTGTAAAAAGGCTTTGGTCGAAGTTGATGGAAATATGCAAAAGGCAATAGAAGTTCTTAGAGAAAAAGGATTATCTAAAGCTGCTAAAAAAGCAGATAGAATAGCTGCAGAAGGTCTTGTTAAAATTGCTTTTGCTGAAGACGCTAAATCGGCAGCAGCAGTAGAAGTTAATTCTGAAACTGATTTTGTTGCAAAAAATGAGGAATTTATAGGTTTTGTAGAAGACTTAGCTGAAATAGCTTTAGCTACGGATGAGAAGTCTATTGAAAACTTCGTTAAGCTTACATATAAAGAAGAAGGTACGGTTCAAGACGCTTTAAACACCAAAATATCTAAAATTGGCGAGAACATGAACGTAAGAAGATTCAAAAAGTGTGCAACACCAGGAGTGGTTTACACTGGATATGTTCATGGCGGCGGATCTATCGGAGCAATTGTGGGAATAGAAACTGAAGCTACTAAAGAAGAAGTGGCAGTAGTAGGTAGAGATATTGCAATGCAAGTTGCATCTATGAATCCGAAATTCGTAGATGAAACCAGTATAGATAAGGACTACATTGAAAAGGAAAAAGAAATCCTGACTCAGATGGTTCTTAACGAAGGCAAGAAACCTGAAATGGTTGAAAGAATCGTTGAAGGTAAGATAAAAAAAGAGCTTAAAGAAGTTTGTTTAGTTGAACAACAATTCGTAAAGAATAGCGATTTAACTGTTAAACAGTATGTTGAAACAGTTGCTAAAGAATGCGGTAAAGAAATGAAGGTTGTTGAAATGGTAAGATACGAAGTTGGCGAGGGAATCGAAAAGAAGAGCGAAGATTTCGCTGCAGAAGTAGCTGCACAACTTGGGAAATAAATAAACAGCACTAAAATAAAAACCCTGATACCATTTGATTGTTATCAGGGTTTTAAAATGTTAAAATGATAAATAGAGATTACTAATTAAAGATAAAAGAGGTTTAATATGCAGACTCAGTTTACAATCAAAGCAATAGGGTATATTAATTCAGAATACAAGGAAAGAAAACATACACCTTCTCAAGGGAAGGAATCTAAGAATAGCTATGGAACTATAAAGATGCTTCCAGAATACAAAGAAGGCATTAAAGACTTAAAAGTAGGTATGAAAATCACTGTCATCTTTTGTTTCCATCTTTCCAAAGGTTATACACTAACAACACGTGCTAGGTTATCCCCACTTCCTAGAGGCGTGTTTTCTACTAGATCACCAGACAGGCCAAATTCATTAGGCGCTACAGATGTGGAAATAATTGAAATACATAACGATAAAATTCGCTTTTTAGGCGCTGATATGCTTGACGGATCACCTGTAATTGATATTAAGCCAGCCATTTTATGTTCTTTACCAAAGTCAGATATCGAAGCTTAACTTTTGCTACACCTTGAACAATTTGTGCAGTGAAGCTAAAAACTAATAGTGTATGTATGAGTATGCCTTGACAAACTAAGATTAATAATGTCTACAAGTAACAAAATATATTAAGGAGACTAGATTAATGAATTTAATGAACTTTACATTTGAAGGACCTTGGATATTTAATGCCATCATAGTTGCCCTGGTTGGCTATTTTGTAATTAAAGTTGTAATTAATAAAAGAAAATGATAAATTCAAAAACTAAAAATGATAGTGTTTTTTGAGAAAAAATCTGATGAACTAAGCAATAATTGATGACTAAGAAGTTATATAACCCCATTTAAAAGGCTCTGCGAATTTGCAGAGCCTTTCGCTATTCGCCAACTAGGAATAGTCTTAAGATCGAAAGCTCTAGTGGTAATTATTAGAGAATTAAGTACTTAGCCTAAGGCAAGATTGCAAAATATGAGTACAAGTACAGGGCAAATTGAAAAGAGGTAAGTAACAAATTGTAAACACTTAACGGTCGATTGAAATTTCTACCAAAACGAATTTTAAACTGGTAATTTGGCAAGCCAAATCATGCAAAGGTAATCCAGGAATCTATGGTGTTAAAATCGGAGAACTAATATGACGCGTAAAACATTGCCTAGGGAGATATAAGCCGTAATTTAAATTACACAAAACGCGTAAAAAGGTTGACTAATTAAACAATAAACTATACAATTAGAAATAAGAAGTTATTTTATTCACGAAGAGGTTTCTATGTTAAAAAAAGAAAGAGGTGGTGTTGAGAAGGCCAGCAAAATGTTGGAAAGTTAAAACAACAAACAAATGAAAAGGAGGTAAAAAATGAAAAGAATATTACACATACTGATTGTCATGACATTAGTTTTTTCTGTAGGCGTAACAGTCTATGCGGATGAAGTTTCAGATGCAATGGACGCAGTAGACAAAGCTGAAGCATCTTTGTTGCAAGCAGATGTTACTGATGCTGAAGCATTGGTGGCTTTAGTGCCGGAGAGCGAAACTAAAAATGTATTAACAAGTAGGCTTAATGCAGTTCAGTCCATAATTACCAATCAGGTGGCACCAGCAGAAGCGGCAGTACTACAAGCTGAAACAACTCTGTTGCAAGCCGATGTAACCTCGGCTCAGCCGCCGGTAGATTCATTGCCGCCTAGCGCAGCAAAAACAGCTTTACTATTAAGGTTGAGCGCAGTTCAAGATATTATTAATGCAACTGCAACTGCAGCAGTAGCAACAGCCGAAACAAGCCTGTTGCAAGCTGATGTAAATACTGCTCAGCCATTAGTAACAGCATTAACAGATGGCACAGTTAAAACGGGTTTACAAACAAGGCTGGACGTGGTTCAAGATCTCGTTGATGCAAAAGCATTAAA
>JAAYHV010000005.1 GCA_012744355.1 Clostridiales bacterium
GCTTAACCTTTCTTAAATAGCTAATATAATACTATTCCACTCCCAAAGCTTTAAATACAGCTTCTTGAGGAGTTGTATAAAATATTAAACTAAATGCGCCCACTAATTCAGCGGGTACTTTCCCAAGCTCAGCTGCTGCAGTCATTGGTAACAGCACTTTTTTTGCACCACTATCCAAACACACTTGAAGTGTACTAGCTAATTCATCTACATTGATTAAAGTCCCACTAATACTAATATCTCCTATAACCGCCATACTTGATAAAGTGTTTTTATTTAGAGCCGCCGAACACATCGCTATAAGTGTTGGTAACGTTAATCTATCTGTCATTCCTATTCCATTAAGATCTTGATAGTTAATGATATAGTCCTTTGAAGTTGTACTTACCGAATTACTTATTCCTTTACCATTCGCTTTTAAATAATTAAACGCAGTATTAGTAGCCTCTTTTGCCTCTTTAGATGTGCCTAGACCAGTTCTTTCAAATTTACCTGTTCCTGGCAATACTTGTGTTTCTAAACGGTACACTCCCATCATTCCAGTTTTGCCTCTTGAAATCGTATAAACATGGCCAGGATTAGTAATCCCCTCCGGAATAAGTTTCCCACCACCTTGCTCTGCTACAGAAACATAATTTTCTTCAAAGGTCTCATTATCAATATATGAAAAATTGACGTCATAGAATTCCATGCCACCTATTTTTTTAAGTTGTTCTTTAACTCTTCTTCTCAGTTCTAGTGATATATTTAATATCTCTGCGATATCTTCTTTGCTATATTTTCCGTTTGGATATAACAGTTTCGCATATCCTGAAACCATTTTTCTTACTGCAATAACATCACGTTGATTAAGATTTGATCCAAACTTAAAGAACTTATCACTCACATCACTAAATTGTTCTTTACGGAGTTCTCTCATAACCTCTGACAAGTAATCAGTTATGAATCCATATTCATCAGTAAAGAAGTCAGGTCTATACTTTGGTATTTCCCATCCAGGTACATAGCAATGCATTCTGTCAAGAAAAGCGGTATCATAAGCCATAGCTTCAGGAAACGGTTCAAACAAATGCGATGTCTTTATTAAAACGTCAACACTTTGATTAATATTACCTACAAATACCATAGATGCACTTGCTGCTTTTTCTTCTTTACCTCTAGCAAAAGATCCCGATGCCATATAATCTTTCATTATTTGCACGCCATCTTTGTCCTTAAATGTAATGCCAGCGACTTCATCAAAAGCTACGCAATCCCACATCCCAACAAGTCCCACTGTTCTACTAGCCATATTGTAAAATAAGTTTGCAACCGTTGTCTGCCCGCCTGAAACCAAGATACTATTTGGAGATATTTCCTTATAGATATGTGATTTACCGGTGCTTCTTGGGCCTAGCTCACATAAATTGAAATTATTTTCTACTAATGGAATCATACGAGCTAAGAGGAGCCACCTTTCACGTTCAGTAAATTTATCCGTCTCCATACCAGTAGATCTGAGTAAAATACTAATCCATTCATCTTTAGTGAATTCAGATCTTGCTGCTTTATATTCAGCCAAATCCACATGGGGCATCTGAATCGGAGTTAATTTTCTAACTCTAACAGGATTTATTCGTTTGTCCTCTTCCGTGTATTCATATTCAAGCTGAACTATACACCAAATTCCACCGCATAGCAGTCTGTCATACTCTGATAC
>JAAYHV010000198.1 GCA_012744355.1 Clostridiales bacterium
CAAGCTGTAGGAAAAAAATGAAATACTCCACAACGTTTATAAATATATTATAACTGAAAGACTACAAATGAGGAAATAAGAAAGGAGAGTATACAAATATATAATTTCCATATATTTAGTATACAAGGTATTACTATGAATGATGATGAAAAAAAGAAAAAGAAAAAACTAACTACAGCGGCAGGAACACCAGTTGTTGATAATCAGAATTCTGTGACCGCAGGACCAAGAGGGCCGATGCTATTACAAGACGTATGGTATCTTGAAAAATTAGCTCACTTTGACAGAGAAGTAATTCCTGAAAGAAGAATGCACGCTAAGGGTTCAGGTGCTTTCGGTACTTTTAAAGTAACACACGATATCACAAAATACACCAAGGCTAAAATATTTTCTGAGATAGGCAAAGAAACAAATATGTTAGTCAGATTCTCTACTGTTGCAGGAGAACGTGGTGCAGCTGACGCAGAGCGTGATATTCGTGGTTTTGCAATGAAATTCTATACAGAAGAGGGTAACTGGGATTTAGTTGGTAACAATACTCCTGTATTTTTCCTCAGAGATCCTTTGAAATTTCCAGACTTAAATCATGCTATCAAACGTGATCCAAAGACCGGTATGAGGAGTGCTAATAGCAATTGGGATTTTTGGACCTCTCTTCCTGAAGCTCTCCACCAAGTAACTATAACTATGAGCGATAGAGGTATACCTTGTTCGTTTAGGAATATGCACGGTTTTGGTAGCCATACCTACAGTATGATAAATGAAGATAATGAGCGCATATGGGTTAAATTTCATCTTGTATGCCAACAAGGTATTAAAAACTTAACGGATGATGAAGCAGAATCAGTCATCGCTAAAGATCGCGAAAGCAATCAGCGCGATTTATTTGACTCAATAGAGCAAGGTGACTATCCGCGCTGGAAGATGTTCATTCAAGTAATGACAGAAGAGCAGGCATCTACAATGCCATATAATCCTTTTGATTTAACAAAAGTATGGTACCATGGAGAATACCCACTTATAGAAGTAGGTTATTTCGAATTAAATAAAAACCCAGAAAACTTCTTTGCAGAAATCGAGCAAGCTGCATTTAACCCTGCAAGCATAGTACCTGGCATCGGCTTTTCACCTGATAAGATGCTTCAGGGAAGACTTTTTTCTTACGGAGATGCCCAAAGATATAGGCTAGGTGTTAACCATCACCAAATACCTGTTAATGCGCCTAAATGCCCTTTCCACAGCTATCATAGAGATGGAATGATGAGAGTTGACGGTAATGTTGGCGATACCTTAAGTTATGAACCTAATAGCTACGGAGAATGGGAGGAGCAAAAAGAACATATGGAACCACCTCTTCCTCTATCAGGAGATGCAACCAACTGGAACTTTAGGGATGATGACGATGATTACTACACACAACCAGGGAAACTATTCCGACTTATGAACAAAGACAAGCAGCAAGCACTTTTTGAAAACACCGCACGTGCTATGGGAGATTCTAGTAAAGAAATTAAAATCAGGCATATTAATAACTGTATGAAAGCAGATCCCAATTATGGCAAAGGAATAGCTGATGCACTTTGCATTTCGCTAGATGAAATAAAATAAATAGGAAAAGAGGATTAAATTATGAAAAAATACGTATGTACTGTTTGTGGCTTTGTTTACGATGAGGCTACTGGCCATCCAGAAACAGGAGTTGCCCCAGGAACCATTTGGAAAGACGTACCTAAAGATTGGGTCTGCCCAATATGCGGTGTACCTAAAAAAGACTTTAAAGAAATAAAATCAAATAGCTAAATTTAATATGATAAATAGAAAAAGAGGATTATATTATGAAGAAATACGTATGTAATATTTGCGGCTTTGTTTATGATGAAGCTGCTGGTTATCCAGAGACAGGTATTGCCCCCGGAACCAGGTAGAAAGATGTGCCTAACGATTGGGTCTGCCCGCTATGCGGCGCTAATAAAGAAGACTTTAAAGAAGAAGCACTAAAACCCGCCAATATTACTACGTCACTTCATGGCAATGATGATAGTTCAGATGATTTACGCAAACTATCTTCAAGAAAGATGAGCTCACTATTTTCTAACTTGTCAAAAGGATGCGAAAAGCAGTATCTTAGCGAAGAAGCCGAACTGTTCGGCAAACTATCTTGCAGCAAAGGCTGTAGCTGAAAGCAATTCTGACAGAGGCGCGCCCAGATCTCTCGTTTAGGGAGAAAAAATAACCTTAATGCTAAGTTCAATTATTAAAAGTTATATGCTAGAGAAAGATTCATTAACAGAAAACACAAACATTTACGTTTGTGATATATGCGGATTTGTATTTATTGGAGATAAGCTCCGGATATTTGCACGTTTTGCAAAGTTCCTAGGATAAAACTTACGAAAGTACAGAGGGGGTAAAAGAATGCACGCAGTTAGAAATATACAATTATGTACAAAAGATTGCCTTTGCCCATACGTTTGTCCTACAGGAGCTATCAACACAGAAATAGGTCAAATAGATGCATCAAAATCTCTTGACGGATGCCGTGCATGTGTTGATGCTTGTCCATCTCACGCTATTTTTCTAATACCTGAGGAATATCCGCCTCAGCAGATAAAAAGCAATTCAGTTAAAAGAAATCTTCTCATATTATCCGAAAGCAAAGCTAAGCAAGAAGCTATTGCTGAAGAAATTATGAAGACAACAGGCGACATTAATTTAAAACCAATAGCTAGAGCTATTTGCTCGTCTAATAAACTTATGACTGAAGACCTTTGAGCGAATCAGGATATATGCTGCCTCAAAGTCAAAATGTAAAAGATTTTATTAAGTCACTACTTGATACTTCCCCGCCTCAAGACTTCACAAAAGAAGCAGCAGAAAAATTATTAAAAATCCTAAATACGAATGAATCTAAGGAGGAAAAAATGATGGACAATAACAAAACTCAAGATAACCTAATGGCGGCATTTTCTGGGGAATCTGAAGCTAACAGAAAATATCTAGCATACTCTAAAAAAGCTGAGCAAGACGGCAAGACAAACGCAGCTAAATTGTTTAAAGCTGCCTCTGATGCTGAGACCATTCACGCTTTAAAGCATTTTGAAGTGGCAAATAAAGTTGGAACAACTGCTGATAATCTTTTAGATGCTGTAGCAGGCGAAACTCATGAGTACAAAGAAATGTATCCAGAATTTATCGAAACAGCAGAAGCTGAAGGAAACACCGCTGCTATTATGTCTTTCACATATGCTATGCAAGCAGAAGAAGTGCATGCTCGTTTATACAAAGAGGCTCTGGAAAATATGGATGATACAAAAGAGATTTTTTACTATCTTTGCCCTGTATGTGGCAATATAGAAACAAGTCGTCCGGGAAAATGCATCTTTTGCGGCGTACCAGGCGAAAACTTTATAAAATACTAGAAAGAAGGTACATTTATGAAAAATTTTACATTAACAGAAGCACTTGATACCGCTAAAAAACTTAACATTGACTTTGACAAAGTTGATTTTACACCCGAGGAATTTTTAGAAGGACTCAATATCGAATTAGAGCACGGAACAGTTGATTCTCAAACTAATGTTACCAGTGACGATCCGCTTTTAACTGGCAAAATAGCCTTAGCTCATCTTAAAGAAGTTTCCATATATTATAACGATGACATCGGTCTGGAAGCTTGGGAACACGCAGTAGAGAATTTCAAAGGAGACCCTAAGGGTAAGAAACTCAAAATAGTATAATAGTTAAAATTAAGGAGCAGCTCGATTAAAGTATCCCAGATTTTGGGTCACTTCATTTAGCTGCTCCTTTATTTTTTGTGTGATTTTTGTTATTCAACCGTAAAATCTAGGGTTTCCATATAACTATCATCTATATAAATATCTATCATGTATTCTCCAGTAGGCCATCCATCTTCAGGTTTATCATAGCTAAAAAGAATCGCCGAAATTTCGTCTACAAGCTCTACCGATGCTTCGTCCATGAAAGTATCACCATCCTCTTCAGAATAAAACCATTCCGCTCTAATAACTTGGCCAGGCGTAACATTGTCTACAGTCCCAGTCATATATACTATAGGTGACTTGGTATTAAATGTGTCAGTAACAGTCGTAGGCTCATAAGTCTCCTCATCGACTGCAGATGCCACTTGAAGGTCTCTAAGTGAAGCTGTGTTCGCTTCTTCACTGTATTCAATAACTTTAAAAGACAACGTCAAAACCACTTCTTTGTCTAAATACATGTTTACTTCGTAGTCACCTAAGGACCAACCTTCCGCCGGTTTAGGAAAACTGAAATATACAGCAGTTTCAGCCTCATCCAATTCAACATCAGCTCCATCTATAAATAAGTTCTGACCATCTTCTACATAAAAACAGTCTGCCCCAGCTAGCGTACCTTCAGGAGCTTTATCCACAATACCAGTTACGTATACCATAGATGTATCTGTATAAAATTCACTTGTTACCGTTATAGGTTCATACGTGGATTCATCAATTTCTGCTGATAATTGCACATCTTTGAAAATGGCTGTAGTGCCGCTACCCGAACATGCTACAAAAAATAGTGTACATATCAAGACCATTCCAAGAGCTCCTAATTTTTTCATAATATTTACCTACCTTTTCTTTAATACAAGTTTTAATCGAATAGTGTCTGTTTATTATGATGCGAACTACTATTTCTTATCGCTTATCAAAATCACAAACAATTTTAATTTATATTATACCTTATAAATATATTACTATACAATTCGCAATTTGGCAACGTTTTGTACGCAATTTAGATCGCTTCATTTTTAATCAGCGCCTCACCCCTCAACGCTTTCGTTTTCTTTATAGTGTGCCCAGCATGGGCACACTATAAATACAGCGTCCATTTTACCAATGGGCGCTGCATACGTTCATATTAAAATAAGCAATTTCAAAAAATTTTACTTTTCTACATCATACCCTGCATCAACCCATGCAGCATAATTGCCCTCAAGTCTATACACATTCATGAATCCAGCATCAACTAGTTTTTCAGCTGCTGAAATAGCAGGTTCATCTCCGTGGCAATAGATAAGATAAGTCTTGCTCATATCTAAAGTGGGTATTGCATCATCAAATGAGCCATCACCTATTGGATAATTTACAGCATCAGGCAAATGACCATTTGCATACACAGGCGACACATCTATGATCATAATTTCTGGTGTTGATTCAATTAAATCCATTGCTGCTTCAGCTGTTACATCCGTGTATTTTGCCATCGGTTCTTCTTCAATTACTTCATCTTCCATGCCATCATCCGTTATAGCATCGTCTTCTCCACATCCGACGAACACAGTCACTAACGTTAACGCCAATAGGATTATCAATAGTTTCTTTTTCATAACCTTTTCTCCTTATACTTTAATTTAGTCAATTAGTACTAACCTCTTATATGAGTATACACCGCGAGTCAGTAACTAGCCAATTTCTTTGCATAAATCCTGGTTTTCAACCACATATTATTTATTCATTTCTAAGGTTACTATACACTTGCTCCATCGTTATTTCATTTTTTATTAATTTATCATACAATTTTTCGATCACCTGATCGTCAAGAGAACTTTTGAATCCCTTGATGCCAATGAAGTCCTTAACAAATTGATTGGCTGGTTTAAAAATGAGTTCTTCTCTAGTGCCAACTTGTTCAATTTTACCATGATTCATAAGTACAATTCTATCACCTAGCTTTAAAGCTTCCAAGATATCATGCGTTACAAACATTATAGTAGAGCGTAAATTTTCATGTAATTTTATAAACTCATCTTGAAGTGCAGTTCTTGCTATCTCATCAACAGCACCAAAAGGCTCATCCATTAAAATAATGTCTGGTTCTGCTGCAAGGGCTCTGGCAACCCCTATTCTTTGGTTTTGCCCACCGCTCAATTCTATAGGATAACGTTTCAGCATACGTTCATCCATACCCACCATTTTAATTAATTCTTCCGCTTTTTTTCTTCTGTCATCCTTAAAAATATTTTGTAAAGATAAAACATAGCTTATATTATCTTCAATTGTCATGTGAGGAAAAAGGCCAATCTGTTGTATTACGTATCCAGTGTTTCTTCTAAGCTCTATAGTGTCCCATTCTCTAAGATCTTTATCTTTCACTTCCACTTTTCCAGTATCATATTCGATTAGCTTATTAACTATCTTTAGCAGAGTAGTTTTCCCGCAACCTGAAGGTCCTAAAATAGTTATAAGCTCACCTTTAGACACAGATAGATTTAAACCGTCTAGTATTTTAACTTTCCCATCATACGTTTTTGTAAGATTTTCTATGTTAATTACCATTACTTAAGCAATCCCTTCTCCTCAAGAAAATTAATTGCAACATCCTTGGCTTCCATTTTTTCAATTTCAACTAAGTAGTTCATGTTGGTCATCTCGTCGTTACTAATTTTACCGTCTAACATTGACAATACTTTTTCTAATTCAGGATATTCATCCAATGTTTCTTGCCTAATCAGGGTAGCTGCATAGTATGATGGGAAGAAATATTTATTATCTTCAAGAACTACCATATCATACTCTTTAAGTTTTCCATCAGTAGAAAAGATGTTTATTACATCAACTTCGCCAGATTCTATAGCTTGATATTTTAGCCCTATATCCATTCCAATTTCTTTCTTAAAATCAAAACCATATACATCATCTATTCCTGGAAAGCCGTCTTCTCTTTCAAAAAAATCGTGTTCTGCTCCAAATACAAGTTTACTACTAACATCAGCTAAATCGGAGTATGTTTTTATCCCCATTTCTTCAGCTTTTTCTCTTTTCATTGCCATTCCATAGGTGTCATTAAAACCATATAGCTCCGACCACACTATATCAAAATCTTCTTTATATCCAGCTTTAACCTCTTTATATAATTCGTCTGGATCATTAATTAATTCCTCTTCCAACACAAACATCCAGCCTGTACCAGTATATTCAGGGTAAATATCAATCTCTCCGCTTATCATAGCTGGATGTATATTAGATGTTCCTCCACCTACGCCAGCCTTATGTTCCACGGTAATATCAGTTTCTTGTTCTATTAGAACAGTAAGCATTTCAGCTATAACAAACTGCTCTGTCATAGGCTTACTCGCAATCGTAATAGTTTTCTCTTGTGAACATGCTGCCATAGATAAGGCCAAAACTACAACTAACATAATCAATAAAAATCTTCTTTTCATTAGTCTCTCCTCCTTGATACATTTAAAATAAAATACTATGCTCTCTTCCGTTTTCCTAATATTATATTTGTCATTTTATTTTCTACTAATTGCAATATCCCATCCGTCACAATTGCAAGTAGTGCTACCAAAAGACTACCAGCTATAATCATTTCAGGAAAGTATGTCGATATCCCTCGGTATATTGCTACGCCTAGTCCCCCAGCTCCGATAAACGAAGCTATGCCACCTAAGGCTATTGTCATAATCACCATTGTTCTAAAACCTGACATTATTACAGGAAGTGCTAGCGGCAATTGAATCCTAAAAAGTAATTGTTTTTCTGTAGTTCCCATGCCTATGGCAGATTCAATGATCTGAAAATCCACTTCTCTAATTCCTACATATGTATTTCTGATAATTGGAAGTAACCCATACATAATTAAGGCAATAATCGCACTTTTATTACCTATACCAGTTATAGTTACCAGCATACCGAACAATGCAATTGAAGGAATCGTATATATAAAATTTGTGACAAGCAAAACGACTTTAGCCGTTTTTTCATTTTTGGTCATCACCACACCTACAGTTAAGCCAATTACGGTAATAATTAAAACCGCTATTAAAGTGATAACAATATGCTGAATTAGAAGTTCTAAAAAGAATTCCCATCTTTCGACATACAGTTTGAAAACATCTGCAATCATCTTTTATCCTTCTCCCCTCATAACAAATTTATTGTATCATACTTTTACAGTGGCTCAAAGTAAAAAACCTAAGCTCAATTTTGAGCTCTTTGATTAACTATTTATTTATTTTATTATCCTACTTAACCCTGATGAATATGTAAATTTCAGCATTAAA
>JAAYHV010000199.1 GCA_012744355.1 Clostridiales bacterium
CTCCACTATCTTCATTTAACTCCCCACCTTTTAGTAGAGTGTTTTCAAAGTAGACTCTACCTTTTCCGTCACTATCATATATGGTATCTTTATCATTAGTGTAGTAAGTGTCAAAGCCTTTTCCACCACTTAGAGTGTCGCCTCCCTCTTTGGTTGAGCGAAGTATGTCATCTCCACTAGTTTCTAAAAGGTTTAATATGCCTTGCTTATCAAGAGTTGAACCATCATTGAACTCAATAGTCTCAATGCGATTCTCTTTTAAAAACCAATCTTTGATTGTAACTTTAGATAAATCAGTAAAAGTCATCTCTAAATCATTACTGTTTTCAAAAGCTATTAACTGCATGATATCTTCTTGATCTCTACCTTTAAGCAGTAGTTTGTCACTATCTCCACCCTCATCATAGATAGTGTCTTCTTCCCCATAACCCATTGTGGAAGATTTTTCTATAATATATGTATCATTACCACTTCCACCATAAAGTTCATTATTTCCACCCCCGCCTATTAGGATGTCGTTGCCATCTCCACCGTAAAGTTTATCATTACCCTCTCCGCCATAAAGGACATCATCACCTGCTCCACCTCTTAAAGTGTTATTTCCTTTTAATCCAAAGATTAAATCATTTTTATCTGTGCCAGTTAAAATATCTCTATTTGTGATGTAAACTTTTCCATTTATATCATTATCAAATTTTTCTGTATCAAGTTCTAACGAAATTAAAGTATTTTTAATAATTTTCCTGTAGTCATCATTAAGCGGGGACATTTCTATATTAAGTTTTCTATCTACAATATCTTTTAATATAGCATCACTCCTATAATTAATAACATCATTCATAAATCCTGTAAAATCAGAAATATCTGTTGCCGATATAAACTCATTGATATTATAATTTTGTAAATAATACATGTATGTTGAAAAAGGTATGCCATTTCCATCAAAATAATTTCCTATATTTGATAATTTTATTTGTATATTATTAAAATTGCCAGTTTCTTCATTGTAATCCATCAAGTCATATATTTCAGCCAACGCGTTAGATATTGTTCCTTGCCCAAGCAAATGAGCTGCTGCTGAAATACCAGCACTTGTTATGGTAAATGTAGTACTCAAAAGTGTTGGTTGTGAAGCAGTGTTATCTGTATAATTAATAGTAATTGTTTGTCCCATTAATTTATTAAAATTTTCCTCTCTTTGACTCCTGTCAATTCCCCAATTAGCATTACTTCTGACATCATTTAGTACATATGTATATCTGCTAGTAAATGTTGCACCTCCAATTTTTGGAATGCCACTAAAACTCATAATAGCAGCAGCTTCCTGTGCGAATGGATTATTTAAAAAATCATTAATATTGTTCACGCCGAATAATTCGCCAATTCCATTTTTATTAAAAAATCCTATATCACTTAATACTTCCATATGAAATTGATACATTCCATAATATGCATTACCACTACCTCCTTGCACACCATATACTGTATTTGATTCCATAACACTTAGTGCATCCAAGAAACCTACATGTCCATTGTCTGTTATATTTAAGATACCAGAACCTTCAATCCTATTGGTAAAGTTATTTACCCTATTAATATTTAGTGCCATTTTACTTTCCTCCAAGTATTGTTTTTTTATTTATATTACATGTTGGCAATGTGCAATAAAAATTTATTCCATCTGTTATAATTTTTCCACCAGTATTGTTATTCCCATCCAAAACACTACACTCTTTCTTGGTGGAAGAAAAAACCAACTGATAATAACCCGACATATCTAATTCGTGCGAGTCTTGCAGTGATTCTTCGTGCCTAAGTTTTACTAAAAGTATTTTGCTGTTAGACCTTTTCTTGCGATAAGTTTCATAATAGTTATCTTGTTCTGAATAGTAAAAATGTGTTGCAGTATATATGTAATCTTCTATCCCATCAGAGTTTAAATCCAATATATAGTAGTCTAAAAAAGTTTCAAAATTTGGAAGTTCTTTGGAGTATAGTTTCTGTTTAAAATTGTAATATTTCTCTTTTACAACTTCTGTAGTATAGGAGTTTTTTACACTTTTACCTTCCATTATCATTGCGTAATTATCATCAGAATATACTAAGCAGATATTTTTTGTATTTTTTGCATATGAATCATAAAAATCATATAGCCTTATGTATGGTTGGGGGAAGAAATATTTTACTTCTTCAATATTGTTATTTTCAAATCTTAAATGTCCAAAGCTATCGTCTATTTTTAAGTTTTTTCCGACTATATATTTTTTTAATTTTTCTACATCAATATATTGATTTGAATTTCTATTCTCAACTAAATATTCTCTTAAATAATGTTTATCAATATAATAAAGCTTATTGTATTTTGGTCGCTTGCCTCTATCGGCATAGCCATCTTTTGACTTATAATATTTTTCAAATTCTTCGGGTGTATAATCGTACCTATATGCTTCATATTGCAAAAAACCTATATTCCTTTTTTTATCAATCCATGTAATATTTAAAAACTCATCGCAAACCTTAAATTTTTGTTTTAATGCTTTATATTGCTTTGAATCTTTTGGTATAAAAGTTTTATTTTGAATATCTGTAGCACAAATATAATCAAATGATAAAAATGCAATGATTAAGAATGATTTTCTCATCCGAGCTCCTTTTGTAAATTCTTATATGTAAACTCTTTGTAGTTTAATGAGTTAATGTTATCTGTTATGTTTTTTACTTTGTCTTCTAGCTTTTCATCTTCATTCATGGAGTGAGATAAGTTCATAACAACCCCACTACCATTTAAATGTGGTAACTCTTTAATGTCTTTGCTTAACTCTTTGTCATACTCATATATAGACTCTGCAA
>JAAYHV010000200.1 GCA_012744355.1 Clostridiales bacterium
ACCGTGGTACACTTCGTTTCTCAGGAAACGATATTACAAAAGCTAAGGGAAAAGACTTAATTGAATTTGTAAATGCAGGTTATCCTGTTATTTTAGATGAAAAATTTGATAATAATAACAGTAAAGGAAAATCATACTTAGACACAGCATCTAATGCTTATTCTATGTATCAAGCTATTAAGGATGAAAATAACGTATTCTATGCTGATCAGTTTACTGGCAGTAGTTCTGATACAACTAAAGAATCTCTGAAAAAATATTTAGTTAAACCGAAGCTTAATATAAATGGAATAGAGCTAGGAATTCCTAGGATAGAAGATGAGCACCAGTATTTGGACTACAAATTTACAATTAGCAATGACCTTGAGTTAGATAGTAGTACTAGGTACTTTGCTGATCTATTCTTTGATTTAAATACTGACGGCAGGTATACCAAAGAAACTGAATTGCAAAGCGACGTAATATATCTAAATTCAGATGGTGAAGCTATTGAACCTGATGAAAATGGCAAATGTTTATTGAAATCTAACGAAGCATATACAGTAAGAAAAGAACTGCCGAACACTTACTCGGGGCCATTAGCATGGAAACTATTAGTATCAATAAATGGAGAAAACATACATACGAGTCTTTCGGATTGCTCAGAAATTAATCTAGAGCTAGGAGAAGGAAAAGTAATTAACATTTTGCAGATTGTTCCAAATACAGGTAACACTTTAGATTTAGCTAATAAGTTAAACAGTGGTACTTGGCACAACGAATTATCTGAAATGGGTTATAACATGCATATTAAGAAGATCACTGCCTCATACTTTTCAAGCAATTATAACAATGAATTTGAGACAGGAAGAAGGCTCAAAGATTATGATATGCTCATATTAGGATTTGGTAATAGGTGGCAGGAGATAAGTGATCCTAAAGCTGTCAATAAAATTAATGAGTACATAGAATCCGGGAAAAGCGTATTGTTTACCCATGACACGACATCTTATTGTAACGTAGATGATGAGGCAGAAATTTCCACAATATTTGATGCAAGTGACTACTGGGGATATCATGTTAACTCTATATTAAGGCAAAGATTAGGTTTAGATAGGTATGGAATAAATACATGGGATATAGCAAATTCTAAATATAATGATGTTGCTGTTGAGCTAAGAAGAGCTCAAATTATTAATAATCCCGATAATTATAGCTCTAAAATTAAAAGTACCAATGATAAAGCATATGTAGTGGACAATTTAAACAGCACTTATCCTGAAACCCAAGGGTATACAAACCCTACATTAGATAATTTAAATGCTTCTAATCTAAGAAGTTTTATAAGTGATATCTTTGGAACAAACAATCCGTTCGGAAATAAAACTTTTTATTACAGTTTACGAGCTGATTCTGGAGTAAAAATAGGGGGAACAAGGGTTTGGGATAAGCTTTTAGACCTTATAAATCTAATATTTGATAGCGGCAGCGATATGATTAATTCTGGGCATCAAATGTATATTAATCAGATAAATAGTGGGCAGCTAACAAGGTTCCCATATAATTTAGAGGGTGAGAATGGTGAGCTTGCAAGCATAAACATCGAGCCTACACATTTCCAGAGTTATCAGATTGATATGGATAATATTGATAGTAATGGGAATAGCGATATAGTAGTTTGGTATACTATAGGTGGAGAAAAAAATAAAACTGGTACTGAAGTGTCTACGCCTTATTCAGCTTCGCCAAACGATGTAAGAAACAATTACTATATTTACAGTAAAGGCAATGTGATGTACAGCGGTGCTGGTCATAGTACTATAAAAACTAATACTAACAGTAAAGAGTTTAAATTGTTCTTAAATACTATGATAGCAGCATACAGACTAGGCCTTCAGAACCCTAATGTTACTATCTTAAACAACAAGAACAGAGATTCGGGTTCAAGAGGAGTTGCATACTTTGCCTATGATTCAGATAATGCTGGAGAACCAGTTAACGGCACAAGTGATATTTACTTCACGGTGAACAACCCTAATCTAAATATTACTGACAGCGTTACAACGGTTAAGTATTCTGATGACAATGGAGTAATTCATAATGTTAAGACGTACAGAGTAACCTCCGATGGAGATAAGGTGCTTACTGATAACAAGGTAATTAGTGGTAGGGTATACAGAGCAGAATTACCTAAGTCACTATCAAAGTATTTAGAAAACAATTCGGGAGAGATCAATGTAAGTATAGAAAATACTTTTAAACATTATGGAGAAGCGGGAACTCTTAATGCAGATGCAGAGTTAATGCTTACCAGGTTCACACTAAAGGAATTACAATAAATTAAAAGGCAGAGCCTGGCTCTGCCTTTATTATATCAACTCGTTTATGTACTCCATGAAACTGTCTTTGGCAGTTAGTTTGTGTGATTTGCTAATTGGCACATAAGTCTTATTATACATATAAAAATGGTTAGGTTCCATAGTTATTACTGAAGTGAGATTAACTATATAGCTATTATGACACCTAATAAATCTATGATTTAATTGATTCATTATTTCTTCAAATTTTCCAAAGAAGGAATAAGCACCTTCAGAGCTGATTGCAATAATTTTTCTTCTATCTTTTTCAAAATAGTAAATTGTATCTAAAGGTAGACATGTAATTCCTTTTTTTGTCTTAATAAAAAATACATCTTTCTTAGTTCTATTAAACTTTTCTATCGCTTTTTCAAGAGCTTCGATTAACGAATTGTCAGTTACTGGTTTTTTAATAAAATAAACGTGTTCTACATCATATACTTTGGTGTAGTACTTATCATGTCCGGAGATAAATATTATTTGAGTGCATGGATGAGTAGTTAATACTTTTTTTGCTAGTTCTATGCCATTATCTGGACCTAAATCTATATCCATAAACAAGATTTCTAATTGTGATTTTCTACTGTCCAGTGCAGCCAAAAATGATTTAGCATCACTATAAACTTCTAGACTTTCAATTTGGGAACTTAATAAAGAATGTATTTGTTTACTCAGTTGTTCTAGTGAGTTTTGATTATCGTCACAGATTGCTATATTATACATAAAACCTCCTATGATGGTAGTATTATTTTAATAATAAATTCATCACCGTTATCAATAAAATTTACTTTACCATCGTTTTTTTGTACGATTAATTTTATTATCTTAATGCCAAGCCCATGCTTTGATGAATCCTGTTTAGTAGTATTTAGATTATTTTCTAGAGGGGTAAGATTTGCCTTTTTAGTATTAATTATTTTAATAATATTACAATTTTTAATATTTAATATAGTCAATTCAATTCTTTTATCCACGCTTAGAGCAGCTGCTTCAATAGCGTTATCAATAATATTACTAAAAAGCGGAACTAAGTCAATATCTATAATATTGTCAAAAGAAACAGGTGCAATATTTAAATTTAAAGTTATATTATTCTTTTCGCAACGTTGAGTCTTATTGCTAAGAACTAAGTCGATGGAATGTCTCCCAGTTAGCGTTGGCGGAAATATTTGGTCTAGATCATTTAGTGCACTCTCAGCATATGAGCCATTTGCAGCTGAAGTTTCTAGTTCCATTACTGATTTCATCATATCTTCTTTGAATAAGATCATCGCTTCATTTTTTTCGAGTTCTTTACTGCTTTTGATAAGTGAGTTAATCTGATCGTTATATTTCTTAGACTTAATGTATGAATAAATCAACGAAATTATAATGAATAACCCGAAAATAAGATAGAAGAGTTCTATCAGTATTCTTTCCATTATAGTTCCTCCAAATCACGCTTAATCTCACCACAATACTCAATTACCATGTTGTGAATTTCAGGTGTATTTACTTCCAGCAAATTATTAATATCGTGTCTAAACATTTTCAAATGTGTCTGAAGGGTCAAAAGTTTTTTGTATTGTGCATTTTGATAATTGATTCTAGCCTCAATTTCTCGTATTTCCTGTTTTCTTTGAAGCAAAATTATAAAAAACACTGTTAGTAGACTTAATAGCAGTAAAACTGCAGGAATTATAATTAAGTGGGGCTTTTCTGTAACTCTAGTATCGATTATTATTATAGCTAATTCTGGAAAGATAACTGCTATGATAAAAACTATCTTTTGCTTCGCACCAGATAGTGCAACTATAAATTCATCGTATTGAGAGTATAGTTTATTTAAGAACAGTATAGTAAGAGTCGTTGAAATAATTGTAGCAATAAACGCTAGTTCACTTGAATAATCAAAGACATATAAGCGAGCAGAATTGCCTGAAATAAAGTAGTAGGCAGAAGATAATAATAAATCTACTGCGATATCTAATAGTATATAGAGCAAACTTATCAGCTTGAACTTGATTAAATTATTTAAAAAACTTCCTTTAAAACAAAAATAAACTAACAAAAATATAGATACTTCTTCAATATATGGGACATCTACCATACGGATGTGCGTAATAAAGCCGGCTAAATAATAGATAATAATTGTTAATATGATCATTTTACTGTTAAATTTAGGATTTAGCTCAAAAAAAGTAACCGCAAAGTAAATAAATAGAAAGGCAAATATTGCAGCTCCTAAATAATCATAAATTGACATTAACACACCTCTTTAGCAGATTATAGCATAAGAACACGTGCAAGTAAACGCAAAGTGAACACAAAAGTATTAAATACCAATAAATAATACCAAAAAATGCAAAATAATTCTTAATGACAATATTCTATATACAAATCGAGCAAAAAGTGGTAAAATACTTCTTTATGAGAATAAAATAATCTTAGGAGGTTATTAATGGATAATTATGGATTTTTATTTAGTATTGCGTTGATTTTATTATCGACAAAGGTATTAGGAGTAGC
>JAAYHV010000201.1 GCA_012744355.1 Clostridiales bacterium
TCTTCAAGAAAGTATCTAAATATGGATGAATATTATCAATTTATCAATGATCAACAGTCAGCAAAGAACGAGGCTGCTGCTTAAATTAATATAGCCGAGGAATTTACCCACTAATAAGGACTTGACTGGTAATTCAGCATGTCTAGCTATTTTTATTTACTTTAATTCACAATATATTAAAAATGTTCACAAAATCTACTATACAAATTGAAATTTATAAATCAGATACAATATATAATTTATAGATACTAAGTTAAAACCATTGAAAACTATAAACTAATATTGATACTACAACTGTACCTATTAAATTATATGTGGTCCTTTTTTTATCAGTATGAAGAACCCCAAATATTATAAAAAACAGAATAACATTTACATAGATACTTCCAATTCTTATGAATAAAGTTAACAACAACATAACTGCTAATATTCCTATCGAAATGATTAATGATAAAACACCTTTCCCTTTCGCATACCAGCAAATATATGCAGGTATAGGAGTGAATAAGGTTATAATATACCAAATCATCATATAACTTCGTGGATTAAATCCACTAAACAATATTGTGTATAGATGATGACTTGTTGTCATTCCCACAAAAAACACAAATACATTCAAACTTGCTCTCAACGGCGATTTACTCATTACAGAAATAACCACAGCTATACAAATCCATACACCAAATCCTGAGAAAACATTTCTAAGGTCTAAGACTCCCAGTATGTGTTGCCACCATATTGCATCATTTATAGATAAATTATCTAAACCCTTTTAAAAACATCCTAACACAATCCCTAATAGTAGAATTAATGATGAATTTATTATTTTAGTGGATAAATGTATATTTGTTTTTGGTGTTCGTATTTTGTCTAAATATTCTTTCATAACTTTCTCCCTAAAAACCTCTATTTATGAATATTATATCAAAAATTAAATTACTTAACAATTTTTAACAATTGTGGATAGGTTACACTAAGTAGGACAGTTCTTTACTTAACATGGTACAATTAAATCAGGAGGAGATTTAAATGGCCAAAAAGCGTTTCGATGAAGACTTCAAGAAGCAGCTAGTAAAGATATACAATCAAGGTAACCATAGCTATAGGAGCTTATCCGAAGAATACGGAGTATCTGCCCCTACTATTAGAACTTGGGTGATAAGATACAATGATTCCAAGTCCTTTAATATTGATGATAATAGAACTGAAGAAGAAATAGAATTAATCGAACTTAGAAAGAGATTAAAACAGCTTGAAATGGAAAATGATATTTTAAAGCAAGCTGCACTACTACTCGGCAAAAGGTAGATTTAATTATTTCTAATAAAGAGAAATACAGTATTAGTGCGATGTGTAAATTTTTAAAAGTTACAAGAAGCTTGATTTATCATTACTTAAACAAAGATGTTACCACTGATTCCAGTGAAGAGTCGAAAATTACAAATCATATTAAAAGTATCTTTAAGCTAAGTAGAAATAATTACGGTACCAGAAAAATAAAAAAGGAACTACACAAGTTAGGATACCAAGTTTCTAGAAGAAGAATATCTAGTATCATGAAAGAGAATGCTTTGGTATCTAACTGCACAGTAGCTAAATACAAGGTACACACAGCTTCATGTAATGAGTCTGCTATAGCAAACATAGTGGATAGACAGTTTGATAACAGAGACAAGCTTGAGGTCACTGTTAGCGATTTAACTTATGTTAGAGTCGGTGGTAAGTGGAACTATGTTTGTACTATAATAGATCTGCATAATAGAGAAATCATTGGCTACTCAGCAGGAGCGAATAAAAATGCTGAGCTTGTAGAAACAGCACTATTAAGGTGTACTTACTCTCTGCAAGATATAAGGGTATTTCACTCAGACCGCGGAAATGAGTACGATAATATGCTAATTGATGATATCCTAAGTACATTTAAAATAGATAGATCCTTGAGTAGAAAAGGAAATCCATATGACAATGCTGTAAGTGAGGCTACTAACAAATCATTAAAAATAGAATTTATATATCAACATAAATTTGAAACCTTAGAACAGCTTCAATTACAGTTAGCAGAGCATATTTACTGGTATAATAATCTTAGAATTCATGAGTCTTTAGATTATATGACGCCAGTTGAATATAGAGCATTAAATATTATGAAACTAGGAAAAGTATCCTAGATATTAAACTAAATCTGTGTTAAGTAGGTTTTTGTCTAAATAAGGGTTGCCATTCCATATTGGGATCGCGCTGCTTAAAGTATTTTATTAAGTTGACGCCACAATTTTGCTCATGCCATACAACATAGTTCTATCTTTATGTTACTATTATAAATTTATTTTCTTGCTCTACAACATGTCCAA
>JAAYHV010000202.1 GCA_012744355.1 Clostridiales bacterium
ATATATATAAGCCCTTTTTTCGTTTTCCGAAAATAGGTATTTTTCCCTATTTTCTTCGTTTTGCGAAAATATGATATTTGCTCCTTTTTTCGTTTCATTCATCACTTTCTAAACACCTCACCTTTACTGCATAAATACTTATCATTAAACTCTTTGATTCTTGATTGAATGGTTCTTTCAGTAACATCAAAGTACTCAGCAAGTTCTTTTACTGTACAGCTTTTCTTTCCCATACACGCAGCATCAAATGCATCATCGAACTCCTCTTCACGGTCTTCCTTTGTTTGCTTTCTTTTTCCTGACTTAGCGAGATTAGCATCTCTCGAACCTTCAGCATAAATACTTTGTAGTACTCCTGTTGCATCGACCACATGGACTGGATAGTTAAACCAAATATTCACTGGTTTGAAATTAGGGAATTCACGTAGTGAACCTTCAACTCTCCATGCTGTTGAAAATTCATTCGCTGCATTTTTCAGAATAAACTCTGGTGTAGTATCAAGCTGAATAAGGTCAATGATAGCATCTGGGTCACGTGCAAACACTCCGCTTCCAGACCCCCTGTCTTGGGCTTTTTTTTGCCCCTGTGTGCCTTTAGAATGGTGATGGCAATAAATAGCTGATACTCCTGTTTCTGAGCAAATACGGTCGAAGTAATTGCAAAATTGTCCCATATCTGATGCTTTGTTCTCATCACCTGTAATAACTTTATAAATCGGATCAATTATCACAGCAGAGTAGTTTTGATTCTTTACTCTTCTAATAAGTTTTGAAACAAGTTTATCCATTGGGATAGCATGTCCGCGAAGATTCCATATTGCGATATTATCTGCATATTTATAATCGATACCTTTTGCATCCATAATCGTCTTAAAGCGGTTGATACATGATGCAGGATCAATTTCCAAATTCACATAAAGCACCTTTGACCTTTTGCATTTAAAGTTAAGCCATAAACCACCACATGCAAGTGATATAGCAAGTTCCATAAGTAAAACGGATTTACCTGCTTTTGATGAACCTGAAACAATCATCTTATGTCCAACTCTTAATACACCTTCAATCAAAGCTTCCGGTAATTTTATAGGATGTTTCAGTTCATCAGCAAGGTACGTTAAACTTGGTAGTTCATCATTGATACCTTCAACAAAATCCATCCACTCGGTCCAGTCTTTTCTACCTATGTTTGTTGCAATTAATGTTTGCTGTTTTCCATTTCTTGTTACACCAGGCATTCTAGATAGTCGTGATGGATTTCGATTTTGCTTATCGACTTTTAATCCATTCTTTTCAAGATAGTCATAAAGAAAGTCGACTCTTCTACGATACTCTTCTTGATCACTCGCATTGACTTTTACGATTGCATGTAGGCTTTTACCACCACTACTTACTAAACAAGCAATAGGTAATTCAAGTCTTCGATATGTTGCGTCTTGTTCTGATATTGCTAAATCATCTGACTCAACAAGAGCATATTCAAAACGTGTAATGTTTTCGTTCTTTATTCCTTTTCCATCAACTGGATTAAATCTAATCCAAGCACCACATTCATCTTTCCAGTCTCCTACTGTTGCTCCTAAATCGTCAGGATGTTTTTCTAAACTTTCAAGCAGTTCTTTTGCTGTTCTATCATAAGCACCTTTTGAAGGCATCCATTTTCCATCTTTGTCTTGCCACACATCATTGGTGCAGTATGACACATATTCATCTTCTTTAAATAATGTTTTTATATACTTGGTTAGCTGTTCAACTGGTGTATCACATTTTGGCATTTCATATACGATTCCATCGCCATCATACTCAATTACAGAATCCCAATCTAAACATCCATCGCCATCAAAGGAAAACGGAACATACCCTCTATCCTTTGCCATTTGAATAATTGTTCCGCCAGTGATGGGAGTGGAAGACCCTGTAAAGGTCCTCCATTTCTTCTCACATTCTCCTGGTTTGTATCGAGAGTCATTCTTGCTCCAATCATCCCAAACATTCCAATCATATCCTTCAGCTTTTAACGCCATACCAACATTAATCCATTCTTGATATGTTAAGGATGAAACATCTACATTTTTAAGAGCTTTAATAATGTTGTTGTCCATATGCCCCTCCTACTAAGGTTGATATGTAGCGGCATTAATACCTCTAGGTATGAACCAGTTATTACTTGCGATTCTGTTAATCATGTCAGTAGCATCATCAAAACTCCATGTACCCACATGTCGGAATCCTCTGCTTTCTAAGTATCTAATTTGTTTTGGTGTAGCTAAACCTTCCATTTGGCGTTTCTTTAACTTATCAATGATAAGACTTGCAAGTCCACAGTTTTCTATTGTGTCAGCAAATATGCCATGTTTTTCAAGGTAGTCTTTTTGCTTTTCAGTGACAGGTCCCATTTCCCAAACGAATGTAGGCTGATAACGTGCCAAATCTTCTGCTTCAATAGAGAATGCATATTGAATTGGATCAACAAGTCTAAGTTGTCTTTTTCTCATTGCAGCAAGTTCACGAGCAAGTGCAGCTTCACGCTCAGCAATAATATCTTTTTCAGCACTTTCGTTAGCAAAAATAAGATCTATTCCTGCTCCACTATCTACAATCTTTTGATTGACTCTTTCTGCAATATCAGCATCTTTTGAAACTAGCACACTTGATCTACATAAATCGTGTCTTTCAGTCATCCAAATGAAGTCAAGTAATAATAAGTCTTTCTTTCCAGGAGCGATGCGTAATCCACGACCGACCATTTGTTGATATAAACTTCTTACCTTGAAGAAAGATACGGTTTTAATACTATGACGAAAAAGACATTTGTTATAGATAAGATAAAAAGTTTGATTCTAACAGTTGGCCTTATGGGTGGTATCATTTATTTCTTAACTTTCTTATACTATAAAACCAACCCTTTAACTTTTTACCTTTACGCTTTAGGGGGAGCATCTTTATTCATATTAATCACTTATTTGTTGTATGCAAAAGTTTTTGTCCGAATTTTCAATAAGTTAATACCTCTTGAAGATGGTGAATTAAAGGAAAAAATTGTTGAATTTACAAAAACTGTGGGATATGAAGTTAATAAAATAAGTGTCATGGATGCATCAAAAAGAACGACAAAGTTAAATGCTTCTTTTTCAGGTTTTGGTCAATTTAAACAAGTAATTTTGTTTGATAATTTAATAAATAAAATGAATTCAGATCAAATAGTAAGTGTTCTAGCTCATGAAATAGGTCATGCAAAAAAGAAACATATAGTAAAAAATCTTTTCATGACAATTATTAAACTTGCTATTTATTTCTCAATTATTTTATTTACATCTACATATGATGAGTTAAGTATGTTATTTGGTTTTGAATCAGCAAATATTGCATTTGGTATTATCTTGTTCTTGTTTATTATGGATCCAGTATCAATGATTGAAAATTTGATAGCAAATTCAATTTCTAGACGTTTTGAATATCAAGCAGATTATTATGCTGCAACAAAATATAAGAAAGAAAATATTGTTGAAGCATTAAAAATACTTTGTCGTGAAAACTTTGCAAATTTAACGCCTCACCCTTTATATGTAAAATTTTACTATTCTCATCCACCTGTAGCATATCGAATTAAAGCAATTAATAATATTAAATCATAATTACTAAATTATATAAAAATTATACTATCAAGTTTATTTTATATAAAAAAAGAGGTTGCATATCTAATTTCTTCTAAAGCAACAAGAAGTCTAGAAGAAGGATTAGCTTAGTTTTACAATCTCTTTTTATTTTTTGGTTTTATTTTGTTATTAAGAAGTAAGATTACTTCATCAATTTGATTCGTTTCAGTAAGACGATACCACATCCAGCCACCATTACCACAAGGATAGCGATTATCCCAAACCTTTAATGCATAATCACTTAATCGTGATTTTATGTTTTCAATTACTTCCTCTTTTATTTGAAAAGCAATAAATAACGCATTAATTTCTGGATGAATATAACATAATGAATTTTTACCTACTCGATAGTTGATACCCCAACCTGCAGATTTAGAGTCATTTATAATAATCCTTTCAAGACTATAATTAATTTTTAATCGTCTTTCTAATTCTATCCAATCATCTTTTTTTGAACTATAAGCAATAATTTCATCAAACGAATAATTTCCTTTACCTCGTAATCTTTGGTCCATAAATTCTCCTTATATATAATAATTTTCTTTCTTACTAAATTATAATTATTCTTTTGTATAATTACTAGATTTTTTTGCAGATGTATATGTCAACATAAAATTGGGTCAGATTGATATTTTAAAATTGGGTCACTTTTTACCTGTTCAACCATTCTTTTGTAACCCTTAATCTGTAAGAATCACCTGTGATGTTGATTACATATGCTTTATAGGTGAGCCGGTCTACCATTGCCGCTGTCAATGCAGGATCATGGAATATTTCCTGCCATCTGCTGAACGCAAGGTTCGTTGTTATGATGATTGATTTTTGTTCGCTCCGCATC
>JAAYHV010000037.1 GCA_012744355.1 Clostridiales bacterium
AGATCTTTATTTATTAAAACATAGTTAATAAAGTGTGTTATAATAGTAATTGGCTGATTTACAAATTGCTGTTTAACTTGATGTGACAGCAGATATATGGAGATACAGGCTATTATGAATAAAAAGATAACTTTATTTTATATAAGAAATGAAGTATAATACTTAATTATAGTATTTTTATATTCTATCGCAAATGTTTTTTGAAAATTTAATATAAATGTAAAATAAATGCTGTTTTGTTAAATTGTGAAAGTTAGCCTAAAAAAACTTGCAATTAAGAATAAAATGACATCAAAAGTTGCTTTTATTGAGAGATTCATTATTATTGGTCGTATTTAATACGAAAAGACAAGATGAAAACATCAAAAATCAAAACAATAGTTGATTTTACTCTCAATCTATAATAGAATAGAAATTACAAAATTGAAATATTCTATTAACGTTCGGTTATTGGCTATTTACATATAGCTTTTAAATAAAAGATATTCAAGGAGGAACTTAAAGAATGACAAAGAAAAGAATAGGTATGTTGTTAGTATTAGTTATGGCATTTACAGTAGTACTTACTGGATGCGGAGCAAAAGACGACGCTGGAGAAACTCCAACAGGAGATGCACCAGTAGAATCACCAAGTGATACAGGGGATGCGGATACAGGTGGAGAACCATCCGGAACTCTTAAAGTTGGAATTACAGAGGCTTCAGGAAACTTTAACCCACTTTATTATTCATCAGCTTATGATGGATATGTAGTAAACTTAGTTTTCCAAGGTCTTGCAAGAACAAATTTTGATGGAGACGAGTATGAAGGTGTAGTTGCAAAAGACTGGACAATTTCAGACGATCTTAAATCAATCACATTTGAACTTAGAGATGACATAGTTTTCTCAGACGGAGAACCACTAACAGCTAGTGACGTAGTATTTACTTACAAAGCTCTAGCAGATCCATCATATGATGGTAGATATGGTTCAACAGTTAAAGACTTAGAAGGTTATGATGAGTACTATGCTAAAGAAACAGAAGAATTTCCTGGTGTTGTAGCAGATGGTGACTACAAAGTTACATTTAACTTTAAAGAAGCACTAAGAACAAACTTTGCAAATACAACTTTCGAAATAATGCCTGAACATTACTACGGTAATGATTTTGTTTATGGTGATACATCATCACTTGCAGAATTTAGCTCAGAACCAATTGGATCAGGACCTTATGTAGTTGAAGATTACACAGAAGCACAATTTATTTATCTTAACAGAAATGATAAATTTGCTGATGATGGATATATGATAAAAGAAATATTAATGCAGTTCGTTGATATGTCTACAGATATCGTTCAATTTATGAATGATGAAGTTGACTTACTATATGGAGTAATTGAACCTGCTAAGATAAAAGAAGCTAGAGATGGCGGAAAAGAAATGAACACTTACAGTAGAAGTGGTTACGGATATGTTAAAACAAATAACGAAGCTGGACCAACAGCTGATCCAGAAGTAAGAAAAGCACTTTACTATGCTTTTGATATCCAAGGATTTGTTGATTCATATTTCGAAGATCCTGATACAGGAGAACCATTAGCATCAACTCAGTACCATCCATTCTCAACATCATCATGGGCTTTAGATGAAAGCTTTGAAGCTGAATTAGTTCAATACACTTATGATATTGAAAAAGCTAAACAAATTTTAGATGATGCTGGTTGGGTAGTTGGATCAAGTGGATTTAGAGAGAAAGACGGACAAGTACTAGATATTAAAGTTGCAGCAATGCCTGATCACGATATACTTGAAACATTAGTACCAATGTGGCAAGCAAGCTGGGGAGAAGAACTACAAGCTAAAGTAAATGTATCTTTCCAAGAGTTTAATACAATACTTGATTACGTTATTTACGATTCAGATTCTAATGTTGATGAGTGGAGTTTATTCTTCCTTGCAACATCAATAACAAGCGCAGATCCTCATTCACTTTACACATCTTTCCATAGTGATCATATTGGAAGTGGAAAAGATAATACAAGTAGATATAATAATCCAGAAGTTGATAGACTTCTAGACGAAGGTAAAGTTATTGTAGATCCAGACGAAGCAAGACCAATTTATCAAGATGTTGTTAAAATCTTGAACGAAGATGCGGTTATGATGCCAGTTTACGCTAACATCTATCACGATTTATATAGTCCAAAGCTTAAGAACTTTACTACAGCACCGCTGTATGACTGGACAAGAGCAATGGAAGACGCAACAATGGAAGACTAAAAATAGAATATAATATAATTAATTAGATTAATTTAGGCAGTCTTTTTATAAGACTGCCTTTCTAACTAAAAAATTAAGTTATGGGGAGTGAAATAATGTTAAAATATATAGGAAAAAGATTATTACACTTGATCCCAGTGATGTTAATAATATCAATGGTGTTATTTGGTATTATGGAGTTAATGCCTGGAGATGCTGTAAATGCATACTTGGGTGTTGGTTCGGGGGTTAGTGTAGAGCAGCAGGCACAAATGAGGGAAGAGCTAGGCCTTAACAAAAATGTAGTTGTTAGATATGGTAACTGGCTAGGTAGAACACTTAAAGGTGATTTTGGTAAATCAATTTTACTAAGAGCGCCTGTTAGAGACGTAATGGGTAGAAGTATTTGGAATACATTTATATTGAATTTTTTTGGGATGGTAATAGCATTTGCGATATCAATACCGGTGGGTATTAAATCCGCCGTCAAAAAGTATGGAGCATATGATAATTTTTGGACCGTGTTTTCTTTGGTCGGTGTATCAATGCCATCATTCTTCTTTGCATTAGTACTTATATTTTTTGTAGGAATACCCCTTGGTTTACCACTAACATTAATGCGAGATCCAATGCAAGCTGTTAGAGGATATCCAAGTTTATGGGCAGAGCTAGTAGATATAGGAAGACATATGATTATGCCTCTTACTGTGCTTGTAATATCAAGTCTTGCTAGTTTAACAAGATATGTTAGAAATTCAGTTCTTGAGGTAATTAATCAAGATTATATAAGAACAGCAAGATCAAAGGGACTTTCTGAAAAAGTAGTTATTTATAAACATGCTTTTAGAAATGCACTTCTTCCAATAGTAACATTACTTGGAAGTTATATACCTTCACTTTTTGGTGGTTCTTTAATACTTGAGACTATATTTAAATGGCCAGGAATTGGTAATAGACTTCATGAAGCAATATTCAAAAAAGATACATCATTAGTTATGGCGATAAATGTGTTTTACGCACTACTTATGCTTGCAGGAAATTTACTTGCAGATATAAGCTACGCATTTGTTGATCCAAGAGTTAAAGTAAGTTAGGAGGGGCAAAGATGAAAAACAATATAAAAGATGTAGATACATTAGAAGTTGCCCAGGCTAAATCTGAAATAGTAGGACCTTGGGCCGTAGCTTGGGATAGATTTAAGAAAAATAAAGTTGCAATGTTTGGAGCGGTTCTTTTTATAGTTATTCTTATTTTAACTATAGTAGGACCTTGGCTTTCACCTTACAGCTTAAATCAATATGATTTAACAATGAAAAAACTTCCACCATCATCAAGCCATTGGCTTGGAACAGATGAGCAGGGAAGGGATGTTTTATTAAGACTCTTTTTAGGTGGTAGAACATCTATTTTAGTAGGTGTTATAGCAGCTGTATTAACAGTTTTTATAGGTTCTTTAGTAGGTGGAATTGCAGGATATTATGGAGGAAGAGTAGATAACTTTCTTATGAGATTTGCTGAAATAGTTTATTCAATTCCATTTACACCAACAGTTATTACAATATCAGGTGCTCTTATGTGGGTAGATTCTAGATATAAAATGTATTTAGTTATGTTTTTAATAGGAATACTATCTTGGCCAGGACTTGCCAGAATGATAAGAGGACAGATTTTATCACTTAGAGAACAAGAATTTATGCAAGCTACAGAAATTCTAGGACTATCAACTAGTTCAAGAATAGTAAGGCATTTACTTCCAAATACATTAGCATATATTATTGTTAATGCAACACTTGGAATGGCAGGAGCGATATTAACAGAGGCTAGTTTATCATATTTAGGTCTTGGTGTAACACCACCTACTCCTACTTGGGGTAATATGATACAAAGAGCAAGTAATTCCGATGTATTCAGAAACATAAAGTGGCTTTGGATACCACCTGGAATTATGATAATGCTGACGGTTGTAAGTATAAATCTGCTTGGTGAAGGGCTACGAGATGCCTTTGATCCAAAGGAAATTAGGTAGGTCAATATGAAAAAAATATTAGAAGTAAAAGATTTAGCTACACATTTTTTCACAGACAAAGGTGTGGTTAAAGCAGTAGATGGGATTAGCTTTGACCTTTACGAAGGTCAGACACTCGGAGTAGTTGGGGAATCAGGTTGTGGTAAAAGTATTACAGCTATGAGTATATTAAGACTGATAGAGGAACCAGGGAAAATAGTACATGGTTCAATAAAATACAATGATTTTGATATAACCAAAGCTCCTTTAAAAGATATGATGCAAATTAGAGGAAATGAAATATCTATGATATTCCAGGAACCTATGACATCACTGAACCCAGTTTTTAGAATTGGAGATCAGATAGTTGAATCACTAGAGCTTCATAGAAAATTAAATAAAAAAGAAGGCCGTCAAAAAGCCATTGAAATGTTAGATATAGTTGGTATTCCAAGAGCGGAGCGTGTAGTGGATGACTATCCACATCAACTCTCAGGTGGAATGAGGCAAAGAGTTATGATTGCTATGGCACTTGCCTGCGATCCGAAAATACTTATTGCTGATGAACCAACAACAGCCCTTGATGTTACAATTCAAGCTCAAATATTATCTCTTATGAATGATTTAAAAGATGATACGGGTACATCAATTATGCTTATAACACACGACCTTGGTGTTGTTGCTCAAATGGCAGATCATGTTCTTGTTATGTATTCAGGAAAAGTTGTTGAATCTGCTAGCGTTATAGAACTTTATCAAAATCCAAAACATCCATATACAGAGGGACTTCTTAGTTCAATACCAGATTTGACTAAGGAGAGAAAGAGACTTAATACTATCGAAGGTATAGTTCCAAATCCAATGGATTTACCAAAAGGATGTTATTTTGCACCTAGATGTAAATATGTAATGGATAAATGCTGGGAAGAAGAACCTGGAATTTATTTTATTGATAAAGCAGATAAGGGCAGCACGCACTATGCAAAATGTTTCTTATATGAAAATGAAGAAAGTAAATAGGAGGGAAATATGATTAATAAAGAAGACAAAAGTAAAAGAGAAGTTCAATTAGAAGTTATCGATATAAAAAAATATTTCCCGGTTAAATCTGGATTTATGGGAAGAAAAGTAGAATATATTAAAGCTGTTGATGGAGTTTCATTTAAACTTCACAGAGGTGAAACAATAGGTCTTGTTGGAGAATCAGGTTGTGGTAAATCAACACTTGGTAGAACAATAGTAAGACTTTATGATCCTACAGAAGGAAAAATAATATATCACGGAAGAGAAATCGAAGGAGATATAGCAAAGCTTAAGGGAAAACAACTTAAAGCCCTTAGAAGAGAAATGCAGCTTATTTTCCAAGATCCTTATAGTTCACTAAATCCAAGAATGAGTGTTAGTAATATAGTTGGAGAAGCTATGCTTTCACATGGAATAGTAAAACCAGGAAAAGAATATAAAAATGCAGTAATGGATCTTATAGAAACTTGTGGCTTATCACCATATCATATTTATAGGTATCCACATCAATTCTCAGGCGGACAAAGACAAAGAATTGGAATAGCAAGAGCACTTGCTTTAAATCCAGATTTTATTGTTGCAGACGAACCTGTATCAGCACTTGACGTATCTATTCAATCACAGATATTAAATCTTATGATGGATCTTCAAGAAAAAATGGGATTATCATATTTATTTATATCTCACGATTTAAGTGTTGTTAAACATATAAGTGATAGAATAGGTGTAATGTATATTGGATCATTAGTAGAACTTGCAGCTAAGGATGAACTGTATAAAACTCCAGCTCACCCTTACACAAGAGCTTTATTAGATGCTATTCCAGTTGCAGATCCTACACTTAAAAGACAAATGAAACCTATAATAGGAGAACTTCCAAGTAATATACATGTTCCATCCGGATGTAAATTCCATACAAGATGTCCTTATGTTAAAGATATCTGTAAACAAGAAATACCAATACTTAGGGAGTACGACCCTGAGAATCATCCAGAACATTTTGTAGCATGTCACTTTGCAGGAGAAATCTAATATTATATATTTATTAATCAAGGAGGAAAAATATGAAAAGACCGTCAAGAAAAAAATTGTCTGAAGAAGTAGAAGCTAATCAAGATATTGATGCTGAATTAGAAAAACATGATATATTTGCTATGTCTGTAGCACTAGCAATAAATTTAATTCCTATTCTTTTAGGTATTTTTGGTTTTTTTGGTTTAATAGCTTGGTTAATATTTGGTTAGAATAAAATATATATTTTGATAAAAGCTCTCGGGTAACTGAGAGCTTTTATTAATGTTGATGTAAATATCTTGTAAACTATATGAAAAATTAAAGGATTTTGAAGACTTATCTAGAATATTGAATATAGAGGGGTGTTTTTATGAATGTTAGAAAAAGAATAGAACTTAATGAAAAAAATATATTAATTAAGGAAGCTTGTTTTTCGAATAAGTCTCGTGGACGTAAAATCCCTGAGCCTGAAGATAACTATAGGACACCTTTCATGCATGATAGAGATAGGATAATTCATTCAAAATCATTTAGAAGATTAAAACATAAAACTCAGGTATATATTAAGACTACAGGTGATCACTACAGAACAAGACTTACTCATACCTTAGAGGTTTCACAAATAGCTAGAACAATATCAAGAGGTATTGGCGTTAATGAAGATCTTGTAGAGGCAATTACCTTGGGCCACGATATAGGACATGTTGCATTTGCACATAACGGAGAAGAAGTTCTTAACGAAAGGCTTCCAGAAGGATTTAGACATAATGAACAGTCTGTTAGGGTACTTGAAAAACTTGAAAAAGATGGCAAAGGTTTAAATATAAGCTATGAGGTTTTAGATGGGATACTTCATCACAGTGGCCTTCAAGAAGGTACTAATAAATCTGAAACTCTAGAAGGGCAAATAGCTAAATTTGCAGATAAAATAGCTTATGTTAATCACGATATAGACGATTCTATAAGAGCTGGTATATTAAAAACTAGTGATTTACCGCCTGAGTATATAAAAATATTAGGCCATACTCATGGTTCAAGAATAAATACTCTAGTTACAAGTTTGGTAGACAAAACAAATGACAACTTGAAAAAAGGTATACTTAAAGTAAATCT
>JAAYHV010000038.1 GCA_012744355.1 Clostridiales bacterium
ATTTAGGAGAAAATAGTATTCTTTTATTAGTTGAAGGAGATAGTGCTCTCGGCCCAATACTTGAAGCCAGAGATGCTTCTGTTTATGGCGCTCTAACACTAGGTGGTAAAATAATTAATGCCTATGGGCATCCTGAAGAAAAAGTTTTAAATAGTGAAAAAATTCAACTTATTTTTGGAGCGTTAGGCATTACACCTGGCGCGAAGAAGTTGGGAAAGTTGCGCTATGGTCGGGCAGCAATTTGTACGGATGCAGACAGCGATGGTGCTCACATAGCGCTGTTGGTAATGGCGCTTATGCAGCGCTATTGTCCAAACTTCCTCGAAGAAGGAAGATTGTTTTGGCTTCGCGCCCCTTTGTATTCAATTAAAAAAGGTAAAAAATATCATTATTATTATAATGATGATGAATTTAATAAAAGTACTATTAAAGGAGAGGTAAGTCGCTATAAAGGTCTTGGTTCATTAGATAATGTAAGTGTAGTAAAAGAGTCTATGTTTGGAGCTAACCAACGCATGGAAAAATTAACATGGTCTAAAGAAGCGGAAAATCTAATTTTGAAATTTATGGGAGAAGATATAGAGCCCAGAAAAGAATTTGTATATAGTAAAATTGATTTTGGTCAGGAGTACGAATAATGAATAAAACTACGAATATAATTACAGAATCTTTTACGAATTACGCAGGAGCAGTTGCACAATCTCGTGCGTTAGTAGACGTCAGAGACGGTATGAAACCAAGCGCGCGGTTACTTACTTATATACAAAATAATAAAGGGTATACACACCCTAAACCTTTTGCTTCTTCAGGAACAGTTGTTGGCGCAGGTCTTGAGTCATATATACATGGAGACTCTTCATTGTATGCTACACTTGCTAGGTTAGCGAAACCCTTTGCTATGCGTTATCCTATAGAGGAAATGAAGGGTGGTTATGGTTCACTAGCAAAATCTCAAAACGAGTCTCACTATCGTTATACTAAAATGCGTATATCGGAATTTGGAACTCTTTTATTTCAAGGATTAAAGGAGAATGCAATTCTTGAAGATGAATGGAGAGAAAATTATACTCAAACAGATATACATCCTATAGTACTACCCTCTCTTGGTTATTACAATATTTGTAATGGTTCGAGTGGTATAGCGGTAGGATTAGCATCATCAATTCCCCAGTTTAATTTAAAAGAAATGAATGAAGCTTTAATTCATATGTTGTGGGGTAGATCCTATTCTTTACCTATGCCAGATTTTGCTACTGGTGGCACAATTACAAATCTAAAAGATGTTAAAGAAAGCCTACAAAAAGGGCAAGGTTCTAGTATTCAAATTAGAGCAACTATTGAATATGAACCAAATGATCATGTACTTTACGTTAAAGAAATGCCATATAGTGTATATACTGAAACTGTAGCTAAAGAGTTAGAAAACATAATAAATGAAAATGAAAATTGTGGAATAGAAAAATTCTTAGAAATTACAGATCGTGCGATAATGGAGATATATTTAAGTCCTCGTGCGCAAGCTTCTCAAGTTATTAATTTACTTTATAAAGAAACATCTTTAAAATCTCATTATGGTATTAATTTGACTATGCTAAAGAGAGGTAAATATCCTCAAATTTTTACATTACCAGAAGCCATGCAAGAACATCTTAAACACGAATTTAGGTGTTATACAAATATCTATAAGCACAGATTAGATGTGGCACAAAAAAGACTTCATATACTTGAAGGGTATTTAATTGTAATTGCAAACATAGAGGAAGTAGTTAAAACGATCAAATCTTGCGCCAGTGCCGCGATTGCTAA